>JBBQTN010000152.1:0-13147 GCA_038213195.1 Acidimicrobiales bacterium | reverse complement strand
GTTCGACCACCGAGCATCGCGGCAGCGAGGACGACGATCACCAGGAGCAGCGCGAGGTTGGTGCGGGCGACATGATCGCGCAGCGGGACGAGCGCGGCGACGGCGGCGATGGGCAGCACGACCGCCGCGATCCATGTCCGTCGAGCGGTCACGACGCGAGCCTGGTCGGCGGCGAACGTCCGAGCTGTCCGCTGACGAATTATTGTCGGCGCGACCGCGATGATTGACGCGACGTGATCGTCGTCGGCGCCCGAGGGCATCCCGGGGCGCGCCGGCGAGAAGAACCGCGGGTTCAGGACTCCAGGCGCGCCGTGGCGTAACCGACGACGACGGTGTCGCCGTCCTGGTTCTTCGTGGTGACGTCGAACTCCGCCACCGGCTCGTCGCCGGCCGTGTCCACCGACTTGACGGTGACGGTGGTCGTCAGCGTGTCGCCGGGGAAGACCTGCTTGGAGAAGCGCACTCCGTACGTCTTCAACGCGCCGACGCCGACCCAGTCGGTGACGACCCGGCCCGTCATCCCCATCGTCAGCATCCCGTGGGCGAACACGCTCGGGTAGCCGGCCACCTCGGTGGTGAACTTGTCGTCGGTGTGCAGCGGGTTGTAGTCGCCCGACGCCCCGGCGTACATCACGATCTGGGTGCGGCTGAGATCGTCGACGATCACCTCTTCACGGCTGTCGCCGACCTTCACCTCGTCGACCTTCATCACTCCACCACCTTTCCGGTGCGCACACCCACGCCGCGGGCCGTGACGACGAGCTCGCCGTCCTGGTTGCGGTACTCGATGATCGATTCGCTGAACGAGAGGCTGCCACCCCGGCGCCCCTCCTTCTCCCACGTCTTGCCCTCTTTCGTGGTCGCGGTCAGCACGTCGCCGGCCACCAGCGGACGGTGGTACTCATAGTGCTGCTCGGCGTGCAGGCCACCGCCACCTCCGCCACCGCCGCCGCCGCCCTGCTTGGGCGGGAGGCTCGTGGCGTTGCGGCCGGAGCCGAACCACGGCTGGCCGACCTTCGGGCGCAGGAAGTACTCCGGGTCGAACTGGGCGCTCGACTGCACGAACGTCGGCGGTGCGGGGATGCCGGTGAGACCGGCCGCCTTGGCCGCCTCCTCGTCGTAGTACACCGGGTTGACGTCGGCGACGGCGCGAGCGAACATCATGATGTGCCCGGATTCGACCGGGAAGCGTCCAATGGCCATGCGATCCTCCTGTGGTTCGGGAACGGCGCTGGCGGCACTGTAGAAGGAGCCTCCCCCCGACGTCGCATGCTGCGTCACCGGGCTCCTCGACCGGCAACGCGGCTACAGCGTCGGGTCTGGTCGGTCGTCTCGCCTCGGGTGGCGCGCGTCCTCACGAGCGTGGAAGGCGGCGATCATCGGGTCGGTGACGTGCACCGCCAGGAGGATCACCAGCGCCATCGCGAAGGTCGCGATCGTGAGCGCGATCAGCCCGCTCCCCGCCGAGATCCCGAACCCGGCGGCGAGCCACAGCGTGGCCGCGGTCGTCAGACCCTTGACCTTGTCCTTGTGCCGCAGGATCGTGCCCGCGCCGAGGAAGCCGATGCCGGTGACGACCTGCGCGGCGACGCGCGTCGTCGACGGATCGGCGTGCGCACCGAAGCCGTACGCGCCAGCCACGGTGAACAACGCCGCGCCGATGCCGACGATCGCATGGGTGCGGATGCCGGCCGGATGCCGGCTCAGCTCACGCTCGAGACCGAGCAGTGCGGTGATCCCGCCGGCGAGCGCGATGCGCCCGAAGAGTTCCCACGAGCTCGGATTCAACGGTGCGCAGCCTATGTGAGCGTCGACGCGAAGCAGTCGACGGTCGCAGACGCGCGAACATGCGCGACGTGACCACTACCGAGATCGTCGCCACCACGTCCGCACCCGGCCCCGCCGACGCGTCCACCGCGACTGTCGACGCGGCGATCGACGCACTGCTCACCGAACACGACCCACGCACGACCGACCCGATCCTCTTCCGCGACGCGCGCTTCGACCGCGGGCTGGCCTGGGTGCACTTCGCCGAGGGCTCCGGCGGCCTGAACGTCCGCCCCGACCTCAACCGCCACGTCGAGCGGCGCCTGCGCGCAGCGGGGGCCGCCGCGCAGGATCCGACGACGTTCTTCATCGCGCTCGCCGGTCCGACCATCGCCACGTGGGGTACCGACGAGCAGAAGCGCCGGTTCCTGCGGCCGATGTACACCGGCGAGCAGCGGTGGTGCCAGCTTTTCTCTGAGCCGGGAGCAGGCTCCGACTTCGCCGGCCTCGCCTGCCGGGCGGTGCGCGACGGTGACGAGTGGACGGTCAACGGGCAGAAGGTGTGGAACACGCTCGCCCACCTCGGCGACTGGGGGATGCTCGTCACGCGCACCGATCCCGAGGCGCCGAAGCACAAGGGGATGACGTACTTCGCCCTCGACATGCATGCCCCTGGCGTCGAGGTGCGCCCGCTGCGCCAGATCACCGGCGAGGCGGAGTTCAACGAGGTGTACCTCACGGACGTGCGCATCCACGACGAGAACCGCATCGGTGCCGCCGGCGAGGGTTGGCGGGTCGCCTTGACGACGCTGATGAACGAACGCACTGCGATCGGCGGAGGTGAGGGCGGTGGACGCGGCCAGCCCGGCGGAACGGCGAGCGATGCCGTGCAGATCTGGAGCGCGCTCGACGCGGCGGCGCAGACGCCGGCGCGCCGTGATCAGCTGATGCGGCTGTGGGTGCGCGGGGAGGTGCAGCGCTTGTCGGTGCAGCGCACGGCCGAAGCCGCCAAGGTCGGCAACCCGGGCCCAGGCGGATCGATCGCCAAGCTGGCCATGGCGGAGCTGAACAAGGACGTCTACGACTTCTGCGTCACCCTGCAGGGCGCCGCCGGGCAGGTCGGCTTCGACTACACCTTCCGCCGGCCGGAGATGCTCGAGGTGACGGGCGCCGGCCGTGGCACGGGGTACGCGTTCCTGCGGGTCAGGGCCAACTCGATCGAAGGCGGGACATCCGAGATCATGCGCAACATCCTCGGCGAACAGGTGCTCGGTCTGCCCGGTGAACCGCGGGTGGACAAGGACTTGCCCTGGTCGAGGGTGCCGCGCAGCTGACCCCGGACGCCGGCCCTCATCCGGTCATCCGGATCGCGAGGATCGCGATGTCGTCGGTCGGCTCGGCTGCGAACGCGACGACCTCGCTCTCCAGCAACGTCACGACGCTCGAAGCCGCCTGGCCGCCGAGCCCGCCGAGCGTGCGGAGCAGGCGCGCCTCGCTGAACTCCTCCTTGCCGCGCCGCGCTTCCGTCAGCCCGTCGGTGTACAGCACGAGCAGGTCGCCGGGATCCATGGTGAGGCCGGTCGTCGTGCCGTGCCAGTCCGCGAACGGTCCGAGGAGCAGACCCGGCGTCCCGAGCCGTTCGACGCTGCCGTCGGTGCGCAGCAGCAACGGGTGTGGGTGGCCGCCCAGCGACAGCACCAGCCGTCCGTCGTCTGGCTGCACGACCGCGCACACCGCGGTGCAGAACTGCTCGGGGTGCTGGCGGTGCACGGCGTCGTTGAGCCGGCGCAGCACGCTGCTCGGCTCGGGGTCGCTGACCACGGCGGCGCGCATCGTGTAGCGGGCGAGCGCGGTGATCACGGCGGCATCGGCGCCCTTGCCGCAGACGTCGCCGAGCGTGAACGCCCACCGGCCTGTGCCGATCTCGAACGCATCGTAGAAGTCGCCGCCGACGTCCAACCCGTCGGTGACGGGGCGGTACAGCGCCGCCAGCTCCAGCCGCGCGATCGTCGGCAGGGTCGGCGGGAGCAGGCTCGTCTGCAACGTGCGCGCGATGTGGGCGATGCGGGCCCGGCTGGCGAGCAGCTCGTCCTCGTGGCGCAGCCGCTCGGTGATGTCGCGCACGTGCCCGCTGAACACCGGCGGATCGCTCCCGGGCACCCGGGTGACGCTCAGCTCGGCGGGGAAGATGCGGCCGGAGCGGTGCAGCGCGCTGACCACCACCCGGCGGCCGACGATCGACCCGTACCCGGTGGCGATGTAGCGCTCCAACGCGTGGCGGTGGTTCTCGCGCAGGTGCTCGGGGACGATGACGTCGGCGAGCAGCCGGCCGACGGCATCGTCGCGCCCGATCCCGAAGATCGTCTCGGCGGCGAGGTTGAAGCCGGTGATCGTGCCCGACGCGTCCATCCCGATCACGCCGTCGAGCGCGCTCTCGATGATGGCCGACTTCAGCGCCTCGCTCGCTGCCAGCTCGGCGCGCGACGCAGCCAGCTCGCCGGCGTGCCGGTTCGCCGCCACCAGGGCTGCGGACAGCCGATGTGACTGCAGCTTGGCCGCCGCAGTCCGTGCATCGAGGAGGTCGCTGAGAGCCGTGAGGTGCGCGTCGGCGATCTGCTCCACCGTCGTCGACCCACCCACGGGGACGAACGCCAGCAGCGCGCTGGTCACGCTGAACCGGATCGGGGCGAACATCTCGGCGACCTCGGCCGGCATCGCCTCGACACCGCGCATCGTCAGCACGAACCGCGCACCGTCAGGCAGGGCGCCGTCGAGCACGACCGCCGCGCAGTGCGCGGGCGCGGCATCGTGCGGATCCCGGTCGGGGTCGTCACGATCCTGACCGTCCGCGCGGGTGGCGCGTCGCCACCGCGACCGACCGATCAGCGTGACCTGCTCCGCAGCCGCCGCAGGTGGGATCACCTCGACGAGCACCTCGGCGAGCGACTGCCGGCCATCGACATCATGGACGTGCACGCACAGCCAGTCGGCGATGCGCTGTCCGGCGTCGGCCAGCGAGATCGCCTCGGCGCCGATCTTGCGCAGGGCCGTGTCGCAGTCGATCATCTCGACCAGGGAGAACACCACCGGGCCGGCCATGCGGCGGAGTCTACGGAACGGTCGGTGGGCCGCCGGCGCGGTCGAGACCGCCACCCGAGCGGGGAGGACGCGTGCTCCTCGCGGCGAGGCATGTCGACGCCAACCGCAGCCGCGGAGCAGGCGCGCTGTCCCGTGAGGCATCCCTGGCGCCCGGCGCGCCAAGATGGCGGCATGACGGCAGCGGAGGCCACCCGAGACAAGGTCGAAGCCGAGGTGCGGTCGTGGATCGCCGGCAACTGGGACCCAGATCGTCCGTTGCTGGAATGGCGCAGGCTGCTCGCCGGATCGGGCTGGGGAGCTCCTTCGTGGCCGGTCGTGTGGCACGGGCGCGGACTGCCCGGCTGGGCGGACGAGGTCACCAACCACGAGCTCAACGCGGCGGGCGCCGTCGGCGTGCCGCCCGGGACGGGCATCGGTCTCGCCGCACCGACGATCCTCGCCCACGGTGGGGACGAGGTGAAGGACCGCTTCCTGCTGCCGATCCTGACCGGCGAGCACACCTGGTGTCAGCTGTTCAGCGAGCCGAGCAACGGCTCGGACCTCGCCGGTCTGACGACCCGGGCCGACCTGGACGGCGACGAGTGGGTGGTCAACGGGCAGAAGCTGTGGAGCACCAGCGCCCACCACGCCGACTACGGCCTGCTCCTCGCGCGCACCGACTTCGACGTGCCGAAGCACAAGGGGATCACCGCGTTCGTGCTGCCGATGCATCAGCCGGGCGTCGAGGCCAGACCGTTGCTGCAGATGAACCGGCACTCGTCGTTCAACGAGGTGTTCATCACCGACGCCCGGATCCCGGCGGATCACCTGATCGGCGCTCCGGGCGAGGGGTGGCGGGTGGCGATGACCACGCTCGCGTTCGAGCGTCGGTTCGGTTCGCTCCGGCGCACGCCGCGCAACCGAGCCGCGGGCCGCACCGTGGCCGAGGCCGAGGCCGAGGCCGACGACTACTTCGCGACCTACTCGTGGTACCCCCAGCGCGCCGGACGCGTCGATCTTGCGGTGTCACGCGCACAGGCCAACGGCACGGCGCACGATCCGCTCGTCCGCGACCGGCTGGCGGCCTTGACGTCGATGCAGCGCGCCCACCAGCTCACTGCGCAGCGTGCGGCGGCGGCGTTGGCGCGCGGGGTCAGCCCAGGGTCATCCGGCTCGCTCGGCAAGCTCGGGCTGAGCAACGTCGCCCGCGCCGCAGCCGACGTGCACAGCCGGATCGGCGCGGCCACGGGGATGCTCAACGGCGCCGACGGTGACCCGATCATCGCCGAGGTGCTCGTCTCTGTGCCCGCACAATCGATTGCCGGCGGCACCGACGAGATCCAGCACAACATCATCGGCGAGCAGCTGCTCGGACTGCCGCGCGAGCCGGCCGTCGATCGGGACATGCCGTTCCGTGAGATCCGCCGCGGCGGCACCGCCCGCTGATCCGGACGTGGGTCTGCTCGGATCAGGTCCACTCGACGTGGGCCTGGACGGCCCCGGAGGCGTCGATCCAACCCTTCTCCTCGGCATAGGCGAGCATCCCGGCGAAGCGTGCTTCCCAGTCGGCGCCGACGCTCCCGGCGGCGAGGCGCTCGACCGTCGCCGGCTCGATGAACGCGTTGTCACCCGCCAAGGATCCCGCGCCGACCCGCGCGAGCAACGCGCCGACCGCGTGGCGGTCCACGCCCCGCGCCTCGAGGTGGAACGCGCCGCAATCGTCGGGTTGATCGATGGAGAGCGTGGCCTCGCCCGCAGGTCCGACCGAGATGACGATAATCATCCCCGTACCCTCGCACGGCCTGCGTCGACACAGCGTGTCAGTCGGCCGGTGTCGCAAGCGCGGACGGCTTCTCGTCGATCGAACACACGTGCGCCTACTTTTTGACACATGGAGGGCTGGCGCGCATGGAGTCGTTGTCGGCGACATCGCCGGCAGGGCGGAGCGGGCCGGACCGAGGTGCCGGGCGAGTCGAGCCGCCGCAGATGTGCCCCGGTGTGGTCACACGTGTCTCACCGTCCGGGCTCGTCGCCGTCGAACCAACGGCGTCAGCGTCAGCACACCGTCGATGTCGGCAGCTCTGCGGGGAGGCCGAAGATCTGGCGGTCCTGCGGAGCGACCAACCCGAGGTACTCGTCGGGGTGAGCGGCGATGACGTCGCGCACGAACCAGCACAGCGGCTCGACGGCGAGGCCGTCGTCGAGCACGGCGTCGAGCGCAGCTCTGGCGAGCGTCGTGCCGAGACCCCTGCCGCCGTAGGCGGGCCGGATCTCGGTGTGCGGGAACGTGATCCGGCCGCCAGTGCGGCGATAGTCGGCGAACCCCGCGAGCTGACCGTCGACTTCGATCTCGAACCGCTGCCTGTCCCGGTTGTCCTGCACGGTGATCCCCATGCCCCCAGTCTTCCCACGTCGCGGGCGGTCCACACGCCTCGGGGGCGCGACGGCCGGCCTCGGCACCAGGTCGTTCGCGAAGCCTCACCGAGTTCCCAACCGCGCGCGCCGGGTCGCGGGGGCGCCCGTGGCACGATCGCGGACGATGGCGAACCGGACGTCGCGCGCACGCTTGGCGCGTCAACGCGCGGCCGTTGCGACCCGCCGGTTGAACGCCCATCGCGGCGAGCCCCCGCCGCCCGAGCCGCGCCGCGGTCGCGGTTGGGTGATCGGCGTGGTGGTGTGTGCGCTCGTGCTCGCCGGGATCGTCGCGGTCGCGCTGATCAACAACAAGCACTCGGCGACGACGGTCGCGCCGAGCTCGGCGCTGGTCGCGACGCCGGTCGAGGACGCCTCCGGCACCCTCCCGCTGACGGAGGCTCCGGCGGCGTACACCATCACCTACGAGCTGCAGAGCAGCGACAGCGACAACGCCAGCGGGACGACCGTCCCGGAACCGGAGGCGAGGACGTACACCGCATCGACCGAGGGCTTTCGCGTGCAGCGTCCGTTCCGCACCCACATCGACAGTCGCACCGGCGCCCCTCCGGGGGGCTCAGTGCAGTGGACGATCGTCTCCGACCTCGGCCTCTCCTCGTCGGACACCACGGGCGACGAGAAGCCGAGCGTCGACAGCATCACCCCGTCGGCGGGGATCGGCGACTGGCGGCTCGACGCGGTCCTCGGCGATCTCGTCGCCGACAACACGTTCGTCCCCCGCGAACGCCGCACGCTGCTCGGTCGGGAGTGCCAGGTGTACCGCACGGGCGCGCCGCTGGAGAACTACCAGATCACCGCACCGACGGACACGACCTATGCCGACGTGTGCATCGACGCCACCGGTCTGGTGCTCGAGCAGGTCGCGATCAACGGCGGCGCGCTGCTCGAGCACCTCACCGCAACGGAGATCGACCTGGCGCCGTCCCTGACCGATCAGGACTTCGCGATCACCGGGTCGCCGGCCTCGCTGGCCGACGGCGGCACCAGCCTCAGCCCGATCGGCAGCGCGCCGGCCGACGACTCGTACTGGGGGTTCGCCACGGCTCCTGCGGGCTACCAGCTGCAGGGCCGCTACACGCTGCAGCAGAACGCCACCGACCACAGCGCGGTGTCGCCGACCGGCACGATCGGCGACACGACCAGCCCGACGGACCTCGGGCCGACGACCGTCGTGACGAGCTACGTGGACGTGTACACGAGCGCGGCGAGCCTCATCGTCGTGCTCCAGGGCCCGACCTCGGTCGAGCCGTCCGACGACAACCCGGGCAGCGACGCGACGTCGGATGCGTTGGGCAAGGTCACCGTCGAATCCAAGCTCACCGGCACGCAGATCCTCGGCCACCCTGCCGCGACCCCTGACTGGTTCGTGGAGGTGTCGGGCACGATGGAGCGCAGCGATCTGCTGGCGTTCACGGGATTGCTGCACAACCCGCCCGGGTCGAGCTGAGCCCTGTCGAGCTGGGCCCTGTCGAGCCGAGCCGCCGACCGGAGCCACTGAGCCGCCGCGGCTACACGTTGCGGCGGTAGCGGCCGCCGACCTCGAACAAGGTGTCGGTGATCTCGCCGAGCGAGCAGGAACGGACGACGTCGACGAGCACGGCGAAGACGTTGTCGCCGCCGAGCGCTGCTTCGCGCAAGCGATCGAGTGCGAGCGGCCGCTCGTGGGCGTGCTCGGCCTGGAACCTGCGCAGTCGGTCGATCTGGTCGTTCTTCTCGTCGTCGTTGGACCGGGCCAGCTCCAGCGTGCCGTGCGTGCCGTCGTCGCCGTTGGGGTTGAGGAACGTGTTGACGCCGACGATCGGCAGCGTGCCGTCGTGCTTGCGGTGCTCGTAGAGCATCGATTCGTCCTGGATCCGGCCGCGCTGGTAGCCGGTCTCCATCGCGCCCAGCACGCCACCGCGCTCGGCGATCCGGTCGAGCTCGGCGAGCACCGCCTCCTCGACGAGCTGTGTCAGCTCGTCGACGATGAAGCTGCCCTGCAGCGGGTTCTCGTTCATCGCCAGCCCCCACTCGCGGTTGATCACCAGCTGGATCGCCAGCGCCCGCCGCACCGACTCGACCGACGGCGTGGTGACCGCCTCGTCGTAGGCGTTGGTGTGCAGGCTGTTGGCGTTGTCATAGATCGCGCACAGCGCCTGCAGGGTGGTGCGGATGTCGTTGAACGACATCTCCTGGGCGTGCAGCGAGCGACCGCTCGTCTGGATGTGGTACTTCAGCCGTTGTGACCGGTCGTTGGCGCCGTAGCGGTCGCGCATCGCGATCGCCCACACCCGCCGGGCGACGCGGCCGAGCACCGTGTACTCGGGATCCATCCCGTTGGAGAAGAAGAAGCTGAGGTTGGGGGCGAAGTCGTCGACGCGCATGCCGCGGGCGAGGTACGCCTCCACGTAGGTGAACCCGTTGGCGAGCGTGAACGCGAGCTGGGAGATCGGGTTCGCGCCCGCCTCGGCGATGTGGTACCCGGAGATCGACACCGAGTAGAAGTTGCGCACCTCGTGGTCGACGAAGTACTCGGCGATGTCGGCCATCACCCCGAGCGAGAACTCGGTGGAGAAGATGCACGTGTTCTGGCCCTGGTCCTCCTTGAGGATGTCGGCCTGCACGGTGCCGCGCACCGTGCTCAGCGTCCGCGCCCTGATCGCCTGCGCCTCGTCGTCGTCGGGACGGCGGCCCTCGGATGCCTCGAACACGTCGAGCTGCTGGTCGATCGCGGTGTTCAGGAACATCGCCAGCAGTGTCGGCGCGGGACCGTTGATCGTCATCGACACCGAGGTCGTGGGGTCGCACAGGTCGAAGCCGCCGTAGAGCACCTTCATGTCGTCGAGCGTGGCGATCGACACGCCGGAGTTGCCGACCTTGCCGTAGATGTCGGGGCGCTCGGCCGGGTCGAAGCCGTACAGCGTCACCGAGTCGAACGCGGTCGACAGGCGGGTCGCCGGCTGGCCCTGCGAGAGCAGCTTGAACCGGCGGTTGGTGCGCGCTGCGCCACCCTCGCCGGCGAACATCCGCGCCGGGTCCTCGCCCTCGCGCTTGTACGGGAACACGCCGGCGGTGAACGGGAAGTGTCCTGGCAGGTTCTCGCTGCGCAGCCAGCGGACGAGCGCGCCGTGATCGTCGAACTGCGGTACCGCGAGCTTGGGGATCAGCGTGCCCGAGAGCGATTCGCGCACGGCGCGGTCCGGCCCGGTCAGCTCGGCCTTGCGCGACGGCCAGGCGTCCAGCAGGGTGCGTACGCTCGCCTCGATGCTGTTCGCCGTCTCGGCGGTCAGCGCGTCGACGTCGGCGGTGGGCAGCGCCCGGCCGGCGAGCAGCTCGGCGGTCGCCGACAACTGCTGGTGGCGCTGGGCCAGCCCCGCCTGGTCGGCGGTGGTCTGGTGATAGCGGTGGATCGTCTCGGTGATCTCGGCGAGGTAGCGCTGCCGGCTCGTCGGCACGATCACGCCGACGTGCGTCGACCGCTTGGTGTCCACCGACGCGAGTGCGCCGTCGTGGGTGATCAGGCCGTGCCGGCCGAGCACGCTGCGCAGGTGCTGGTACAGCGCGGTGACCCCGTCGTCGTTGAACCGCGAGGCGACCGTGCCGAACACGGGCAGGCTGGCCTGGTCGACATCGAACAGCTCCCGGTTGCGGGTGTACTGGCGGCGCACGTCGCGCAGCGCGTCCTCGGCCCCGCGACGCTCGAACTTGTTGATCACGATGATCTCGGCGAAGTCGAGCATGTCGATCTTCTCGAGCTGCGACGCCGCCCCGAACTCGGGGGTCATCACATACATCGGCACGTCGACGAACGGGACGATTGCCGCGTCGCCCTGGCCGATGCCGGGCGTCTCGACGATCACCAGGTCCGCTCCCCAGGCCTTGGCGGCGGCGATCACGCCGCTCGTGCAGGCCGGGAGCTCGCTCGCGCCGCGGGTTGCGAGCGAGCGGAAGAACACGTTCGGGCTGTCGATCGCATTCATCCTGATCCGGTCGCCGAGCAGCGCGCCGCCGCCGCGGCGACGGGTCGGATCGACGGCGATGATGGCGATCTTCAGCTTGTCCGCCTGATCGAGGCGGAAGCGCAGCAGCAGCTCGTCGGTCAGCGACGACTTCCCGGAGCCGCCGGTGCCGGTGATCCCGACCACGGGGACCTGGCGGCGGCCCGCCGCGGTGCTGATCTCGTCGACGAGTCGCGGCTCGACCCCGTCGACGCCGGCTTCGAGCTGGCTGATCACCCTCGCCAGGGCGCGCTGCGAGCCGGCCAGCAGCTGCTCGACGTCGACCGCCTCGGTCGGCAACGGGCGATCGCACTCGGCGATCATCAGGTTGATCATGCCGCGCAGGCCGAGCTGCTGGCCGTCCTGCGGGGAGAAGATCTTGGCGACACCGCGCGACTCGAGCAGCTCGATCTCCGCCGGCACGATCACCCCGCCGCCGCCCCCGTACACGCGGACGTCGGCGATGCCCTCCTCGCGCAGACGGTCGAGGAGGTAGCTGAAGTACTCGACGTGGCCACCCTGGTATGAGCTGATCGCGATGCCCTGCACGTCCTCCTGCAGCGCGGCACGCACGACGTCGTCGACCGAACGGTTGTGGCCGAGGTGCACGACCTCTGCGCCCTGGGCCTGGAGGATCCGGCGCATGATGTTGATCGACGCGTCGTGACCGTCGAACAGGCTCGCCGCGGTGACGAAGCGCACCGGGTGTTGCGGCACGTGCAGCTCGCGCTCGTTCATCGCTGGTACCCGAAGAAGCCGCGGCCGGACTTGCGCCCGAGCAGCCCCGCTTCGACCATCCGGCTGAGCAGCGGCGGGGGCGCGTACAGCGGCTCCTTGAACTCCGCGTACATCGACTCGGCGACGGCCATCGTGGTGTCGAGGCCGATCAGGTCGGCGAGGGCGAGCGGCCCCATCGGGTGAGCACAGCCGTGGACCATCCCGGCGTCGATGTCGTCGGCGGTCGCGAACCCGCTCTCGAGCATCCGGATCGCCGAGAGCAGGTACGGGATGAGCAGGGCGTTGACGACGAACCCGGCGCGATCCTGCGAGCGGATGACGTGCTTGTTGAGGACCTCGGTGGCGAAGTCCGAGGTCGTGTCGGACGTGCCGGCCGCCGTCATCAACGACGGCACCAGCTCCACCAGCGGGAGCACCGGCACCGGGTTGAAGAAGTGCAGGCCGATGACCTGCTCCGGCCGCCCCGTTGCCGTCGCGAGCTTCATGATCGGGATCGAGGACGTGTTCGAGGCGAGGATCGAATCGCTGCCGGTGACGATGCCGTCGAGCCGCCGGAACGCATCGACCTTCAACGTCTGGTCCTCGCTGATCGCCTCGACCACCAGGTCACGGTCGCCGAACGCCGACCAGTCGTCCGTGAAGTCCAGCCGGCGCAAGGCCGCGGCGTGGTCGGCCTCGGCGAGCTTGCCGCGGTTCAGCGCGGCATCGAGCGACTTCTCCACCCGCGCCCTGCCCAGCTCGACCAGGGTCGCGTCTGCCTCGACCACCACCACGTCGCGACCATTGCGCGCGCACACCTCGGCGATGCCGGAGCCCATCAGACCGCAGCCGAGCACCCCGACGCGTTGGATCTCGATACCCTTCATGTCGACATACTACTTTGACGTCCAACTAGTCGAGAAGTTCGACGTCCAACGAAATCACGACCGCCGCTAGGGTGTCGATGTGCCCCGCCGCCCACTCCGTTTCGACCCGGTGGCGGAGGCTCGGCGCAACTGGCAGGAGCGCGGTTGGGACGAGGCTGCCGACGGCATGGCGCTGGTCACGTCGGTGATGCGGGTGCACCAGATCCTGCTCGCCAGGGTGGACGATGCGCTTGCCGCATTCGGGCTGACGTTCGCCCGCTACGAGGTGCTGATGCTGCTGACGTTCAC
>JBBQTN010000151.1:0-13238 GCA_038213195.1 Acidimicrobiales bacterium | reverse complement strand
GGCGTGCTGCTCGAGTGGCTGCTCCTGCGGCGGATGTACGGCCGGCCCCTCGACACCCTGCTGGTGACGTTCGGCGTCAGCCTCATCCTGCAGCAGTTCGCGAAGGACCGCTTCGGCGCCCAGCCGGTGGACGTCAAGGTTCCGACGTGGCTGGGCGGCAACTGGAAGGTGCTCGGGGTGACGATGACCCACACCAGGCTGTTCATCATCGTGCTCGTCGTCGTCGTGATGATCGGCGTCTGGCTGTTCACCAACCGGCTGCGTCAGGGCCATCGCATTCGGGCCGTCGTGCAGAACCGCGACCTCGCCGCGGTCAGCGGCCTGCACACCCGGCGGGTCGACTCGACGACGTTCTTCCTCGGCTCCGGACTCGCCGGCATCGCCGGGGTGGCGGTCGCGCTGGTCGGTTCCGTCGGGTTCGACATCGGGCTCCACTACATCGTCGACGCGTTCCTCGTCGTGATCGTCGGCGGGCTCGGCAAGCTGCGCGGCGCGATCATTGCTGCGCTCGCGTTGGGGATCGTCAACAGCTACATCGAGTACGCCACCTCGGCGACGCTCGGCAAGGCGGCGGTGTTCGCGCTCGTGGTCGTGTTCCTGCAGATCCGCCCGAACGGCATCGTCTCGCTGCGCACGCGGGGGCTGACGTCATGACGGCCGACATCGCGCCGGTCGTCGTGCCACCGGCGGCCGCTGCGCCACGCCGCTCGGTGATCGCGCGGCTCGTGCCGGGGACGGACAACGCGTGGATCGCCCGTGGCATCTTCGTGGCGTTCGCCGCTGTGATCTGGTTCCTCCCGAACATCGTCGACGGGCCCGCCGAGGTTCGCAAATGGGCCGAGTTCCTGTGCTACGCGATCCTCGCCGTCGGGCTGGACATCGCCTGGGGCTACGGCGGGATGCTGGTGCTCGGCCAGGGCGTCTTCTTCGGGCTCGGGGCGTACTCGATGGGGATGCACCTCACCCTCGAGAACGTGCCGGCCGGGTCGAAGCTGCCGTCGTTCATGTCGCTGTACGGCAACTTCACGAGCCTCCCGTTGCTGTGGCGGCCGTTCCAGAACTTCTGGTTCGCCGCCGTCGCCGCCATCGTCGTGCCGGCGGCCATCGCCGCGCTGCTCGGCGCGCTGGTGTTCACCCGCCGGGTCCGCGGCCCGTACTTCGCACTGCTCACCCAGGCCACCGCGCTCGTGTTCTCGCTGATCCTGATCGGCAACCTGCCGTTCACCGCGGGGTTCAACGGGCTGACCGGCTTCAACGAGATCTTCGGGCGGAGCAAGTACGATGCCCACACCAACCTCTGGCTGTACCGGATCACCGCCGTCGTTCTCCTCGTCGTGCTGGCGATCGCGTTGAAGGTGGTGCGCAGCCGGTACGGCCGGCTGCTCGTCGCGACGCGTGACAGCGAGCCACGCGTCCGCTTCCTCGGCTACAACCCGGCGCTCGTGCAGACGGTCGCGTTCGCGATCTCGGCGGCGATCGCCGGCATCGCCGGTGCGCTTGCCGCACCCGTGATCGGGATCGTCTCGCCGAACCAGTTCGCCGTCCTGCCGTCGATCTTGTTCGTCTGCTGGGTCGCAGTCGGCGGGCGGGGGACATTGTGGGGTGCGGCGATCGGCGCGCTGCTCGTCAACTGGCTGCGAGTGTCGATCAGCAATGCGCGGCCCGACGACTGGTCGTACCTGCAGGGCGCACTGTTCGTGATCGTGCTCGCCGTCGCCCCGGGCGGTCTGATCGGTGTCGGACGGTTGGTGTGGATGCGCGGCAGGCGGGCCACGAGGCGTCGCTCTCCTCGAACGGAACCCGTCGTGGAGGTGGCGTCGTGAGCCTCGCCGGCGCACCCGAGGGCGCCGACCGACACGACGTCGGCGCGGTCGGGAGCGGCGTGGTCGGCTTCAGCGCAGACGACGTCGGCACGGATGAGGTTGTCGCTGACGGCGTGGGCGCAGTCGGCGTCGGCGCAGATGACGTCGCGCTGCACATCGCCGACGTCACGGTCGAGTTCGACGGGTTCACGGCGCTCAGCGGCGTCGATCTGCGCATCCGTCGCGGCGAGTTGCGCTTCCTGATCGGGCCGAACGGGGCCGGCAAGACGACCCTGATCGATGTCGTCACCGGGCTGACCCGGCCGTCGTCCGGGACGGTGTGGTTCAACGGTGAGGACATCACCCGTCGCCGCGAGCACCAGCGTGTCCGCCTCGGCATCGGCCGCAGCTTCCAGACCCCGACCGTGTTCGGCTCGTTGACCGTCGCCGAGAACGTCGATCTCGCCGCGTCGTTCCGCCGGCGGATGCCGGCGTTGTTCCTCAAACGCAGAGGGATCTCGGCGACCGTGGGCAGCGCGTTGGAGCGGGTCGGCCTGACAGGCGTCACCAACCGCCTGGCCGGCGAGCTCAGCCACGGGCAGAAGCAGTGGCTGGAGATCGGGATGCTCCTTGCTCAGGGGCCGACGCTGCTGCTGCTCGACGAACCGGTTGCGGGGATGAGCACCGAGGAGCGCCTGGCCACCGGCGAGCTGCTGCACGAGCTGGCCGGCGACAACACGATCGTCGTCGTCGAGCACGACATGGCCTTCCTGCGCCGGTTCGCGCGCGGCGTCACCGTGCTCCACGAGGGCAAGATCCTCGCCGAGGGCTCCGTCGCCGAGGTCCAGGCCGACGAGCGGGTGCGCGAGGTCTACCTCGGCCGGTCGCGCGACGAGCGGTCCGGCGGCCGGCGCCACATCGCTGATACCGCCGCTCCCGCGCCGACGCCGGCCGAGGTGACGACGTGAGGTTGCAGATCGACGACGTCGAGGTGTCCTACGGCCCGACCAAGGTGCTGTTCGGGGTCGACCTCGAGGTGCCGGACGGCTCGCTGGTGTGCCTGATGGGTCGCAACGGGGTCGGCAAGACGACGCTGCTCAACGCCGTGATGGGGCTGCTCCCCGTCGGTGCCGGCCGGATCACCGTCGACGGTGCCGACCTGCGCAAGCTGCCGCCGTACGAGCGGGCGCGGCTCGGGCTCGGCTACGTGCCCCAAGGCCATCAGGTGTTCCCGCACCTGACCGCCCGCGAGAACCTCGACGTCGTCGCCCAGCGCAAGGGCAAGGCCAGCGCCGCCGCGGTCGACGACGTGCTCGACGTGTTCCCTGCGCTCCGGACGCTGCTGCAGCGTCCGGCGGGGCTGCTCAGCGGCGGGCAGGCCCAGCAGCTGGCGATCGCGCGAACGCTGACCACCCGGCCGCAGCTGCTGATCCTCGACGAGCCGACGGAGGGCATCCAGCCGTCGATCATCATGGAGATCGAGGACGCGATCGTCCGCCTGCACCAGTCGACGGGGATGGCGATCCTCCTCGTCGAGCAGTACGTCGAGTTCGCGCTGCGGCTCGCCGATCGCTACGCGGTCATGGACGGGGGTCGGATCGTCGCCCGCGGGGAGGCAGCGTCGGCCGAGCTGTCGTCGTGCGCCGAGCTGCTCGGCGTCTGAGCTGCGTCCGTGAATCGTCGGTGACGTCGCTGTGGCGGCGGTGCTGGTCCAATCCGATCGTGAATCGTCGGTGACGACACTCTGCCGGCGGTGCTGCTGGACGCGAGCTCGAGTGTCGGTCGTTGAGTCCGGGTTCGCTCGTGAATCGTCGGTGACGCAACGACGCGCGGCCTGTGGGCGGGGTTTGCTCGTGAATCGTCAGTGACGCAACGACGTGTGGCCTATTGGCGGGGTTTGCTCGTGAATCGTCAGTGACGCAACTCGGCCGCCGGCAGTGGCCGGTCCTGATCTGATGCTGCCGCCGAGCGATCCGACCAGGTGGTGGCCGTCACGTGGGCTCCTCGGGCGAAGCTGCGGCCAGGTTCGTCACGGACGATTCACGACGGCGGTGGGGTTTCGTCACGGACGATTCACGACGGCGTTTCGGATTCGTGACGGACGATTCACGACGGCGCGGGTTTCGTCACGGACGATTCACGACGGCGCGAGAGTTTCGTCACGGACGACTCTGGAAGCGACGGCGGCGGTCGGGTTTCGTCACCGACGATTCACGATCAGCTGCGAGGTCAGGCGGCGTGCCCGTTGAGCTGGCGATCGTCGCCGGCACTCATTCGGACGATCCGACGGGCCCTCGCCGACTCGGAGGAGCACCTGCACCCACCTGGGCAGTCGCGAGCCCATGCTCGGGTTGGCCGAGCCAAGGCGAGTCGAACCCGGGAGGCGCGTGGCGCGTACTCGGGCCGAGACGCCACGGGCGGGGCGGACGGGACAGCGCTGCCACCGCACCGACCGCCTGACCGCACCGACCACGCCGACCACGCCGACCGCACCGACCGCACCGACCGCACCGACCGCGACAGGCTGCGCCAGGCGGACCGTCAGACGGTGGCGAGTCGCTTGGAGTTCGCGGCGATCTCGTCGACGATCTCGTTCCACCGGTTCTCGGGCAGGTCATGACCCATGTCCGGGAACATCAGCAACCGCGCCCCGGGCACCCCGGTCGCAGTCGTCATCCCGCCGTCCGGCTTGACCAGGCGGTCCACGAGCCCGTGAATCACCAACGTCGGCACCCGCACCTTGGCAAGCTCATCGGTGCGGTCCGGGCTGCCGGCGATCGCCATCGACTGGCGCGGCGTGCCGTCGGCATCGTCGCAGCGGGCGAGTCCTGCCTCGATCAGCTCACGTGCCGCGGCGGGGTCGAAGGTCGGTCCCGAGACCAGCCTGGCGACCTCGACCCCACCGGCGACCGGGTCCTTCTTCGCATGCGCAAGCAGGCGCGGCATCTTCACCATCAGCCGGCGCGAGATGCGACCGTGCTTGCGGTCGCCGGTGTTCGACATGATCGACGTCAGGCTGATCACGTGCTCGGGATGCTCGATGGCGATGGTCTGGGCGATCATCCCACCCATCGACGCGCCGACGACGTGGGCACGCTCGATGGCGAGGTGGTCGAGCAGCGCGACGGCGTCGTCGGCCATCGTCGACAGCACGTACGCGGGCTTGGCGAACCGCGGCGAGAGCAGGGCGAGGATCAGCCGGCGCACCGTCGGCGGTGGTGCATCGACCTTCGTCGACAACCCGATGTCGCGGTTGTCGAAGCGGATGACACGGAAGCCACGTGCTGTCAGCAGGTCGACGAACCCCATTGGCCACGCGATCAGCTGCCCCCCGAGGCCCATCACGAGCAGCAACGGCTCGCCTGCCGGGTCGCCGTGCTCGTCGTACTCGATGGTGATCCCGTTCACATGCGCAGCTGTCATGGGCGCGACGATACGTGGTCCAATGGCGAGATGGATCTCGACCTCTCGGGCAGGACGGCGTTAATCACCGGCGGGAGTCGTGGGATCGGGCGAGCGATCGCGCGCACCTTGGCCGGTGAAGGGGTGCGGGTGGCGATCTGCGCGCGCACGGCCGACGCCGTCGACGCCACGGCTCGCCAGATCGCCACCGAGACCGGCGTGCAGGTCGTCGGGATCACTGCCGACACCGGCTCGCGCGACGCCGTCGTGCGCATGGTCGAGTACGCCGCAGAGGAGCTCGGTTCTGTCGACATCCTGGTCAACAACGCTGCCACTGCGGCCGGCCGGGCACGTCCGCCGGCGCTGGCCGAGATCACCCGCGAGGCGTTGCTCGCCGAGATCGACGTCAAGGTGCTCGGCTACCTGTTCGCTGCGCAGGCCGTGGCGCCGGCGATGATCGCCGCCGGGTGGGGCAGGATCATCAACATCGCCGGGCTCGCAGCGCGCACGACCGGATCGACGATCGGAACCATCCGCAACGTCTCGGTCGCGGCGTTGACCAAGAACCTCGCCGAGGAGCTCGGCCCGGCCGGGATCACCGTCAACTGCGTGCACCCCGGCCTGACCCGCACCGTGCGCGCGGCCGACCTGGCCGACCCCGACGAAGCGGCCCGTGCCGCGGCGATCGAGGAGCGGATCCCGCGCGCCAACTCGGTGAGGCGGATGATCGACGACACGGATCTCGGCCCGCTCGTCGCGTTCCTCGCCTCACCGCTCTCGTTCGTCATCAACGGCGAGAGCATCGAGGCCGGCGGTGGTCTGCCCGGGACCATCCGCTACTGAGCGGCGGAACGTGCCCGGGAACAGAATGGTCCTCGACCGTGTTCAATAGTTGCGCTCGCAACTAACTCGGTTGCGTCACATCTTGGAGGTCCACATGCCCGCCGTCACCGCTGACACGCTCACCCTGCCGAAGCTGCCCGTCGCTCCCGCTGCGTCGACCCGTCCCGTCCTGTCCGTCACCACGGCGCCGAGCGGGTTCGAGGGTGAGGGCTTCCCGGTCCGGCGCGCGTTCGCCGGCATCGACCAGCGCCTGCTCGACCCATTCATCATGATGGACGAGATGGGCGAGGTCGATTACGCCCCCTACGAGCCGAAGGGCACCGACTGGCACCCCCACCGGGGGTTCGAGACGGTGACCTACATCATCGACGGCACGTTCCTGCACCAGGACTCGCACGGCGGTGGCGGCGTCATCGCCGACGGCGCGACGCAGTGGATGACCGCCGGAGGCGGGATCCTGCACATCGAGACCCCGCCCGAGGAACTGGTTGTCGCAGGCGGGTTGTTCCACGGCATCCAGCTGTGGGTCAACCTGCCGTCGAAGGACAAGATGATCTCGCCCGCGTACCAGAACCTCGAGTCCCACCTGGTGACCTTGCTCTCCTCGCCCGACGGGGGCGCGCTCGTCCGCCTGATCGCCGGCGACGTCGCCGGCCACACCGGGCCGGGCAGCACCCACACCCCGATCACCGTCGCCCACGCCACGCTGGCGCCAACCGGGCAACTGGTGGTGCCGTGGCGAGCTGACTTCAACGCGCTGGCCTATGTCCTGGTCGGCCGCGGCAGCGCCGGCGGCGAACGGCGTCCAGTCGAGGCCGGCCAGGCGGTCGTGTTCGGCGCCGGCGATTCGATCACCGTCGACAACACGTCATCCTCGCCGATGGAGGTCCTCCTGCTCGGTGGCGAGCCGCTGCGCGAACCGGTCGCGCAGTACGGCCCGTTCGTGATGAACCACCGCCACGAGCTCGTCCAGGCCGTCGACGACTACAACGCCGGCCGGCTCGGCACCATCCCGACCGACGGACTGCGCCCGTTCCGGCGCTGATCCGGCCGCCTTCGCCGCCGGCGAGACGCCGCGCGAGGCTCGCTGCGACCGACAGGAGGGGCACGATGGACACGTTCGAGGGCAAGGGGGCGATGATCACCGGCGGCGCGAGCGGGATCGGGCTGGCGGTGGGCAAGCAGCTCGGCGCCCGCGGCGCACGGCTGGTGCTCGCCGACATCGAGCGGGGCGCGCTGGACGCCGCCGTCGCCGGATTGCGAGAGGCGGGTGTCGAGGCGCACGGGGTGATCTGCGACGTCCGCAAGCGCGACGAGGTCGCAGCGCTCGCCGATGAGTCATTCGGCACGCTCGGGTCGGTCCACCTGATCTTCAACAACGCAGGCGTCGCGGTCGGCGGCCCGATCGCCGAGATGACCCACGACGACTGGCGGTGGATCATCGACGTCGACCTGTGGGGGCCGATCCACGGCGTCGAGTCGTTCCTGCCGCGGATGATCGACCAGCGCGAGGGTGGTCACATCCTGTTCACGGCCTCGTTCGCCGGGCTCGTGCCGAACGTCGGTCTCGGCCCGTACTGCGTCGCCAAGTACGGGGTCGTCGCCCTGGCGGAGGTGCTGTCGCGCGAGCTGCGCGAACACCAGATCGGCGTGTCCGTGCTGTGCCCGATGCGCGTCGGCACGAACATCGGCAGCTCGGAGCGCAACCGCGCCGACGACTACGGCGGCCCGGCAGCCACGTCGCCCGTGCTCGCGCAGGACGAGGACAACAGCCAGCTCGCCGGACGGGTGCTCGGCGTCGACGATGTCGCCGCCCTCACCGTCGACGCCGTCGTGCACAACCGGCTCTACGTCCTGCCCCACGAGGAGAGCCGCGCCGCGATCCGCCGCCGGTTCGAGCGCATCGACCGCATCTTCGAGGACCAGCCGTCGGTCTGACGTCCCCGGCGCCGGCTGCCGGCCACCGGATCGGATCAGTGCAACGCCAGCCCGGTCACGCCGAGGTCGAAGCGGTAGAGCGTGTGCCGCCGCGATTCTGTGACGTACAGCGAGGTGCCGGCGAAGCAGCAGTTCGTCGGCATCCCGTCACCACACATCAGCCGCTCCACGATCTCCGCTGAACCGCCCGACAGGTCGACGACGCTGACGCAGTGGGCGTACGTCGAGGCGACGTACAGCAGACCGTCGGTCCCGAGGCACATCCCGTCGGGCATGTGCCTGTCGGGGAGCTGGACGACCAGCTCCGGCGCGCCGTCGACGAGCCGCATCACCCGGCGGGTGAACGACTCGGTCCACATCAGCGACCCGGCCGCGTCGAAGGCGATGCCGTTCGGGAACACCGATCCGACCTCGGCCACCAGCTCACCCTTGCCGCTCTCGATGTCGACGACGAACAACCTGCCCGGCTTGTCGTTGTGCGCAGGGTCGGCCGCCCCCCGCGGATCGGTGAACCACAAACGGCCGTCGGGCCCGAAGGCGAGGTCGTTCGGCCCTTCCAGCGTCACCCCGCCGAGCTCGGTGACGAACATCGTGACGGCTCCCTCGAGCGTCACCCGCTGGATCCCGGCCGTGACGCGTCCCTCGCGGGTCATCCCGCCGTTCTGCGTCACCCACAGCGCCCCGTCGGGGCCGAGTGCCGCGCCGTTCGGGCCGCCACCGGTGCCGGCGACCACCTCAACCTCCCCTTGCGGCGACAAGCGCGAGATCCGCCCACCGGTGATCTCGGTGAAGTAGACGCTGCCCTCGTGCCACACAGGCCCCTCAGGGAACCCCAGTCCGGACGCCACGATCTGTCCCTCGCGCATGCCGCGGACAGTACCGGTCGGTCGGCGAGCGACACGACCCGGTCGAGACCACCGCCCGGCGGTCGGCCGGGGGGCGTACGCTCGCCCGATGGCCGAGCCGACGTTGGACGACGAGCTGCTCAACCGCGCGACGTGGAAGATCCCCAACGCCCTTGCGCTCGTCGGCTCGCGCAGCGGCGACCAGCGCAACGCGATGACGACGAGCTGGATCACGCAGCTGTCGATGGAGCCCGTGCTGATCGGCGTCGGCGTCGACAACGGGGCCGTCACCCACCGGCTGATCAGCGCCGGCGGCTCGTTCACGGTCAACCTCTGGGACGCCGAGAACACCAAGGTGTTCGTCAAGTTCTCCAAGCCGGCGCAAGGCGACGCCGAACAGCTCAACGGGTGGCCGATCGTCGCCGCCGCGACGGGTGCGCCCGTCTTCGTCGACGCCGTCGCCTGGCTGGACTGCTCGGTGCGCCACACCCTCGACCTCGGCACGCACACGTTGTTCGTCGGAGAGGTGGTCGCGGCGGGCGTCAACCGTGACGACGTGCGCGTCGCCTCGATGAGCGACACCCGGATGAAGTACGGAGGCGTCAAGCGCCACTGACCGGCCGGCCCCGCGGCACGCCGCGATTCCGGCGGGGTGGGCGCGATCTGCGCCAGACGCCGGCACACGACGCGCCCACCAACCCGGGCCGGGCGCGATCTGCGCCAGACGCCGGCACACGACGCGCCCACTCGAGCCCGACGGCCGTTACGCGTCCAACGCCCGCGATTCCGGCAGCCGGGCGCGACCGGGCACACTGTGGCGATGCGCATCGTGGTGTTCGGAGCAGGGGCCGTGGGGAGCGTGATCGGGGGCCGGCTGTTCCAGCACGCGCACCGCCATGGGCACGACGTCACGCTGGTCGCGCGCGGCCCGCACGCTGCGGCGATCAACGCCAACGGGCTCACCATCAACGACCCCAACGGCACCGACGTCGTACGCGTTCCGGCGGTCGAGCGGATCGACGAAGTGCCCCTCGACGACGGCGACGCGGTCATCCTGACGATGAAGACGCAGGGCACCCCTGCGGCGCTCGACGCGCTGGCCGCTCACGCTCCGGCGGGGATCACGGTCGTCTGCGCACAGAACGGGATCGACAACGAGCGCCTCGCGTTGCGTCGCTTCGCGAACGTCGCCGGGGTCTGCGTGATGCTCCCCGCCGGGTTCATGGAGCCGGGCGTGGTCGACGTCAGCGGCGCGCCGCACAACGCGATCCTCGACATCGGCCGCTACCCGACCGGTCGCGATCACCGCACCGATGCGCTCGCGGAGGCGTTCGAGGCCTCGGGCCTCGCGAGTCGGTCGATTCCGGACATCATGCGCTGGAAGCACACCAAGTTGCTGGCCAACCTGCGCAACGTCAGCGACGCGCTCATCGCCGACCCGGCGTCCGTGCGCGAGCTGATGTCCGCAGCGCGGCGCGAGGCGATCGCCTGCCTCGACGCCGCCGGTCTCGAACGGGCGAGTGACGACGAGGACCGCGCCCGGCGGACGGGCACGATGGCTGTCCAGCCGATCGACGGTCGCCCGCGGTCGGGCAGCTCGACGTGGCAGAGCTTCGCCCGCGGCGACTCCTCGAACGAGATCGACTGGCTCAACGGCGAGATCGTGCTGCTCGGCCGGTTGCACGGCGTGCCGACGCCGCTCAACACGATGCTCTGCGAGCTCGCCAGGTGGGCGGCGTCGAACGGCGTCGCGCCGCGCTCACTCTCGGCCGACGAGCTCACGTCGCGCCTGCCGGGCTGAGCCGGTCCGCCGCCGCGCCGAGCCGGTCCGCCGGTGCGGGCCGCAGGCGGACGCGCCCCTACGCTCGACCGCATGAGCGAAGCATCGTCGGTCGTCGACAACACCGCCCAGAACCGGCTCGAGGTCCGCATCGACGGTCATCTCGCCCACCTCGACTACACCCTCCACGACGCGCGGTTGACGTTGGTCCACACCGAGGTGCCCGACGAGCTCGGCGGCAGGGGGCTCGGCGGGATCCTCGTCCAGGCCGCGCTCGACAAGGCCGTCGCCGGCGGGTACGCGGTGGTGGCGGAGTGCCCATTCGCCAGGTCGTGGTTGGAACGGCACCCCGAGGCCGCCGCCACCGTGCGGGCCGGCTGATGTCCGCCGAGACGACCGACTGGCTCGACCGCCGGGTCGAGGAGGCGATCGACCCCGAGGTGCCGATCATCGATCCGCATCACCACCTCTGGCACGGCGGCACGGGTCGCGACCAGTACCTCACCGAGAACTTGCAAGCGGACACGGGCGCCGGCCACAACGTGCTCGCGACCGTGTTCATCGACTGCATGTGGAACTACCGTACGGAGGGTCCCGAGGCGCTGCGGCCCGTCGGCGAGACCGAGACGGCCGCGGCAGCGGCCGCTGCGAGCGCGCACTCGGGGTCGCGGATCCGGGCGATCGTGTCGTTCGCCGACATGACGCTCGGGGACCAGGTCGACGAGGTCCTCGACGCCCACATCGCCGCCGGCAACGGCCTGTTCCGCGGCATCCGTCATGCAACGGCGTTCGACCTCGACCCGGCCGTGCGCCGTTCGCACACCCGCCCGACACCCGGTTTGATGGCAGAGCCCGCGTTCCGCCAGGGCGTGCGCAGGCTCGCCGCGAAGGCGATGACGTTCGACGCCTGGCTCTACCACCCACAGATCATCGAGCTCGCCGACCTCGCCCGCGCCGTGCCGGAGTGCACGTTCGTGCTCGACCACCTCGGCGGCCCGCTCGGCATCGGCGGCTACGCCGGCCACCGCGACGAGATCATGGCGCAGTGGCGGATCGACATGGCCAGGGTCGCATCGTGCGAGAACGTGGTGGTCAAGCTCGGCGGGATCGGCATGACCACCTACGGGCTCGGCTTCGAGGCCCAACCCGATCCGCCATCCAGCGACGAGCTGGTCGAGGCGTGGGGCGGGCCGATCCAGTACACGATCGAGACGTTCGGTGCAGATCGGTGCATGTTCGAGTCGAACTTCCCGGTCGACAAGGTGTCGTGCAGCTACGTCACGTTGTGGAACGCGTTCAAGAAGATCGCTGCGGGAGCGAGCCGCGGCGAGAAGGCGGCGCTGTTCCACGACACCGCGGAGCGGGTCTACAGCATCTGAGGGATCGGCTGGTGACGATGCACAACACGTTCGGTTGGCGCCACTCGCGCCCGGGTCGCGGCCCGCTCGGTGGCGGCGCTCGCCGGGCCGGGCCATGCGACACGCTCGTGGACGGGCTGGGCTGATGGTCGCCGGCCCGCGGTCTTCGTCGGCGCACGCCGGCGCGACGGGCCGGCACTGATGGGCACCGATCTCCGACCGTGGTCGGAGCACCTCCCGCACGACGCCGGCGCGACCGGCCTCGCCGTCGACCTCGTCGCCGGCCGCTCGCTGGTCGAGGCGTGGTCGGCGCAGTGGCGGGCCGCACCGGCCCAACCGGTGCTGCTCGACGCGACATCGACCGGCCACGGTCGAGGCGTCTCCGCCGGGGAGCTCGACGAGCGGTCGGCGGCGGCGGCGCGGCGACTGCTGGCGAGCGGCATCGTCGCCGGCGACCGCGTGCTGGTATCCGGCGCGTCGTCGGTCGACTACGTCGTCGCCTACCTCGGTGTGCTGCGCGCCGGAGCCGTCGCTCTGGCGGTCAACAGCGCGTACACCGAGCGCGAGGTCGCGGTGATCGCCGTCGACGCCCGGCCGAAGCTGGCGATCACCGACCAGCCGGCGATGGCCGTGTGGCTGGACGCAGCGGTGCCGGGCACCGCGTGCACCAGCCCGTCGTTGGAGTCGCTGCCACGGCCGGATGCCGACGCGCCGATCGACACGGTCGGGCCGGGCGACGGGGCGCTGCTGGTGTACACGTCCGGCACCACCGGCGTGCCGAAAGGGGTGCCGCTGACCCACGCCAACCTGCTCGCCTCTGCGGAGGCGGTGCGCCTCGCGTGGCGCTGGACCGCCGGTGACCGCCTCGCCCTGGCCCTGCCCCTGTACCACATGCACGGGCTCGGCGTCGGTCTGCACGGCACCCTCTCCGCCGGGGCGACGGCGGTGCTGTTCGACCGGTTCGATCCCGCCGCGGTGATCGACGCCGTGGCAGCAGGGGCGACGATGTTCTTCGGCGTGCCGACGATGTGGAACCGGCTCGCTGCGCACCCGCGGGCGGGCGAGCTCTCTTCGCTGCGGCTCGGGGTGTCCGGCTCCGCTCCGCTCCCGGCGGACCTCCACCAGGCCATCGAAGGGATCACCGGCCGGGCTCCACTCGAACGCTACGGGATGTCGGAGACGGTGATGCTCACCTCCAACCCCTTCGACGGGGAACGGCGTGCCGGGTCGGTCGGCTTCCCCCTACCCGCGGTCGACGTCCGCCTGACAC
>JBBQTN010000150.1:0-13265 GCA_038213195.1 Acidimicrobiales bacterium | reverse complement strand
CGCGCCCACCCGGTTGAAGTCCGGCAGGGTGGGCGCGATTCGTGCCGCGCGGTGGCACAGGGCGCGCCCACCCGGTTGAAGTCCGGCAGGGTGGGCGCGATTCGTGCCGGGCGGTGGCACACACAGCGCCCACCCTGCGGTGGCGACGTCGTGAGCGCACACCGGGCCGGCTTCGACCGCACTGAGCGGTACCGTCGGGTCGGTGTCCGCGCTGCAACTGACGTATCCGGCGCAGCTGCCGATCACCGCGCGGCGCGCCGAGATCGTGGCCGCGTTGCGCGACCACCAGGTGGTGATCGTTGCCGGACAGACCGGCTCCGGCAAGAGCACCCAGCTCCCCAAGCTGTGCCTGGAGGCCGGCCGCAGCGAGCACGGGCTGATCGGCCACACGCAGCCACGCCGTCTCGCCGCGAGGACGATCGCCGAGCGGGTCGCCGAAGAGCTCGGCACGGAACTGGGCGGCGTCGTCGGCTACACCGTCCGGTTCACCGACCGGGTCGGCCCCGACACGCGGATCAAGGTGATGACCGACGGAATCCTGCTCGCCGAGGTGCAGCGCGACCGGATGCTGCGCAACTACGACACGATCATCGTCGACGAGGCCCACGAGCGCAGCCTGAACATCGACTTCCTGCTCGGGTACCTCCACCAGTTGCTGCCACGCCGGCCGGACCTGCACCTCGTGATCACGTCGGCGACGATCGACACGGCGCGCTTCGCCGAGCACTTCTCCGGCGCACCGGTGATCGAGGTCAGCGGCCGCACGTTCCCCGTCGAGATCCGCTACCGCCCGTTCGGCACGGGTCCTGATCGCGACGACGACGGACGCGACAGCGACGACGGCGACGACCGTGGACGCGGCGAGCGGGACGGCGGGGTCGGTGAGCGGGACGCCCGTGCGCGGGATGGCCGTGCGCGAGACGGCCGTACGGGAGATGGCCGCGACCAGCGCGACCAGCGCGACAAGCGCGACCAGCGCGACCAGCGCGACCAGCGCGACCAGCGCGACCAGCGCGACCAGCGCGACCAGATCCAGGCGATCGGCGACGCGATCGTCGAGCTCGGCGATGCGGGGCCCGGCGATGTGCTGGTGTTCCTCAGCGGCGAACGTGAGATCCACGACGCGGCCGATGCGCTGCGCCGGCTCGAGCTGCGCAACACCGAGATCCTGCCGTTGTACGCGCGCCTGTCCGCCGCGGAGCAGCACCGCATCTTCCGGCCCCATGCCGGGCGGCGGATCGTACTGTCGACGAACGTCGCCGAGACGTCGCTGACCGTGCCGGGCGTGCGCTTCGTCGTCGACGCCGGGACGGCACGGATCTCGCGCTACAGCACCCGGCTGAAGGTCCAGCGGCTGCCGATCGAGCCGATCTCGCAGGCGTCGGCGAACCAGCGCGCCGGACGCTGCGGCCGCGTCGCACCGGGCATCTGCATCCGCCTCTACGACGCCGACGACCTCCTCGCCCGGCCGGAGTTCACCGAGCCGGAGATCCTGCGCACCAACCTCGCCTCGGTCATCCTGCAGATGACGGCGCTCGGCCTCGGCGACGTCGCCGCGTTCCCGTTCATCGATCCGCCCGACGGGCGGGCGATCCGCGACGGGGTGCTGCTGCTCGAGGAGCTCGGTGCGCTCGTGTCCGGCACGCCCGCCGAGCAGCGGCGTCTGACCCCTACCGGCAAGCGGTTGGCGCGACTCCCGCTCGACCCGCGGCTCGGACGGATGGTGCTCGAGGCAGAGCGCAACGGATGCGTCCGCGAGGTGATGGTGGTGGCAGCAGCACTGTCGATCCAGGACCCGCGCGAACGCCCGGCGGAGGGGCGCCAGGCCGCCGACGAGGCCCACCGGCGGTTCGAGACCGATGCCTCCGACTTCCTCGCCCTGGTGCGGCTGTGGGACCACCTGCGCGAGCAGCAGCGCGCCCTGTCCTCGAACCAGTTCCGCCGGCTGTGCCGCAGCGAGTTCCTCAACTACCTGCGCGTGCGCGAGTGGCAGGACCTGTTCAGCCAGCTCCGCCAGGCAGCGGGCGCCGTCGGGATCCGGCCCGGCACCGGCGAACGGTCCCGAGAGGGCCATCCCGGCCTTCCCGACCGCATCCACCAGTCACTGCTCGCCGGTCTGCTGTCGCACATCGGGATGCGCGACGGGACGTTTCGCGAGTACCGCGGCGGGCGCGGTGCCCGGTTCGTCGTCGGGCGCGAGTCGGCGGCGGCGAAGAAGGCGCCGCGCTGGGTGATGGCCGCCGGCCTGGTGGAGACGAACCGGTTGTGGGCGCGGACGGTGGCGCCGATCCAGCCGGAATGGGCGGAGCGGGTTGGCGCGCACCTCGTCAGCCGTTCCTACGGCGACCCGGTCTGGGACGAGCAGCGCGGCGCGGCCGTCACCGTCGAGCGGGTCACGCTGTTCGGGCTGCCGATCGTCACAGGGCGACAGGTCGGCTACGACCGGGTCGATGCCGGCATCGCCAGGGAGATGTTCATCCGCCATGCGCTCGTGCTGGGCGAGTGGACCACCCATCACCGGTTCTTCGCCGTCAACCGGGCCGTGCTCGTCGAGCTGACCGAGCTCGCCGAACGCACCCGCCGCGCCCAACTGGTCGACGATGATGCCGTGTTCGCGTTCTACGACCGGCGTGTCCCCGCCGGCATCGTCTCGGCGCGCCACTTCGACAGGTGGTGGAAGGAGGAGTCGAGGGCCCACCCCGAGCTCCTCACGTTGACGCCTGCGGCGCTGCTCGAGGGCACCGGTGCGTCGCTCGATCCGCGCGACTACCCCGGCGTGTGGCGCCAGGACGACCTCGAGCTCGACGTGACCTACCGGTTCGAGCCCGGAGCACCCGGTGACGGCGTCACCGTCCACGTGCCGCTGCCTGTGCTCAACAGGGTCCGCGATGAAGGCTTCGACTGGCAGGTGGCAGGGTTTCGCGCCGAGCTCGTGTCGGCGCTCGTGCGTACCCTGCCGAAGCACCTCCGCCGGGCCGTGGCGCCGCTGGCCGACGCCGCCGACGAGGTGCTCCGTCGCGTCGATCCAGCGGCGGGATCGCTGCGCGACGAGGCGGCGCGGGTGCTCACCGACATCGGTGGGGTCACGGTCCGTGCTGTCGATCTCGACCTCGCTCGGGTGCCGGACCACCTGCGGATCACGTTCTCCGTCGACGACGAGCGCGGCCGGCCGGTCGCCACCGGCACGGACCTGCACGCGCTGCGGACATTGCTCGCCCGCCCGCTGCGCGCTGCTGTCGCTGCCGCCGCGCCGAGCATCGAGCGCCGTGGCATCACCCGCTGGGACTTCGGCGCCCTGCCGCGCACTGTCGAGAGCGAGCGCGGCGGGCTGACGGTGCTCGGCTACCCGGCGTTGCTCGACGACGACGACAGCGTCTCGATTCGCGTCTTCACCAACGCCGACGTGCAGGCGCGGGCGATGCGCACCGGCTTGCGCCGCCTGTTGCTGCTCGCCGTCCCGGTGCCGACCAGGACGTTGGAGCGGCAGCTGGCGAGCTCGCTGCGGCTCTCGCTCGCCGCGTCCGGGTTCACACCCGCCGCCCTTGCGGCCGAGTGCGTGACGGCCGTGGCGGACGCGTTCGTCGCGGACCACGGCGCCGACGTCTGGACCGCGGACGCGTTCGAGCACCTGGTCGAGCTGGCCAGACCGCAGCTCGCGCAGCGGCCCGCAGCGGCGTTGCACACGGCAGCGGAGATCGTCGCCGCGTCCGCCGCCGTGCGCGCAGAGCTCGACCGCCTGGTGACAACGGCGGTGCGCCCTTCCGTCGACGACATGCGCGCCCAGCTCGACCGGTTGGTGCGCCCGGGGTTCGTCACGGCCTCGGGCGCGCGCCGCTTGGACGATGTGCTGCGTTACGTGCGCGGCGTCGAGCGGCGCGCGGCCAAGGTCCCCGAAGACCCGCGCCGCGACCAGCAGCGGATGGTCGAGGTGGTCGCGTTGGAGGACCGCTACCGCGCCGTGCTCACGCGGATGGGTCGTGGACCGCTGCCCCAGGCCGTGGTCGACGCCGGCTGGCTGCTCGAGGAGCTGCGCGTCAGCATCTTCGCCCAAGCGCTGGGGACGCCTCGCCCCGTCAGCCCGCAGCGGATCGTGCGCACGCTCGCCGCGCTCGTGTGAGCCGGCGGCAGCCTCGGCGCTGGAGCCGGCGGGTCAGACCGCCCGAGCAGGCGGTTCGTAGCGGCCGATCAGCCCTGCGACGGCGATGGCGCGCAGGTCGTGCAGGTACGGGGCAACGATCTGCACGCCGACGGGCAGCCCGCCCGCCGTCCGCCCGACCGGCGCCACGGCAGACGGCAGGCCGGCCACCCCGACCAGCCCGGTCCAGCCGACGTGCACGAGGTAGGGCAGCTCGTGCCCGTTGACGACCGCTGTCATCTCGGCGAAGTTGCCGTGCTGGTGGGGGAACGGCGGCGTCGGCGTGACGGGGCACAGCATCACGTCGACGGTCCCGAAGTACTCGGCCCACCGTCGCCGAGCGGCGACGCGCGTGTCCTCCATCCCGAGCCAGCCGACGTGGGCGACGCTCGCCGCCTGTTCCGCCTCCGGCCTGGCGCGCAGCATCGCTTCGGTGACCATCGCGCCGAACAGCCGGGACTGCGCCATGAAGTCGACCGCCGGATGGGCCTCGACGATCGTTGCCCCCTCTGCGGCGAGGTGCTCGACGGTCGCGTCGAGGATCGACCGGTACTCGTCGTCGACCGGCGCGGTCGGCTCGTCGAACCAGACGCCGACGCGCACCCCGCGCAGACCGGCCACGCCCGAGCGGGGGAGCTCGATGCGGAAGGCGGGCGCGAGCTCCGGCGGCGGGCCGACGATCACTGACATCAGCAGGTCGAGGTCGGCGGCGCTGCGTGCGATCGGCCCGAAGACGTTGATGTCGACATCGGTGATCCCACCGCCGATCCGGTCGAGGTAGCCGCGCTGGGGCACGATCCCGAAGCTCGGCTTCAGCCCGAACACCCCGCAGAAGTGGCTCGGGATGCGCACGGAGCCGCCGATGTCGGTGCCGATCTCGAAGCTGGTGAACCCCATCGCGACCGCCGCGGCTGCGCCGCCGCTGCTCCCGCCCGGGACCCGATCGAGGTCGTGCGGGTTGTTCGTCTGGCCGAAGATCTCGTTGTACGACTGCACGTCGCCCGACCAGCGCGGCAGGTTCGTCTTGCCGAACACGATCGCCCCGGCCTGCTTCAACTTGGCGACGACCGGTGCGTCCTCGTCCGGGACGTGGTCGGTCAGCTCGATCGCGCCGCCGGTCGAGCGGATCCCGGCGGTCGCGATCGCGTCCTTGATCGTGATCGGCAACCCGTGCAGCGGGCGAGCGGCGTGATCGACGGTGCCGGCGGCGGTGGCGCGATCGGCCTCGTCGGCGGCGGCTTCTGCGCGGTCGACATCGAGGGTGACGACCGCGTGCACGTCCAGGTCGAGCCTGGCGATGCGATCGAGGTAGCTGTCCAGCAGCTCGCGGCTGCCGAGCTCCTTGCGGCGGATGGCGGCGGCCAGTTCGGTCGCGGTGGCCAGCGGATCGAGGGTCATCGCGCCGAGAATACGCAGCTCGCGCTCACGCCTGCGGCGTCACCTTGCTGTGGTGTGCGCCGAGGATGATCACCGCGAGGCGGGCGGTGACGTCGCCGTGGTTGCGCCACGCGTGGCGGGTGCCGTTCTGCACGACGCAGTCGCCGGGCTGAAGGTGGACCTCTTCGCCGTCGTCGAGCTCCAACCAGATCTCGCCGTCGAGCACGACCTCGAAGTCGATCGTCGCGGTGGTGTGCATCCCGGGCGCATCGGGTTCCATGTGGCCGACCAACCCGGGCAGCTTCGCTTCGAGCTCCGCCATCGCGGCGTCGACGTCGGCGGCTGCGTCCGGGCCACCGGCGACGGGTTGTGCCGACTCGGGGGGCACCGAGAACTGACCGAAGCGGAAGCCGCCCACGGCCGGGAAGTAGGTCTTCATCGGTTGCTGCGCGCCGTCGTCGGGGAACGAGGGGGGAGCGTCCCCGCTCCACAGCTGGTGGAACTCGCTCCCCGGCAACGCGCCGACGGTGACCGGGTCGACCCATTCGTCCTTGACGAAGATCGCCTTGCCGGACGCATCGTGGCCGGTGACGACGCGGCGGACTGCTCGGGCGTGGCGCATCAGAACGTCTCCTCGAAGAGGTCGACCATCGCCCGCCATGAGCGGTCGTCGGTCGGGGCGTGGTACTTGATCCCCGGCATGCCGACGGCGTCGGCACCCGGGTTGGTGAAGCTGTGTGCGGCATGGCTGTACAGGTTCATCCGCCAGTCGACGTCGCTGGCGTTCATCTCCGCCTCGAACGCGGCGCGCTGCTCGGCGGGGATGATCGGATCCTCGACGCCGATGCACACCAGGATCTTGGCCTTCACGGCACCTGGTAGCGCGGGGCTCGCCGTGGCGAGGCCGCTGTGGAAGCCGACGACCGCGGCGAGGTCGGCGCCGTCGCGGGCCAGTTCGAGCGACATCGTCCCGCCGAAGCAGTAACCGATCGCGGCCACCTTCGCGTGGTCGACCCGCGGGTTGGCGAGCAGCACGTCCAGGCCGGCGCGGCCGAGCTGACGGGTGCGCTGCGGCGAGGACATCAGCTCGCCGAGCTTCGGCATCACCTCGTTCATCGGCAGGCGCTTGCCGTCGCCGTGGTAGTCGAGCGCGAACGCGACCATGCCCAGCTCGGAGGCGAGCCGGTCGGCCCGGCTGCGGGCGTGGTCATCGAGCCCAGGTCCTTCGTGGCAGACCAGCACGCCCGGACGCACGCCGTCGCCATCCGGCACGGCGATGTGTCCGACGTGGCGCTTGCCGTCGACGGAGTACTCCACCTCATCACTCGTCATTCGATCCCCCGATCTTGTCGTGTCCGACGATCCTCGCGGATCGAGCCGACACGGTTGGTACGGAGTGCACGCCGTCACCGACAGGACACCCGATCGTCACCCACGGCGCTCGCGCACATGTCACGATGGGGTGCAGGAGCCCGTCGTCTCGGGGGACCCGGGCACCGCCGCCGGGCGTCGACGAGCCTGCGAAGGAGGTCGCGATGGAACCGTGGATCATCCCCGGGGAGCGCTACTACTACGGCTGGTACGCGGGTGCCGGCCGCCAGGACCTGCCCCACAGCCGCCCGGACAGCGCGATCAAGGCGGAGATCGTCGAACGCCTGCGGCAGAACCCGCACACGGCCCATTGCCACCTGCGCGTCGACGTCAAGCAGGCGGTGGTGATACTGCAGGGCGATGTTGCCAGCCGCGTCGTCAAGCGCGCCGCCGGCGACGACTGTTGGGACACGCTCGGCGTCGCCGACGTCAGCAACCAGCTCTCGGTGGCGGGCGACGCCGACCAGCGCGAGGTGCTGCGCGTCCGCGACGTGATGACCCCGGACCCGGTCGCGCTGCTCGCCGATGCGACGATGCGCGACGTCGCCGCGGCGATGCGCAACGGCAACATCGGCGATGTCGTGCTGATCGACGCGGACCGTCACCCGATCGGCATCGTCACCGATCGCGACGTGGTCGTGCGCGGCATCGCCGCGGGGCGCGATCCGGCAACCGCCGCCCGCGAGCTGACGGGCACGATGTTGCACTCCGTCGGGCCCGACTCGCTGCTCGCCGACGCGATCCAGGTGATGGTGCACCACGCCGTTCGCCGGGTGCCGGTCGTCGAGGACGGGCACCTGCTCGGCATCGTCACCCTCGCCGACCTCGCCAAACGCCGCGACCCGGGGTCGGTGCTGGCCATGATCGCCACGGCAGAACCGACGCTCGACCCGGACTGAACGCCGGGCGCGCCGGCGGGCGGCGCGCCCCGGGAGCAAACCGGTCACTTGCTGACCGGCTTCGGCGCGACAATCGCGTCGTGCGCGCGGACAGGTTGGTGGCGATCCTGATGCTGCTGCAGACCCGCGGACAGGTCACCGCCGGCGAGGTGGCCGCCGAGCTGGAGGTGTCGGAGCGGACGGCGCGTCGCGACCTCGACGCGCTCGGCGTCGCCGGGCTGCCGATCTACTCGATCCAGGGCCGCAACGGCGGGTGGCGGATGCTCGGTGACGGCACGACGGACCTCAGCGCGCTCACCGCCGCCGAGGCCCAGGCGCTGTTCCTCGTCGCCGGACCGTCGTCGCCGGCCGCGCCGGAGCTGAAGGCCGCGCTGCGCAAGTTGGTCCGCGCCTTGCCCGAGCCGTTCCGCGCCGAGGCGATCGCCGCGTCGACGGCGATGGTCGTCGATCACCAGGGCTGGGACCGGCAGATGCCGAACCGGCCGGCGCCGGCGCACCTGGAGGCGGTGCAGCGCGCCGTCGTCACTGCGCGCCAGGTGGAGCTCGGCTACGTCGCCCGCGATCGCATGGCGTCGAACCGCACGGTGCACCCGCTCGGTGTCGCCGCGAAGGGGGCGTCGTGGTACCTCGTCGCAGCCACCGACGCCGGATTGAGGACGTTCCGCATCGACAGGATCACGTCGGTGACGGTGCTCGACCAGCCGGTCGTGCGCCCCGACGGGTTCGACCTGCGCGCCGCGTGGCGGTTGATCAGCGACGAGGTCGACCAGATCCGCACCCCGGTGGTCGCCGAGGTGCTCGTCGACCCCGACATCGTGCCGGTCGTGCGCTGGACGTTCGGCACCCGCGCCCGGCTCGGCCCGCCCGCGGCCGACGGGCGGATCGCGATGGAGCTGCGCAGTCAGAGCATCGGCCGCCTCGGCACGGAGCTGGCCGGCTTCGGCAGTGCGGTCGAGGTCGTCGCGCCGTCCGAGGCGCGCCTGCGGATGGCCGAGCTCGGCCGGCAGCTCGCCGCCCTGTATCCCGAGCCGTGACCACGGGCGTAGGGTCGAGGGACGCGCCGACGCAGGGGGTTCGGGGATGAGTGAGCGCTTGAAGCACGGTCGGGAGCACGGCACGATCGAGCGGTCGTACGCCAGCGGGGCGTCGCACCAGCCGCTGATCGGGCGCACGATCGGTGAGGACCTGCACCGCACGGTTCGCCGGTTCGGCGACCGGGAGGCGCTCGTCGACTGCCCCTCCGGGCGCCGCTGGACGTACACCGAGCTCGGCGCCGCCGTCGACCGGCTGGCCCTCGGCCTGCTCGGCGCCGGGATCGCCAAGGGCGACCGGGTCGGGATCTGGGCGCCGAACTGCCCCGAGTGGGTCCTGCTGCAGTACGCCACCGCGGAGATCGGGGCGATCCTCGTCAACATCAACCCGGCCTACCGCACCCACGAGCTGGCCTACGTGCTGCGCCAGTCCGGGGTGCGACTGCTCGTGTCGGCGACCTCGTTCAAGACCAGTGACTACGCGGCGATGGTCGGCGAGGTCGTCGGCGAGTGCCCGAACGTCGAGCGCACGGTGTTCATCGGCACGTCGTCGTGGGACGAGCTCGCTGACGGCGGTGCGGAGCACGGCGTGACCGCGCTGGCGCAGCGGATCGCCGAGCTGACCTTCGACGACCCGATCAACATCCAGTACACGTCCGGAACGACCGGCTTCCCGAAGGGCGCGACGCTGTCGCACCACAACATCCTCAACAACGGATTCTTCGTCGGAGAGCTCGTCAACTACACCGAGCACGACCGGGTGTGCCTGCCCGTGCCCTTCTACCACTGCTTCGGGATGGTGATGGGCAACCTCGGGTGCACGTCGCACGGGGCCTGCATCGTGATCCCCGCGCCGGGTTTCGACCCAGCGGCAACGCTCGCCGCGATCGCCGCGGAACGGTGCACGTCGGTGTACGGGGTGCCGACGATGTTCATCGCGATGCTCGGCGACCCGTCGTTCGCCGACCACGACCTGAGCTCGCTGCGCACCGGGATCATGGCCGGCTCGCCGTGCCCTGTCGAGGTGATGAAGCGGGTGATCAGCGAGATGAACATGTCCGAGGTGGCGATCTGCTACGGGATGACGGAGACCTCGCCGGTGTCGACCCAGACCCGCGTCGACGACGACATCGAACGGCGCGTCGCCACCGTCGGCCGGGTGCTGCCGCACGTCGAGGTGAAGGTGATCGACCCCGACACCGGCCAGACGCGGCCACGCGGCGAGCCGGGCGAGCTGTGCACCCGCGGCTACTCGGTGATGCTCGGCTACTGGGAGGAGCCGGAGAAGACGGCCGAGGCGATCGACGCCGCCGGGTGGATGCACACCGGCGACCTCGGCGTGATGGACGACGACGGCTACCTGAACATCGTCGGGCGGATCAAGGACCTGGTGATCCGCGGCGGCGAGAACGTCTATCCGCGCGAGGTCGAGGAGTTCCTCTACGCCCACCCGGCGATCGCCGACGTGCAGGTGGTCGGCGTGCCGGACGCGCGCTACGGCGAGGAGCTGATGGCGTGGATCAAGATCAAGCCAGGTGCCGAGGCGCCGACGGCCGAGTCGATCCGCGCGTTCTGCACGGGACGGCTCGCCCACTACAAGATCCCGCGCTACGTCCACATCACCGACGAGTTCCCGATGACCGTCACCGGCAAGGTCCGCAAGGTGGAGATGCGCGAGACGGCGATCGACCTGCTCGATCTGCACGCCGAAGCAGCGGTCGAGCACGCCTGACGCTCCGGTACAGTCGCCCGCCGAGGAGGGTCGAGATGGCGCAGCAGGTCCGTGGAGTGGTGGCGCGCAGCAAGGGCGCGCAGGTGTCGATCGAGACGATCGTGGTCCCAGATCCGGGGCCGGGCGAGGCGGTCGTGGCCGTCCAAGCGTGCGGGGTGTGCCACACCGACCTGCACTACCGGGAGGGCGGGATCAACGACGAGTTCCCGTTCCTGCTCGGCCACGAGGCCGCCGGCATCGTCGAATCGGTGGGCCCGGGCGTCACCGGTGTCGCGCCCGGGGATTTCGTTGTCCTCAACTGGCGCGCCGTGTGCGGCACCTGTCGCAGCTGCCTGCGCGGCCGCCCGTGGTACTGCTTCAACACCTTCAACGCGACGCAGAAGATGACCCTGCTCGACGGCACCGAGCTGTCGCCGGCGCTCGGCATCGGAGCGTTCGTCGACAAGACGCTGGTGCACGCCGGGCAGTGCACGAAGGTCGATCCCGCAGCGCCTGCGACGGCGGCCGGCCTGCTCGGGTGCGGGGTGATGGCCGGGATCGGTGCGGCGATCAACACCGGCAACGTCGGGCGCGGCGACGCGGTGGCGGTGTTCGGGTGCGGCGGGGTCGGCGACGCGGCGATCGCCGGGTCGCGGCTCGCCGGCGCGCACACGATCGTCGCCGTCGACGTCGACGACCGCAAGCTCGCCAAGGCGGAGGAGTTCGGGGCGACGCACACGGTCAACTCGAAGGAGAGCGATCCGGTCGAGTTCATCAAGTCGGTCACCGGCGGCAACGGCGCCGACGTGTGCATCGAGGCGATCGGCAACCCGGCCGCGTACCGCCAGGCGTTCGAGGCGCGCGACCTCGCCGGCACGCTCGTGCTGGTCGGCGTTCCCCGACCGGAGATGACCATCGAGCTGCCGTTCCTGGAGGTGTTCGGGCGCGGCGGGCAGCTGAAGAGCAGCTGGTACGGCGACTGCCTGCCGTCGCGCGACTTCCCGATGCTGATCGACCTCTACCTGCAGGGCCGCCTCGACCTCGACCGGTTCGTCTCCGAGACGATCGCGATCGACGAGGTCGAGGAGGCGTTCCACAAGATGGAGCGCGGCGAGGTCCTGCGCAGTGTCGTCGTGCTGTAGCCGGGTGGCCCGATGACGATCGAGCTGGTCACGACGGACGGGATCTTCGCTCTCGACGGGGGCGAATGGGCGGTCACCAACAACATCTGGCTCGTCGGCGACGATCGCGAGGTGGTCGTGTTCGACGCCGCTCACGATGCACAGCCGATCGTCGAGGCGGTCAACGGGCGCCGGGTGCGCGCGATCGTGCTCACCCACGGCCACAACGACCACATCAACGCTGCGGTGCCGTTGCGCGGACTGGTCGACGCGCCGATCCTGTTGCATGACGCGGATCGGATGCTGTGGGACGTCGTGTGGCCGCACGACGCCCCGGACCGACCCGTCGTCGGCGGCTCGACGATCGGTGTGGCCGGCCACGAGCTGGCGGTGTTGCACACGCCGGGCCACTCGCCGGGGTGCTGCTGCTTCCACGACGTCGCCGGCGGCGTGGTGTTCAGTGGCGACACGCTGTTCTGCGGCGGTCCCGGTGCAACGGGCCGCAGCCACTCGGACGAATCGACCATCCTCCGCTCGATCCGCGACGTGCTGATGCGCCTGCCGGACGAGACGATCGTGCACACCGGCCACGGCGAGTCGACGACGATCGGTCAGGAACGGGCCGGCGTCGTGGCCCGTGCCGCCGAGCTCGGGATCTAGCGCAGGCGTCACCCGTCGAACGGGCGAACCGGTCGCCGTCGGTCGCCGTCGGTCGACCGCCCGGTGCGTCGGGCGGCCCCGGGATCCGCCGCGGGGATCTGTCGTGTCAGAATCGCGATCGTGTCCACGCATGGGGATCGGCGGCGCACGCCGCATCGCGACAGGGGCAACGGTCGGGCGGTCGTCGCCAGCGCGTCCACGGCCCACGGTGTTGCGGTCGCTGGCGGCGTCGCCACCTCGCGGAGCGTCGCCGTCGCGGGCAGCGTCGCCACCAGCGGCAGCGTCGCGGTTGCGGGCAGCGCGGCGACGGCCGGCAGTGTCGCGGTTGCGGGGAGCGCGGCGACGGCGGGGAGTGTCGCGGTTGCGGGGAGCGCGGCGACGGTGGGCAGTGTCGCCGTCGCCGGCAGTGTCGCCACCGCGGGCAGCCTCGACGTGTCGCGCAGCATCCTGACGCTCTTCGGGATCGGGATCCGTCGCTGTGTGGCCACCGTCGCCTGCGTGCGCTGCACCCGCTGCGTCGCGTGTGTCGCCTGCATCGATTGCCAGGACTGCGTCGGCTGCGTCGGCTGCGTCGGCCTGCGCGGGTCCGTCGGCCAGCGCGGCGTGCGTGGGGCCGGCGCGGCCACGCCCGGCTGAGCACCAGGCGGTCGAACGAGGTCACGTGGCACGCTCGGCGTCGCGTCGGGCTGCAGCTCGCGTCGGTGCGCGACCTACTCTCCGCCCCGGGGTTTGCAACATCGCGACGGAGGTCCGGAACATGGCGCAGAAGACACCGTTCTTGCACAGGGTCGACAGCTACGAGGACCTGTGGTCACAGGTCGATTTCCGGACGTTCCCGATCCCCGACCGGTTCAACATGGGCGTCGCCTGCCTCGACGATCAGGATCCTGACGCCACGGCGTTGGTGCTCGTCGCCAAGGACGACTCGTCGCGCACAGTCACCTTCGGCGAGGTGCGCGC
>JBBQTN010000149.1:0-13307 GCA_038213195.1 Acidimicrobiales bacterium | reverse complement strand
GCTGCTGCGGTGGGCACGGTCTCCTCCGGCCCGGAGACGCGTCGCCGCAGCCGGTAGTAGGGCTCACCATCGAACGGCTCGGGGTGCACATCGGCGACAGCGACATCGGCGCCGGAGCCGGCGAGGGCCAGCGCGATCGCGCGACCGATCCCGCGGGCCGCGCCCGTCACGAAGGCGACCCGGCCGGCGAGCGGAAATGGTTCGAGCACGCCGGAACGGTACTGCGATCAGCTGTGGCGATGAGATGTCAGCGCGGTCACTCGAGCAGCGCGAGGTCGCGGCAGGCGTAGCGGTTGTGCTCGAACTCCTCCTCGAACACGGTGTACAGGCACTCGTTGACCGGGGTCGTGCCGTTCTCGAGCACATCCACCTCGACCGTCAGATCGGCGGGTGTGACACGGTCGAGGTAGTTCCGCAGCCTGGCGGCGCGCTCCGTGCGAGCAGCGAGCACTTCGTCGAACGTCGGGTTGGCGCCGCGATCGACGCCGGGCCAGCCGAAGCCGATCGACCCGGTGTTCGGCATACCGATCGGATGGAATCCCTCGTCGCCGAGAACCGGTGCGCTGAACCACTTGTCCATGGCGAACACCAGGTGTCGGAGCGTCTGGACGAACGACCACTCGCCGCCGACCGATTGGTGCAACTGCAGCTCGGTGAGCCGCCGGGCGCGCTCGATCGTCGTCGCCCACGCCTCCTCGAGCGCATGCCACGCCGTGCGCATGCCGGCTGGATCGGTGGGAAGGAGCATCGCCCGCAGCGGGTACCACGGATCCCGCTCGTTCACGTGCGCGGTGACGTCGACGCCGTTGATCGTGACACGGTCGACGAGCCCGTCGACGTCGACGTTGACGATCCTGGCGTGCGCGATCGTCACGTCCGTCAGGTTCACGTCGCGAAAGCTTGCCCTGCTGAGGTCGACGCCCCAGAAGACGGCGTCCCTGAGATCCCGTCCTTCGAATTCCTCCGCCATCACGCCCTCCATCTCTCGTGGTTGCGTCGTCCACGCGTCGCCGCGCGACCGACTCGGTCCGAAGTATCGCGTGGACGTGCTCGCGTCTGTGTGGGTCGTGGTGGCGTTCGCCGATCGCCACGTGTGTTGCGGATCACACTGATCGGCGCACCCGCGGCGACTGCGGGTGTCGATTCACCGCGGTTCGGCAAGGGCGCGTCGGGTGAAATCGTCGCGGCGGTCCGCCACGGTGCTGACGTCGAGATCGGCACGGCCGGCGCCTCGGATCGTGGTGATCCACCGACCGAGATCAGCTGGAGTGGCGAGCACGGCGACGAGGTCCCAGGCGGCGATGTCGAGCGGCTCCACACCCGTCGCGTCGATCCATCCGGCAGTGACCGCATCGACAGCCTCGACCCCGAAGTAGAACGCCGCGTCGAGTCGCATTCCCGACAGGTCGATCCCGGCCGGTCCGATCCCGGCAGCATCCCAGTCGATGAACCCGACAAGCTCATCGCCGTCCCACATCGTGTTGCCTTGCCAGCAGTCGCCGTGGACCAACACGAGATCGCCCGCCGATGGTGGGCGCGCCGCGAGACGCTCGGCGGCAGCGACGCGCAGCTCACCGGTCGGCCCGTCGGCTGCGACGGCGAAGGCGACGTCGGCCAGCGGCCGGTCGCGCCGCGGCAGCGACCATCGCGGATCGGTGGCGGTCGTGCTCAGCCGGCCGACTGCTCGTCCGAGGGCGTGCAAACGGGCGGGTTTGGCGGTCGCCGGCACATCGCTCGAACCGGCAAGACGGGTGCTGACCAACACGGGCTGAGTTGCGAGAGCCCCGGTCGGATCGGCACCGAGGAGCGTCGGCGCCGGAACACCGGCGTCGGCCGCTGCGCGCAGCGCAGCTGCTTCGAGGGCGATCAACCGGTCGTCGCCCGCGGCGCCGCGCCGCACCCGCACGACGATCGATACCGCGCCGCCAGGATGGGCCACCTCGACCCACCACGGCCCAGTGTGGCCACCCAGCGGCCCGGCGGCCTTGACCCGAGCCGCGCCGCCCACGAGGCCGGCGGCCCACGCCAGCGTCTGTTCGGTCGGTTCAGCCAACGCGCCACGCGCCCCATCGACGTCCGCCAGGCACGAGGGCCTCTGGGTACGTGCGCCCTTGCTCCGACGCCGAAACGCTCACGCCCCGACGCTACGCGAGGATCAGAGCGGCGAACACGAACGACGAGCGAGCAGGCTCGATCCGAGCTGCGAGCCGGGCGCCCAGGTGGCGGAGGCGCTGTGGTGGTGGTTCGCCGTCGAACCTGCAGTCAGTGCGTCGAGGTCGACGAACCGGGCTCAGAGATGAGCGTCGGCCGTGTCGGTGACGAACTGGATGATGCCGTCGACGCCGAGGCGGCGTGGGAGCATCACCAGTCGAGTCACGCCGAGCTGGCGATATCGGTCGACCGTGTCCGCGTCGACCGGTCCGGGAGGCGGAGTGACGGTGAACCCGAGCGGGCCGAGCTCCGGCGAGCGATCGGTCTCGCCGGCGGCGCGCGACAGGCCGTCGATGCACCGCGACACTGCCTCCGGCGACATCGCGAACCCGTACCACTCGTTGGCGCGATGCACGGCCCGCCGGAACGCCGGCGGGCTCTGGCCGCCGACGATCAACCGGGGATGCGGCCGTTGCACGGGCCGGGGATGTGCGTCGATCCCACCGAACTGCACGGTCTCGCCGGCGAAGGTGGGCGAGTCGCTGTCCCACAGCTCGAGCATGGCGTCCAAGTACTCGTCACAGCGGGCACCACGGTCGTCGAACGGGATGCCCAGTGCCGCGAACTCCTGGTGCAGGTAGCCCGCTGCGTAGCCGAACCACAGCCGACCCTTCGAGACCACGTCCACACTCGCGAGCTCTTTTGCCAAGACGAGTGGGTTGCGCTGCGGGAGGATGATGATGCCGGTTGCCAACGCAATCGTTGACGTGTGCGCTGCCAGGTACGCGAGTGCGACCGCCGGGTCGAGCATCGCCATGTGCGGCGGTGCCGGCGCGGGCGGTTCCTGCGGGTCGGGCAGTACGACGTGCTCACCCGTCCACACCGAGTCGAAGCCGGCAGCTTCGGCCGCCTGCGCCGCCCGCACGGCGGCGTCAGGCTCGGCGAGCGGCCCGTTGTTGATCCCGAACAATCCGAACTTCATGAGCGCGGATCATCCCAAACATGTGCGCCGTCGCAGTCAGTGAGCCGCACAGAATTGACGCCGAGCCGCTCACACCGCCGGCGGGAGGACTTTGCGGTCGATGAGCACTTGGAGCCAGTGGCAGAACGAGTCCTCGGTGTCCCACGTCTCGGTGAAGCCCGCCTGCTTGATCTTCACCGTGCTGACGAACGCCGCCGGTGGCAACTCGGTGGCGCCGTAGGCGAAGCAGAAGTCAGCGTAGTGGTGCGACTCACCGACGAGGTCGCTCATCGGCACGTTGCGCAGGCCGTACTTCTCGATGATCGTGTCCCACAGGTCGGCCTTGGCGGGCAGGTACTCGGCCATGCTGAGGGGGCTGTCCTCGCCGACCTCGACGCCGAGGACCCTGGCCATGCCCGGCCAGATCTGGCGCCACGAGAACACCTCGCCGTTGGTGAGGTTGTACGTTTCGCCCGCCGCGACGGGGGCGGTGGCGCCCCACGCCAGGGCGTCGGCCACGAGGCGGGTGTCGACGGCCTCCCACACGTAGGAGATGCCACCGGGGAACGAGAAGGGCCTGCCCTCCTCCCGACAGATGGCCGCGTAGGCGCCGATGATCGGCGGCAGGTTCATGACGACGCCGTAGTTCGGTCCGACGATGAGCTGCGGGCGCCAGATGCTGAACACCCAGCCGCCGCTGGCCGCCTTGGCGCGGATGTAGTCCTCCTGGAGCCAGTAGAAGTTCGCGTGCTCGTCGCGCGCGTACTTCTCGCGGGCTGGGATGGGCATCGGATGGAGGTGGATGCCGTAGGCCTTGGTGCCTTGGAGGAGGCTGACGTGCTGCAGACCCGCAGCGGCTGCGGCCAGCGGCTCCATGAGGTTGCGGAGCATCTCGAGGTTGGTCTCCATCTGGTCGCGCTCGGACCAGCCGGGTACCAGCCCGGGCTTCTCGTAGACGGCGGTGTAGACGACGTGGGTGACGTCGCCGAGAGCGGCCACCGCCGACGCCGTCGCGGCCGCGTCGCGCAGGTCGATGGGCAGGTGGCGGAACGGCTTGTCGAGGTCGATCTCCGGTCTGCGGCGGGAGACAGCGATGACCTCGAAACCGTCCGACAGGAACTTCTCCACCGCCGCTGCGCCCACCAGTCCGCTTGCGCCCGCGATCAAGACCGTGTTCGGCATCCATCCCCCGATCATGCGGTCGCCGCGCAGGGCGACCATCCCCTGAGGCGATCGTAGACGGCAGGGACCGCTGGGTCCATCCGCAGCAGTGGCAGCTCAGTCGTACATGAAGTCGGGCGGTGGGCCGACGTAGTGAGCGGACGGTCGGAGGATCTTCGAGTCGGTCGCCTGCTCGATGGCGTGCGCGCACAGCCCGACGATGCGTGCAGTCGCGAACGTGGCGGTGAACCAGCCGCGCGGGATGCCGCATCCTTCGAGCACGACGGGGGAGTACAGATCGAGGTTCGGCTCCACCCGGCGTCCCGCCAACAGCCGCGTGCCCGCTTGCTCCGCAGCCATCGCCATCACATGCCGTGCAGGGTTGACGGCCGCCCCGACGTCGCGCAGCAGCACGAGGCGCGGGTCCACCGTGCGGTAGACGGAGTGTCCGAAGCCCTGGAGCGGTCGGCGGGCAGCCATCTCCGCCTTCATCCACTCCTCCGCCCGCTTCGGCTCGGCGATGGCGTCGAACATGTCGAGGATCCGTTCGACGTCGGCACCGTGACGGGGGCCGGTCAACGATCCGAAGCCGGCGAGGACGCACGCGGCGAGATCCGCGCCCGACGATGCGACGACGCGCGTCGCGAACGCCGAGTTGCTGAAGCCGTGATCGATCGTCAGCACGAAGAACGACTCCATCGCAGCGACGATCTCGGGTGGTGCCGGCGCCCCGCGAACCATCCGCAGGAAGTCGGCGACGTGGCCCAGCACCGGATCGGGTTGCGCCAGTGTTCGGTGCAGGATCGACGCGACGAGGGTCGGCATCGCCGAGATCAGTCGGGCAGCGTCGTGGACGCGTTGCTCGGGCGCGATCTCGATCAGCGGCTGCAGACCCAGCGACGCGCCGAGCACGCTGATGCCGCTGCGCAGGTCCAACCGGTCGACCAACGCAGCCACGTCCGCCGGCAACGATCGATCACCGACCAACGGCGTTCCCGATCCGTCGAGAACAAGCGAGGCGACGGCCTCGAACGTCGAGTGTCTGGCGAGCTCCACCGCTGACTGCCCGCGATAGTGGTAGGCGCCCTCCTGGCCGAGCACGTCACCGATCTCTGTCGCCGTCACGGCGACGCCGGCGAGGCCTGGCGGCACATCGATCAAGTCGCTCACTGCTGTACCTCCGGACGTTGGTCTACAGCAACCGCGTCGGATCGAACTCGGCGAGCGGGAGGATTCGCATCCGCGGCAGCTTGAGCGTCGGGTGAGGGCTCCCCCTGCGCAGCCTCTCGTTCAGACCACCCATCCACCGGCGTAGGGGATGACCTGGCCCGCGATGAAGTTGCTCGCGTCTGACGCGAGGAAGGCGACGAGCTCCGCCTGTTCCCAGCTCTCGGCGACACGCCCGACGGGGACGTGACGCAATTGGCGCTGCAGCTCGTCGCTCTGCCACGTCTCCCGCTGAAAGGCGTCGACGCTCTCGACGTAGGCCTGGGCGATCGCGTTGACCTGCACGTTGTGTCGTGCGACGTCGGCGCCGACCGCGCGCACGTAAGCGTTCTGAGCTCCTCTCGCCGTGCTGTACGCGTCGCTGAGCGGGGTAGCTCGAAGCGGGGCGGCGCTGGTGACGACGATGACCTTCCCCGAGCGGCGCTCGATCATCTGCGGAAGCACGGCGCGCACGAACCGCATCGTGGGGTGGACGAGGGCGTCGAACATCGCCAGCCATCGTTCGTCGGTGGTCTCGGTCGGTGGCGCTGGGCGCCAACGAGCGACGAGGTTGACGACGAGGATGTCGATGCGACCGGCGCGGTCGACGGCGGCTTGTGGACCGTCAGGCCCCAGATGGCCAATCGTGTCGACGAGGACGGTTGCCCCGTCGAGGGCGAGTCGCTCGGCGACAGCGGGCCCGGTGTAGCGGTCGGCCATCGTGACCAACGCACGTTGTCCCGAGAGACGTTCCGACGGCGCAGAGGCGGGCATGCCCCAGTATCAACCGAACCGGACAGCGCACGGACCATCGCGGAACGAACGCGCCGCCAGCGCCGGATGCGCCCCTGCGCCCCTGCGCGCCTGCGCCCGACGCTGTGGCGGATGTGCGAAGGGGAGCTACGGTGTCGGTCACGCCAGCGACTGGGGCATGATGGCCGACGAAGACATCAAGGCGATGACGGCGGACATCGAAACGCCCGTGTTCGAGTCGACGGCGTTCACGGTCCCGCGCCGGTTGTCGGAGGCGACGGTCGCGTTGGTGACGACGGCGTCGTTGCATCACGTCGATCAGGACGACTTCGGTCCGGCGGACACGGGGTACCGGGTGCTCGACGGCACCCGGCGAGATCTGATGACCGGCCACTGGAGCCCGAACTTCGACACGATCGGTTTTGCCGCGGACGTCAACGTCGTGTTCCCGATCGATCGGCTGAACGAGCTCGCCGCCGGCGGCGTGATCGGCCGAGTCGCCGATCATCACCTGTCGTATGCCGGCAACCAGTTCGACCTGAGTGCAGTGCGGCTCGATAGTGGTCCGGCGGGGGCGCGGTTCCTGAAGCGCGAAGGCGTTGACGTGGTGCTGCTCACGCCCGTTTGACCGTTGTGCACGCGTACCGTGTGTACGCTCGCCCACGTCTTCGAGGCCGAGGGTCTCGCCACGGTGGCGCTCGGTTCGCAGCGCAACCAGATCGCCAACACGGCGCCGCCGCGAGGTCTGTGGTGCGATTTTCCGTTGGGTCGCCCGCTCGGGCGCCCGCGCGACCCGGCGTTCCAGCATCGTGTCCTCGCGCACGCCTTCGGCCTGTTGAACGCGGAGGGGCCGGTGTACGAGGAGTTCCCCGAAGCGATCGTCGACGACGCCTCCGAGGTCCTCGCGTGCACGCTGCCGCCACGCCACGATCCGAATGCACACCCGGCAGTCGACGAGGCGCGCGGGCTGCGGCCTGCGTATGACCGTGCGGTTGCGGCGTACGGGAACCGGGCCGGCACGGGTCGGGTCGTCGACGCCGATCAGGTGCCCGGCGCGGTGGAAGCACTGGTGCGGATCGCCGATGGCGTGCCCTGGAAGGAAGCGCGGATGCCGGGGATCCCGGCGCGCGTCGCGCAAGACGTACGCGGCTACTACGAGACCGCGGTGCTCGGACTCACCGATCACGTCCCATCGGCGTGGACCGGGACGCGCTGGTTCTTCGACCACACCGAGACCGGGCGCATCCTGCTCGCCGCGCGAGCGGCGATGCGCGACGCCGACGTCAAGCAGCCGATCTGGTTCTACATGGCACCCGGCGATCACTGATGTCGAAGCGAGCACCCCGACGGCCGCACCGTCGACGGTGAGGCCTGGGCCTGCTTGCGAACGAGCATGGCCAGCTCGGTGACGGCACCACCGCGCCCATCCGAGTCCGACGTCCATCGCACATGCCGAGCGGCCGAGTCGACGTCACAGGTTGTTGAGGATGCCATGCCCGTGATCAGCAGACCCGGCCCGATCGCGAAGGTGTGACGGAGTTGGCGATGAAGCCTGGCGACCGTTCGGCGAACCGGTCGCCGGTGACCCGCAACCCGGCGAGGACGTGCGCCGGCTCTGCCGGCGGGACGCTCGCGGTCGCCGAGCTGATCCAGACCCACGCCGCCGCGATCACGGCCGGCGTCACCGCCGATACATCGACCGCTCGCGTCGGACCAAGAACTGGCGATTCACCTGCGAGGTACGTTGGTCGGGTGATCGATCAACTCCACGCCCTGCACGCGTCCGTCGAGCGCCTGCGCAGCATCGTCGAATCGCTCGATCCGATCCAGCTCTCAGCACCCGCCTACCCGAGCGAGTGGACGATCGCCGACACCCTCTCGCACCTCGGCTCCGGCGCGGTGATCATGCGCGCCACGCTCGACGCGATCGTCAGCGGCATCCCGGTTGCACCGGGGTACAGCCAGACGGTGTGGGACGAATGGAACGCCAAGTCCCCGGCCGACCAAGCAGCGGGCGTCGTCGGTGCCGATCACGCCCTCCTCGAACGGGCCGAGGCGTTGACGGAGAGCCAACGCGCATCGCTGCAGTTCCCGTTCGGCCCGATGACGGTGAGCGTGCCCGAAGCGTTGGGGATGCGTTTGAACGAGCACGCCGTGCATACGTGGGATGTGGAAGTCATGCTCGATCCGGCAGCCGTGCTGTCCGAGGGATCCTCGCGTGTGATCCTCGGGAGCTTGCCGATGATTGCCCGATTCGCAGCCAAAGACGATGGTGTGGCGCGGAGCGTCACGGTCCGCACCAGCGAACCAACGAAGGAATTCGTGCTCGCGACCGGTGCTGGCAGCGTGTCATTGCACCCCGGTGCAGGCGACGGCCCGGTGGTCGAGATGCCCGCCGAGTCGTTCGTTCGCCTCGTCTACGGTCGCCTCGATACCGACCACACTCCAGCCGCTCTCGACCCGGCCGAGATCGCTTCGCTGCGCCCCCTCTTCCCAGGCCTCTGACGACACATTTGACCGGCGATCACGGAGACGCCACGTCGGCCATCGTGAGCGGCATGCTCGGACACCGTCTCGCGCGCCGCAATGGCGCGTCGCCGGAAGTCTTCACCCAGGCAGTTCAGTGGTCATGGACGGACACGTGAATCAGGCAGTCATCGCCCCGTCGACGACGAACTCGGATCCATTGGAGTAGTTGCTGTCGTCGGAGGCAAGGAACAACACCAACTTCGCCACGTCGTCCGCGGAGGCGACGCGGCCCTGCGGGATGTTGGGCAGCAGCGCATCTTTCCAACCATCACCGAACTCGAGGATCATCTGGGTCTCGATGATCCCTGGGTGTACCGAGTTGACCCGGATGCCGTGGGGGGCGAGTTCCTGCGCGGCAGCCTTCGTCATGCCCCGCACTGCCCACTTCGACGCGCCGTAGGCGAAGGCAACGCCCGCTCCCCGGAGGCCGGCGATGGAGCTGATGTTCACGATCGAACCCGACTGCTGGGCGATCATCGTCGGGGCGACGGACCGCATGCCCAGGAACACGCCCATCGCGTTGATGTCCATGACCTCGTGCCAGAGCTCGACAGACGTCTGGGTCATGGGCACGACCCGGAAGATGCCGGCGTTGTTGACCAACACGTCGATACGGCCGGCTTCGGCCACGACCTGCGACACCACCCGTGTCCAGTCGCTCTCCGACGTGACATCGTGGGCGATGAACGTACCGCCGAGGTCAGCAGCAGTCTTGCCGCCCTCCTCGCCGAGCACGTCCGTGAGGTACACGCGGGCGCCCTCTGCGGCGAACAGCGCGCCCTCGGCTGCGCCTTGGCCGCGCGCGCCTCCCGTGATGAGTGCCACCTTGCCCTCGAGTCGTCCCACGCGCGGATCCTGCCATACCCGGATGACCACCACCAACGCCTGCGGCACGATCAGGCCAACGCGATATCTGCCGCGTCCGGCCCCTGTCCCGCCGGCGGCGATCGGTGGCATCATCGGCAGACAGGTCGGACGACGTCGACATCGACCACCGCTCGCGGCGCAGCCGAAAGCTGGTCTTGGGCATCCGTGCCACGCGGCCGTCGACCTCAGGGCAACGGGCCATCGCGATGCTGCGCGGCGAGGTACCGCTCGGCCTCGGTCAGGTCCTCGTCTCGAACCGGACTGACTGCACTCCAGTGCTCGCCAACGGGACAACGTTGCAGTCGGAGCCACCCGAGCCGGATCGCCTTGACCGACACGCCAGGAACCCACACGGTCGTGAACAGGTGTCCCTCGCTACAGCGGACAATGACGTCACCGCCGAAGTTGTAGCCGCGACGGCGCCCGGCGATGACCGCCGCGACGATCAACACCCCTGGAATGATCGCAAGCAACCACGCGGGAGGCACACGCCAGTATCACTCCGCAGAGAACAGCGCGCCACCGTGCCGTTCACCCTCCAGCTCCAGCGAGCGCCCACCGCCGGCGGTTTGTGACAGCCCACGCCCGATCCGCCCGACCGATTGCGCGACTACAACGCCGCCCGCCTCCCACGCCCGCGATCGGGCTCGCCTAGCATCCCCGGCCACGAACGTCGAGCCGGAGGGGGCGGACGTGGCAGCCAAGGTGATGGTGGTTCGCCTGCTGGGCGAGCCAGCGGTGACCCTCGACGGTCGGCCCGTCGAGGCCCTCGTCGCGCCCCGCCTGCGCTCGTTGTTGGCGTTGCTGATCGTCCACCGCACGACGGGGATGGTCCGCCAGCGAGCGGCGTTCATGCTCTGGCCCGACTCCACGGAGGCGCAGGCCCGCACCAACCTGCGTCATGCGCTGCACCACCTCAAACGGGCCCTGCCGGACGCCGACCGGCACATCGACATCGACAGCGCGCTGATCGGTTGGCGCGCCGACTCGGAGGCGCAGGTGGACATCGTCGACCTCGAGATCGCCACCGCAGCCGCAGCCGACGGCGGGCGAGCTGCGCTCGAGCGGGCCGTTGCCGCGTACACAGGCGCATTGCTGCAGGGCCACGACGACGAGTGGCTGGAGCCGTTCAGGGCGCGCCTGCACCGGCGGCACGTCGGTCACCTGGAGCGCATCGCCGACCTGTGCGACCGCGACGGTGACGCCGCGGCTGCGATCCAGTGGTCGCACGAACTGTTGCAGATCGACCCGCTGCAGGAGTCGGCGTACCGCCGGTTGGTCCGCCTCTACGGCTCGACGGATCGGGCTCGGGCGGTGCGCACGTTCCATGCCTGCGTGGCGACGCTCGAGCGGGAGCTCGGCGTGTCGCCCAGCCCTGAGACCGTCGCCACCTACGCGCGGATCGTCGCCCCGCCGGCATCAGCGGGCGCAACGCGATCGGTCGGCCTCGTCGGGCGCGTGGCCGAGCGCGCCCGTGTGATCGAGGCGGTGCGAACGTCGTGCGTGCGTCGCACCGGCACAGCGATCCTCCTGCGCGGCGAGGCCGGAATCGGCAAGTCGCACCTGGCGGCCGACGTGATGGCGTGGTGCGACCGGCACGGCCTGGCGACCGTGACGACTCGCGCGTACGAGGCCGAGGGCCGGCTGCCGCTGGCCCCGATCGCCGACGTCCTGCGCTCGCCGCCGATGCGCCCGGCACTCGATCGCCTCGAGCCGCTGTGGCGCAACGAGCTGGCCCGGATCGTGCCGGACGTGCTGTCCGGCGAGGTCGCCGGAGCGGACGCCGCGTTGCTCGACGCCGGCGGTCGCACCCGCCTGTTCGCCGCCGTGTCGCGTGCCGTGCAGGCGCTCGACGGCCCACTGGTCGTCGCCATCGACGACCTGCAGTGGTGCGACCCGACCACGCTCGAACTGCTGCACTTCGTACTGCGCACGGCCGGAGGTGTGCCGTTCGTCGTGATCGGGACTGCTCGCGACGAGGGCCTCGAGGACGGCCCGCTCGGAACCTTCGTCGACGGCCTGCGCTCGCTCGACGGGGTGGTCGACGTGCCACTCGAGCGGTTGGCCGACGCCGATGCCCGTCGCCTTGTCGAGGCCACCCTCGGCGGGCGGGCGCAGGAGGACGTTGTCGGCCGCGTCGTGGCCGCCGCCGGCGGGAACCCGCTGTACGTGGTCGAGATGGCGCGGGCCGGCATCGACCCGGCGACCGGTCAGGTGAACATGCCCGAGAAGGTCCACTCGGTGATCGAGCGGCGCCTTGCCGCACTCTCGGCCGACGCCAGATCGATCGTCGACGCGCTGGCGGTCCTCGGCCGCGCGGCTGATCTCGGTCTGCTCGACGACGTCGCCCAGGTCGGCGAGCCCGCCGATGCCCTCGACGAGCTGTGGCGGCGACGGATCCTGGTGGAAGCCGGCGCAGACGGCTACGACTTCGCCCACGACCGCATCCGTGACGTCGCCTATGCCGACGTCGGCCCCGGGCGGCGGCGGGCACTTCATGGGCGCGCCGGCGACCTGCTGGCGACGCGCTGGGCCGCCGACCTCGACGAGGTGGCAGCCACGATCGCCTACCACTTCGAGCGCGCCGGGCGGGCCGACGTCGCGATCGATCACCACCGGCGGGCGATGGTCGCAGCCGGGCGGGTCTACGCCCACGGCGAGGTGCTCGCCCTCGGAAAGCGAGCGCTCGAGCTCCTGGCGCACACCCCCGCCGGGTCGAAGCGGACCGCCCGCGAGATGTCGGTGCTCGGCTTGATGGCAGTGGCCGTCTACGTCGGTCCCGGGGCGACACCGGCAACGGACTACGTCTTCGAACGCATCGCCGCGTGCCAGACCCCCGGGGGCCCGCCCCTCGACCCCGCCGTGCGGCGGATCACCGCCAACTGGGCGATCACCAACCGGCGCTTCGCCGAGCCGGATCGCATCGGTGCCGAGTTGCTGGCGCGCGGCGAGCAGGCCGGTGATCCGCTGCTGCTCACCGAGGGCAACTACCTGCGCGGCGTCAGCAGCTTCTGGCTGGGGCGGCTGCCGGCGTCGGCGCAGCACCTGGAGCGATCGCTGGCACTGTACGACGAAGCGTCGCGAGACGTGCATCTGCAGCAGTTCGGGCAGGACCCGCAGGCTGTGTGCCTGGTCCGGCTGGCGATGACCTGGTGGCACCTCGGTCGGATCGAGGCCGCAGCGGACCTGCGGCACCGGGCGCAGGTCGCGGCGGCCGCAACCTGCCACCCGTACACGATCGGCTACGTGATCGCGTTCGGCGCGTGGGCGGCGCACGACGCCGGCGCCGATGACGAGCTCGACGCGCTCGTCGCCGGTGCCCAACGGTGGGACAACCGGTTCGTGGCGCTCGCCACCGAAGCGTTCGCCGTGTCGTCGGCGGCTCGACGAGATCCGGACCCGGTGCACGTCGAACGACTCGCCGCCGTTGCCGAGTCCGCCAGGGTCGAGCAGCGGATGTTCGAGCCGAAGGCGCTGCTGCTGCTGGCCGAAGCGCTCGGCAGTGTGGGCAACTGCGACGGCGCGTTGGTCGCCGTTCGCCGCGCTCGTGGTCTCGGCGTCGAGATGCCGATCGTGCTGGCGCACGCCTGGTGGACCGAGGCGACGCTGCTGCGGCGGTTCGGCGCGCCCGTCGAAGAGGTGGGTGCCGCGCTCGACGCGACGATCGAGGTGGCCTGCG
>JBBQTN010000148.1:0-13408 GCA_038213195.1 Acidimicrobiales bacterium | reverse complement strand
GTCAAAGACCTCATCGCCGCGATCGAGACCTACATCGACAGCTGGAACGAACGCTGCCAACCATTCACCTGGACCAAGACCGCCGACGAAATCCTGCCCAAGGCCACCGCTGGTCAAAGATCATCGTTCACGCGACACTAGTTGGCGGGGGGATCGGGTCGCTCGCAGCCGCGGCGTTCATGATCCGCGATGGTGGAATGCCCGGAGCGCAGATCACGGACCTGGAGGCGATGCCTCTGCTCGGTGGCAGCCTCGACGGTGCCGGAAGCCCCGACAGCGGGTACACGCTTCGCGGTGGACGAATGCTGACGACGGACAACTACGAGTGCACGTGGGACCTGTTCAAGTCGATCCCCTCGCTGACTGCGCCGGGTCAAACCGTGTACGAGGAGACCATCGCGTTCAACCAGCGAAACGTCCCCCACTCGATGGCCCGTCTCGTGGATCGAAACCGTTCCAAGATCGATGTGCACTCGATGGGGTTCTCGATGGCGGATCGGCTGGAACTGGTCAAGATCACCCAGGCCGACGAGATGACCTTCGGATTGAGCAGGATCACCGACTGGTTGTCGCCTGGGTTTTTCGAGACGAAGTTCTGGTACATGTGGGCGACCACGTTCGCGTTCCAACCGTGGCACAGCGCCGTCGAGTTCAAACGGTACCTGCATCGTTTCATGCTCGAGTTCTCCCGGATCGAAACCCTGGCCGGCGTGAAACGCACTGTCTACAACCAGTTCGACTCGCTCGTGCGCCCATTGCTGAGCTGGCTCGGCGACCGCGGGGTCGAATTCGTGACAGACTGCACAGTGACCGACTTCGAGCTGCGCGTGATCGCCGGCCAGATCGAGGTCAGCGGCATCCATTGCAACCGCGCCGGGGGCCACGAACTGATCGGCGTCGCCGACGGGGACCTGGTGTTCTTCCAGAACGCCTCGATGACCGACGCCTCGAGCTACGGGTCGATGACCGCGGCACCCGCGCACCGGACCAAACTGGACAGCGGCGGGTGGTCGCTGTGGGAACGGCTCGCCGAAAATCGTCCTGAGTTCGGGAACCCGGCCGCGTTCAACTCGAGCGTCCCGGAGTCGTACTGGGAGTCGTTCACTGTCACACTGCACGACACCGCCTTCTTCGACAAGATGGAGGCGTTCAGCGGAAACCGCGCCGGAACCGGTGGCTTGGTCACGTTCAAGGATTCGAACTGGTTCATGTCGATTGTGTTGGCCCATCAACCCCACTTCATCGCCCAACCCGCTGACGTCCAGGTGTTCTGGGGGTACGCGTTGCACCCGGACAGGATCGGTGACTTCGTCGCCAAGCCAATGTCGGACTGCAACGGCGCAGAAATCCTGGAGGAGCTCTGCGGGCACCTCAACTTCGACCGTACGACGGTGCGGCGCGCGAACTGCATCCCGTGTCGGATGCCGTACATCACCAGCATGTTCATGCCACGAGCTGAAGGCGACAGACCACTCCCGGTCCCCCACAATTCCAAGAACCAGGCGTTCGTCAGCCAGTTCGTCGAGATCCCGAATGATGTCGTCTTCACGGTTGAGTACTCGGTTCGCGCGGCCCAGATCGCGGTCTACCAACTCCTCGGCGTCGAACGCGAAGTTCCCCCGGTGCAACGACACGACAAGTCGCTCACCGTGAAGCTGCATGCTGTGATCAAAGCCTTCAAGTAGCCAACCTCGATCAGTCGATGTGACTTCTGCGCCGATCGCCAGTGCACGTCGCGCCGGTCACTTCGGCGCCCTGCGATCGATCTGACGTGGGTCGCAGGGAACGGGCTGAGAGCCCACCGAGGACCAACAGCAAAGCTGCAGCGAGCACGTACGGTGCGGGCTGCAGCCAGGCAAGCATGGCACCACCGACGAGAGGGCCGAGGAACTGACCGAGGCTTGTCGCTGCGCTCTTCAATCCCAACGCCGTCCCGAACCGTCCGCCACTGTCGTTGGCGACCATCGATGCCAGGTTCGGGACCACGAACGCAGTACCTAAGGCGAGCACGGCAACTGCCGCGATCACCAGCGTGAAGGCCCGCACGACGACGAGGCCGCCCATGCCGACTCCCATCAGCACGAACCCTGCTGCGGCTTGGGAACGCTCGCCGACGAAGCGGCTCATCGGCCCGACCACCGCTGCCTGGAGCGCCCCCATCACCGCACCGCAGACAACAAACGCGGCCGCGGTCTGGGATGACCCGAACCCGAACCGGTCGCGGGCGTAGAGGACAAAGGTGCCCTCGAAGAGGGCCAGTCCGAACTGGGAGCCCGCCACCAAACCCAACAGCGGGCTGGTGACCATCGAGTGCCACAGGCTGAGACGAGGACCCGCGTCAGGCTCCGACCGGCCGACCGACTCCGGCACCAGGAAAAAGGCAGCTGCGAGCGCTGCGAGTGCGAGCACTCCGGCGACCACGAATGGGAGGGTGTATCCGTCGAACCGCACTCCCCGGGCGGCGCCCGAGCCAACCTGGCCGAGGACACCACCGATGATCGGGCCGGCGATCACGCCGAGACTGGCGGCGGTGCCGAACCAGGCCATGCCTCGCGCTCGGCTGGACTCGCTGGTGTGAGCGGCGATCGCAGCGGTCGCGCCCACCGTCAGCAGCGCAGCGGCAAAACCGCCGGCGACGCGCAGACCGTACAGCCACCACAGTGAGCTGGTGAACGCAAACGCCACCTGGGTGACGCCGGCTCCCGCGAGCCCCCACAGGATCAGGGGTCGCCGCCCGATCCGGTCTCCCAACCGGCCCACCGCAGGGCCGACAACGAGTTGCGCCAATGCGTACACGCTGGTCAGCACGCCGAGATGAAAGGCCACCAGTCCGGCGCTGGCGCCGGCCAACCCGTGGATGCGCTCCGTGTACAAGGGCAACACGACGAGCGCGATGCCAAACCCGATCATCGCGATGAACACACAGCCGAGCAGCGGCGCGAGCTGCCGGAAACTTGATCTGTCGACGTCGTTCGGCGCGTTCGTGGTCACCCGCATCTTTGGCTGGTGGGCACGATACGCCCGCCGCGACAGCGCAGACCGGCCGCGCCGGTCCGGCTCGAACAAGGACGCGTACTCGGCGCCCCACCGCTCAAAGGGCCGAGGATCGGTGGGGCGTGCACGTCGACATGAGTGCGGCACCCGCCCGACGGGAGTCGTCTCGGCCGGACAAGGCGCGACGACTCACGGGCAGTCATCGCTCGTCGGGACGATCGCGCCCGGTGAGCGACGGCGGGGCAGGTGGTGGCCGAGTCCCGCTGTGATCCATGCGGCTGTGGTCCATGCCGGCGCCGTGCGGTCCGTCGTGGTTCATCGTTGCGTGGTTCATGCCGCGCATCATGAGGGCCATCATTGCGGTGCAGGCGACGGCCACGAAGATGAACCCGACGCCGACGATTCCTGTCGCGACGAGAACGACGGCGATCACCAGCATCGGGATGCAGCAGGCGATCATCATCAACCCGTGACGGCCGCCTCGCTGCTTGCGACCGCCGGGGGGCGGAGGTTGGGCGTGCACAGTCGGGCGCTCCGTCACGCCGACCGGCGCAGCGACGCTGGTACGTGACCGAGGCGCTGATAGAGCGGGCAGTGACCGAGCGCGCCGGTGACCACAAGATCGAGACCAGCTGCGATGAGGAGCAGTTCGAGCACAACTGCCAGTGCTGAGCCCGCTGAAACGAGCAGCACCACAGCAACGATCACGGCGGCAAGACCGAGAATGATCCGGCCGCCGCGCTCGCCCGGGGTGATGTTCACCGCAAATCTGCGTTGCCGGCGACGGGCCAGTTCGTCGGGCGAGTCGCTCGTGCGCGGGGAGCTGAGATGCGTGGTCGGATGGCGTTCGGTGTTCATGACGGACTCCGCACGGCTGTCGAGTGTTCGTTGCGGCTGGTGGAGGTAGGCGCGTCATCGTCGACGGTTGCGCCGCCGCCGCCGCAGCAAGCCGTCACCGTCGGGGCGTTCGCGGCATCGCGCAGTTGAACGTCGCCGACCGATTCGTGGGTGTGGTGTTGATCGTCGTGGTTGCAGCAGCAGCCACCGTGTTCGCTTGTCATGTGTCGCTCCTTGTCAGTGATCAACGGATCTCTTGATGCGAGCATCTTGAACCGCCTTGTGGTTGGCGGCATCCGCAGCGGCTACCGATTGGTGCTTCGGCGTATCCGTAGGATGATGTGTCGGCGGATGCGGAGCTCCTGACGGCGCGTGTTGCGTGGTGCTGCGTAGAAGCCCGCAACTCAACTGTCGTCACGCACGGATGCGGTGCTGCGCCTCGATCGCCGATCCTGTGGGCATGCACATGCACCAGTCGAAGCAGGCTGACGTCGCCCAGACGTTGGTCGGGATCTCGTTCGAGAACGAGTTTCACGCCCAAGAGTTCTTGGTCGCAGCGAGCGGTCTCGCCGCGGCCGGCAAGCTCAAGCTCAAGGATGCTGTCACGGTCGTCAAGGACGACACGGGCAAAACCATCGTGCACGAGACGGTCGATCCCACACCGGCGCGTTCGGCGCTGTCAGGGGCGATGTGGGCCGGCCTGCTCGGACTGATTCTGGGCGGCCCAATCGGATGGTTTGCTGGCGCGGTCGTCGGTGCCGGCGCAGGGGCCGTCACGGCCAAGGTCGTGGACGTCGGCGTTCCCGACGAGTGGGTCACCTGGTTTCGCGATGTTGTCCAACCAGGTACTGCGACGGTCGCGCTGCTGGTCGAGGACCTCGACCGGAACGCGCTGGTCGTCGAAGCCTCCCGGTTCACCGGCGCCGACCTGGTGTACGCCAACCTCGACGAGGCGACCATTCAACGGATCAAGGACGCGTTCGCCCACCAACCGGCCACCTCCAGCAGCGTGTGACCCGGGCCGCGACATGTGCGCTCGTACCAGCAGCGGCACCCGCCAGCGAAGCATCACCGATGACAGGCGCACGTGAGGACCAACACAACCCCGCCGACGCGACCAAGCTGGGATCGTCGGCACCCGTTGCAGCGATACCGAGGTCATCCGGTGACGCTGACGTGACCGCTGGTTGCGACGACCGGCAGCACGACCAGGCGGCGTGCATGCCGTGCGTGGCACGGCTGAACTCGCCCGCCGACCGGCTCGCAGCTTTGACCGCGTTCATCGCGTCCGAAACCGAGCCAATCGTGACCCTCACGCATCTGCTGCAGCTGTGCCGTGACGAACACGTCATCCTGTGGGAACGGGTCAGCGACGCCGACTGCCAAGACCAAGTCGCGAAGATCCTCTCCCCCCTGAATGCGCTCGTGACGGCCACGCAACCGTCTCCGACACTGGACGGGACGGTGCGAGCGCTCCTCGCAATGTCGCTCGCCGGGACGACCGAGGTCCCGCCGGTGGTGATCGCACATGCCCTCGCCCAGTTTCTCGACGACAACTACGCCTACACCTTCACATCCTTCTTCCGAAGTCACGGCCCCTATCAACCGGCCGTCGGCGACCCGATTCCGCTCGACTCCCCAAACTTGCGGGCACTGACACCGATGCCGTTCACGTCGCCCCCATGGCGTCTCGCCAACCGCCTCGACCAGACACGACACGTCCGGCTCGCCGGAGATTGGGCCGTGGAGTACCGACTCGTGTTCGACTACAGCCTCACCGACATCTTGGCTGGACTCGTCACCGCCGACACGATGATCGCGACCTGTCATCCGAACCGCAGCGTCACAGAGTTCTCGCTCCCCCGCGACACGCACGGTCGGACGTTCCCGATCCGACCGATCGACCTCGTCCGGCAACGCAACGAGATCAACCGGCTCATTCGCGTCGCCACCGACTCCGGCGCGAAGATCATCGTGCTCCCAGAGCTGTGCGTCACCGAAGAACTCGCGACAGAGCTCCAAGCGTGGGTACGACGCCCCGACGGGCCGCGGCTCCTTGTCGCCGGGAGCTACCACCACCTTCACCGCGAGGGGACCGTTGCATTCCCGAAACGAAAGCGCAACACAGCGCTCGTCTGGGCCCGAGGCCACGACCAGCCGTTCACCCACGACAAGCACTCCCCCGCAGAAGCACCGATCGCCGAAGACATCCAGCCGGCGGGCTGGCCCGAGCTACGCATTCACGTCATCGACGGCTGGCACCTCGTCATCGCAGTATGCCGCGACCTCCTCAACCCAGAAGCCGTCCACGCACTCACGGCGGTCGGCGCCAACCTCGTCCTCGTCCCGGCGATGAGCGAGACCCTCCTCGCCTTCGGCGGTCAGGGTTCAAGTCTGGTCGGCAACTGCCAGGCGATCGTCGCCGTCGCCAACAACCCTGCGGAATGGCCGTCCGACAGCCGGCCGCCTAGCCGGCCCGCACGCGCCCTGTTCGGTCACCCTGGCCTCATCGAACAGACCGTCGCCGTCCACTCTGACGAACCTGGACCCGGCGTCGCGCTCTTCGCAGTCGGCTCCACGGAGGTCACCTGGCTTCCACTCGACGACCGACAAACCGGCGCCTTTACCGTCGAGAGCGGTTGCCGTGACCGACGATCGTGAGCCGGATTGGCTCTGCGCCGCCAGGCTCCGAGTGATGCGATCCGGGGCCGGGGAACCGGAACCTCATGCGACCGGGACTCTCAGACCGGCCGCGGTGCTCGTCCTGCTGATCGACAGCGACGACGGACCGAGCATCCTGCTGACCAAGCGGGCCACGGCACTGGCGAACTACCCCGGCGTCCTCGTCTTCCCCGGCGGATCGGCCGAGACAGGTGACGACGGGCCGGTTGCCACGGCCCTTCGCGAAGCTGCCGAGGAGACTGGGATCGACTCGACACATGTTCACATCATCGGCTCGCTGCCGCCGGTGGAGCTACCTGCGACCCGCTTTCTCGTCACCCCTGTCGTCGGCTGGTGCACACGGCTTCAACTCACTGACATGTTCAACCCGCAAGAAGTTGCCGCCACCGTTCAGATACCGCTTCGCAACTTCGCCACGACGTCTGACGAACTGCGCCGCCCTGCAGCAATCTCGACGACCGGCTGCCAGTACAGCGTCGAGGGGACCGCCGTGGGAGAGATGACCGCCACCGTCATCGACGCGTTGCTCGACCACGAACGATGACCCGGAAGGCCGCTCGCATCGGCCTTGTCACGCTCCCCAAGCTCGTTGCGTGCATTTTCGGGATCCCGCTGGGACGTCAGGGCATGGACAGCCCGTTGGGGCGGTCACGCACCAAGAGTTGCCCGATCGTCTGCCCCGGTTTGAGCGCGAAGACGCGGCCGGCGAGCATCACCCGGATCGGTTCTGCTGCACACGGCTCGGCTGTGACGGTGACGTTCTCTGGGCGGATCGTCACCGCGAGCGAATGGCCCCGGTAGACGATGTCGAACGTGATCGAGGCGACATCATCGGGAAGACAGGGGTCGAGCCACAGGGCGTCGTCACGGATCTCGATGCCGCCATAACCGCGCTGCAACAGATCGAGGCCGCCGGCCATCGCGCCGAGGTGGATGCCTTCTCGTGTGGTCCCGCCCTGGGTGTCGTCCAGATCGGCGAGGAGCGACTGGCCGAACAGCTGCCAGGAGCCGGCCCGATCTCGGCGGGCCAACACCCAGGCGTGCACAAGCTGGCTGAGGGTGGAGCCGTTGGCGGTGCGGGCGACGTAGTAGTCGACGGTGGCCGGGATCGTCGCCGGATCAAAGCGGTAGCCGAGGTGCCCGACGAGCGCCTCCAGTTCGGGGGCCGAGAACAAGTAGAACAGCATTAACGTGTCGGCTTGCTTGGCCAGCTGGTAGCGGTTGGTGCTGTCTCCTTCCGCCTCGAGGATCAGATCGAGCCGGCCGATGTTGTCGTAACGACGTCGGTAGGCCGCCCAGTCGAGCTCCTCGAGGAGCTCCCATCCTGCGAACTGGCTGAGCAGCCCCCCGTGGAATGGCACGGTCAATTGCCGCCCGATCCGGTCCCATCCGCGAACCTCGTCGTCGGTGACGCCCAGGCGATCCCACAACTGGCGGTCGGCGAGATGGTGGTCGAGCAGCCCGCGCACTTCGACGGCGCGTTGCAGCAGCCAGCTCACGAGCACGTTGGTGTAGGCGTTGTCGTCGATGCCCTCACCGGGCCGGTCAGGGTAACCGTCGTGGTACTCATCGGGACCCATGACACCGCGGATGTGGAACCTCGCGTCCGACGGCTCCTCCGACGCGAGGCTCGTCCAGAACCGGGCGATCTCGACCAGCAGCTCGGCCCCATGGTCACGGAGGAACTGGATGTCGGACGTGGTCTGGTAGTACTGCCAGACGTTCCAAGCGACCGCCAGCCCGACATGATGCTGGCGACGCGAGTTGTCAGGCATCCACCGCCCGGAGCGGGGATTGAACAGCCCGGTCGGCGTCTGTTCAGTGCCGTCGCTGGCCGACTGCCACGGGAACCGGGCCCCGCACTTGCCGAGGGCGCTGGCCTCGCGGCGAGCCGCTGGCAGGCGGCGCGATCGGTACAGGAGCAGTGCCCGTGTTAGTTCGGGCAGCCGCAGGTTGAGGAACGGGAACACGAACAGCTCGTCCCAGAAGACGTGGCCCCGGTAGCCCTCGCCGTGCAGCCCGCGCGCTGCGATCCCTGCGTCGACGTCGACCGTGTGCAGCGACGCCGATTGCAGAAGATGGAACAGGTGCAACCGCACGATGTTCGAGACACCGGCGTCGGGCGCGTTGCTGCGGGTTGCGACTTCGAGTCCGAACCGCTCCCACAGGTGCGCCCAGGTCTGTTCATGGGCTGCGGCGAGCAGGTCGAAGTGTTCCGTACCGGCGAGCGACGCCAGCGCAGCGGCGACCGGTTCGCCGACCGCGAGGTCCCGCGACGTGTGCACGGCCGCCACCTTTTCGAGACGCACCGGTTGGCCTTCAGCGACGTCGATGAAGAACTCGTGTGACACGGCGTCGGGATCAGCGATCAGCCGACGGGCAGCCGCTGCGTCAATCCGGGTCCGGGTCGCGACGGCGATGCGCACCTGTGACCAACTCGTTGCGGCTTCCAACCACACGGTCTCCGCGGCGTCGTCGCCAGACCTCACGGTCTGCAGGTGGCGGTTCGACAAGAGCCGATCCTCGGCGACGTTGCTGTTGGTCACGCCACCGTCGATGCCGGAGCGGACCTGCATCCGCCCCGACCAGTTCTGCGCAGTGAGCGTCACTTCGAGTGCCGCGATGTGCGGCGCGGCCATTGACACGAGGCGCCGTTCGGCGACTGTCGTGACGCGTCCAGCCCGGTCCCTGACGCGCAGGTGGCGATGAAGCAGCCCGCGGCGCAGGTCCAGAACGACGCGGTTGGAGAGCACCTCGACCACGCTGGCGCCCACCCAGTCACCATCCGCCGGGCGAAAGCTGACGGGCAGCCAGCTGGGCAGGTTGACGACGCTCTCGTGCTCGACGGTCGTGGCGGCGACCTTCGACGTCAGCCGGTTGTAGAGGCCAGCGACGTAGGTGCCCGGGTAATGCACGCCGTCAGCCGCCGCCCACGCGAGCGCGCCACGAGTGGCGAAGTAGCCGTTGCCGAGGGTCGTCAGCGCCTCTCGGTGACCCTCATGGCCGGGGTCGACGCCCTCCCAGATCAACTCCCACGGGCTGGTCGAGTCGGATGGCCGGAGGCCGGGATCGCTCACCGGCCCCCGCTTCGGAGCCCGACGACCCGGAGCTCAGCAAGGTCGCCGACCACGATGTCAGCGCCCCCCGCCGTCAGCGCGGGGGCCGAGCCGGTTCGGTCCACCCCGACAACCAGACCGAAGCCGCCGCGCCGGCCGGCGGCGACGCCGGCCACGGCATCTTCGATCACCACAGCGGAGCCCGGTTCGACCCCGAGGCCCGCAACCGCAGCCAGGAACATATCCGGCGCCGGCTTGCCAGCCAGCCTGAGCTCGGCCGCGTCGACACCGTCGACGTGAACGTCGAACAGCCCCGTCAACCCGGCCGCAAGGAGGACATCCGCCCGGTGCCTGCTCGCCGTGACAACCGCTGTGGCCAGCCCTGCTGCGCGGACCGCCCGCACGAAGACCACCGAAGTCGCGAAAGCGTGCACCCCGTCTCGCTTCAGCGCCTCGAGAAACAAGGCATCCTTGCGGTTGGCGAGCCCCCACGCGGTCGCTGCACCCGGCAGGTCGCCCGATGCACCGGTAGCCAGGTGAACCTGCCTGGCATCGAGCACCGCTTGGACCCCATCAATACGTGATCGCCCATCGACCAACCGAACGTACTCGTCCACCTCGAATGGTTCGACACCGCCACCGGGGGCGCGACGGCCGAGTTCATCGTCAAATAACAGCTTCCACGCTGCGAAGTGGACGCGCGCCGTGTCGGTCAACACGCCATCCATGTCGAACACGACGGCACCGAAGCGGCATGCATCCACGACCGCAGCGAGACCACCCGAACCGGTCGAGCGTTCATCGGCGGTCTCCTCCGCTCCAATGTCGAAGATCCTACGGCTCCCATCGGCGTCGGCGGCGTAGGAGGCTGTCCTGCGCCTCGTGCGCCGACTGCCGCGAGACCCTCGCCGACACGCCGGAACGAACTTCGTTGCGGATGCGGCGGGACCTCGGAATGGGGTTCTCCGGTCACGCCCGTCCAGCGGTCATCACATCAGGGATTCTCCGCAGGTTCGAACCGTACCGGCCCCCGATGACACAGGCAGTGCGCGAGAGCACGCTCGTTCGTACACGCACGAGAGATGTAGGACGCACTCATGGGTTGGTTCACGAGCAACTGGATCTGGATAGCGCTGATCGCCGCAATGGTCGCGATGCACCTGCACCACGGCCGTCATGGCGGTCACGGCGGAGCTCACGGAGTTCAGGGTCAATGAGCGAAAGGATCGTGGTCGGATACAACGGCTCTGACAGCGCGACTGAAGCGGTTGAGTGGGCGGCCAACGAAGCGGATCTCCGCTCTGTCCCGCTTCGGATCGTCTCGTGCTTCAATATTCCGGTAGTCGCCCCCGAGGCGACCATTGGTTTGGGTGATGGCACCGCCTACCAGGCCCTCGATGAGGCCGCGCACACGAACGTCGAGCAGATCAGGGTCGCCATCATCGACGCTCATCCGACACTGACCGTGACCATCGAGGTTTCGCCGGGACCGGCGTCGGGTGTTCTCCTCACCGACGTAGCACCGGGGGACCTGGTCGTGGTCGGTTCGAGCAGTCACCACGGGACGTCGGCGTTCTGGCTCGGGAGCACCCCTCGTCACCTCGTGCACGACAGCCCCTGCCCCGTCGCGGTGATCCGCGGTGTAGCCAGTCGAGGCAAACCTGATCGGGTCATCGTCGGTGTCGATGGCTCCGCGAACGCCGACCTGGCGGTTCGTTGGGCTGGCGACGAAGCGGACCGTCATCACGTCGAACTGCTGCTTGTGCACGGCTGGTCCTATCCGTACGCCTCGACTGACACCCGTTCGGCCCAGGCGCGCGACCTCACCGAGATCGATGCGGCTTGTGCTCTGGAACGTTCGGTCGAGTCCGTTCGGGAGCGCTGCAGTGTCACTGTCAGGGGCCTGCTGATCGAGAACAGCCCGGTGTCCAGCCTGCTCGAGACACTGCGCGACGGTGACCTCCTCGTCATCGGATCGCGTGGACGCGGTGGTGTCCGTTCACGTCTCTTCGGCTCGACAGCGAACAGCGTCCTTGATCACGCTGCCGTGCCCGTCGTGGTCGTGCGAGCCGATTCCGCCAACGACGACATCACCTCGAATCCTCGTGCCGCCGCTCTGACTCGCCCCTGATGTCCGGAGCAGGTCAACGCCGAGGAGGTCAACATGGGTGGACCTGAGGTGGACCTCTTCCGGGTCAGGCGATGACTGCGCTCGACCAACCTTCCTTGCATAGCGCTCACAGGAGTGCAGTGCCCCCCAGGGGTTCTCGCTTGATCTTGGCCTACGATTTGAGTAGGGCCGCGATCGGGAAGATCGTCATCGCGAGACCGGCGATCGATGTCGCAGCGATCGACGCCCAACCGGACCGGAACTCGCCGAGGACCGTTCGTGAGCGGGCGAGGATGACGATCAACAGGATCAGCGGCGGGGCGGTTAGGCCGTTGAAGATCGCAGACAAGTACAGCGCCCGGATCGGGTTGACGCCGAGCCCAACCAACGCAAGACCGACCACCATCGAGGCGATAATCACCGCGTAGAAGCCGGGTGCATCTTTCAGGCGGCGGCTCAGCCCTTCGTTCCAGTGGAACGCTTCGGCCACGGCGTACGCGGTGGACCCGGCAAGCACCGGTACCGCGAGCAGACCGAGTCCGACGATCCCCATCGAGAACAGCACTTTGGCGAAGCTTCCGGCGAGCGGCTCGAGGGCCTTCGCGGCCTGTTCGGCGGTTCCAATGTTGACCGCTCCCGACGCCCCGAGCGTGACGGCCGCTGTCAGCATGATCGCGAACATGGCGGCCACACCCGAGAGCATGCCCGTCCAGACATCCACGCGCATGGCCAGGAGATGGGGTCGGTCCACCTGATCAGCAGGGCGCTCGTCGCGTTCCTCGAGTTCTTCTGCACACTGCCAGAAGAACAGGTACGGCGAGATGGTGGTGCCGGCGATTGCGGTCAGGGCGATCATCGTCGCAGCGTCGAACTTGAATCGGGGAAGAAAGGTACGGGCCGCGACGGTCGCCCAATCGACCTTCACCACGGCGAGCACGAGCACGTACGCGACGAGCGACAGCGCGAACCATCGCAACACACGGGAGTACCGGTGGTACGGCACAAGTACTTCCGTGGCGGCCATGACGAGGGCAAACAGCACAACGCCCGCTGCGGCAGGCACCGGAACCAGCAGACGCAACGCGGCCCCCATCGAGGCGAGGTCCGCGGCGATGTTGAGGGTGTTGGCCGACGCGAGGAGCACAACCGCGCCGACGAGTACCCAGCGCGGGAATCGCTCACGGACCAGCGTGCCGAGCCCTTTGCCGGTGACCAGACCCAACCGTGCAGTCGATTCCTGCACCCCCACCGCGAGCGGAAGGAGGAACGGTGCCATCCACAACAGCGAGAGGCCCTGTGCCGCGCCGACCTGGGAATATGTGGCGATCCCGGACGGGTCGTCGTCAGCCGCCCCAGTGACGATGCCCGGCCCAAGGCGCTTGAAGTAGCCGTGGCCCCGTAGCGACCGCCGACGCGGATGATGCGAGCGTTGGGTTTTGACGGGCTCCGGCATACAGGGTCGGTCCGGCAGTCGCATTTCGTGAACCGGTTTGATTCGTCTTGGCATCAGTGCGTCGGTCAGCGGTGGGACTTGGTTCCGGGCGTGTGGCTGGCGAGCGGCTTATCGGCGGGCGGCTGGTTCGCCGATTGATGCATCCGAGTCGGCGCCCACCATCAGCGTGTCGCCGGTTGTTGGAGCGTGGGGCACCGTGGACGGTGCCGCGATCGGAAGTCTGATTCGTTTGAGCATCACGGCGTTGACGGCCACGATGATGCTGGAACCGGACAT
>JBBQTN010000147.1:0-13427 GCA_038213195.1 Acidimicrobiales bacterium | reverse complement strand
GGCGCGGTATTCGCGGGCGCCGGGCGTGTACCACACGGTGGTGCGGACGAGGGCGCCGAGGTAGGCGAGTTCGGTGAGGGCTTTGGCGCAGGCGATGGCCCTGTCTCGTTCGAGGCGGGTGCGTTGCAGTTCGTCGAGGAGCGCGTCGATGTCGCGTGGCGTCACGTGGTGCTCGCCTTCATGCTGCGCCGCCGAACAGGTCAAGTTGCCGGTTGGTGTCGAGGCAGTGGGGGGATAGCCACAGGCATTCGTTGGCCCGGTTGGCGAGGTTCCCGGTCGGGTTGCCGGCGGTCGCCCGGGCAGCGGAAGCGGTGGTCTGGTACGACGCGGACGCGGACCAGGTGATGCGTCGCCACGTGTTCGGGATGAGGTGGTCGTGTTCGGCTGTGTAGCCGGCGAGGATGATCCGCATCCTGGGGTTGTCGCCGTGGGTCAGCGCCCAGGTTCGGCAGTCGTTGGCGATGGTGTGGTCGTCGGTGGCGTATAGGTCGGCGGTGCGGACGTCGCCGAGGTATGGCGGGTCGAGGAACACGCCGACGGTCGACCCGTACGACGTTGCGCCGTCGGTGACGATTCGGGTCCAGTCGCCGCAGCAGACACGTACGTCGCGGAGCCGGTCGGCGAGTTCGTAGAAGTAGTCGGCGATGCCTCTGGCGCGGACGTCGAGGTTCCAGAATCCCGCCTGTCCGGCGTTGCCGAGGTGTGGGAGCTGGCGGTTGACACCCTGTCCGGCGTCGCCGAGGTGTGGGCGCTTGCGGTTGACACCCTGTCCGGCGCCGAGGTGTGGGAGCTGGCGGACTGTGCCGTCGGCGCCGACGAGCCACGGACCTTTTCCTGCGCACCACCCGGACCCGATCCACGAGTTGACACCCCACACCCACCACCCCGCTACCTGCGCGTCGTAGAACTCCGGGTCGGCTTCCATCCCGTCGAGGAGACGGGATCGCCCGGTGTTAACGAGCCACAGGTGGCGGGCGAACAGGTCAACTTCGTTGATTGGCCAATCCGTCCAGTAGGCGACCGCCTCCGGGTCGGTGGCGAGCGCACGCCAGAAGTTGGTGATGAACCCGTCGGCGTCGTTGACGGTCTCGGTCATCTTCGACCCGGCGCAACGCACCGGCCGGCCGAGCAGCACGGCGAGCGACCCGGCGAACGGCTCAATGTAGTTGTCGACATCACCGAGTGCGGCCCACACCTGCGCGGCGACCTTGCGTTTGCCACCGAACCACACGAACGGCGCTTTCATGCTGGGCGTCCGTCGCGTTGAGCGACGGGCTCACTCATTTTGCCGCCCGTCTTTGTAGCTCGCCGAGCCTCTTTGCGTTCGGCGTCGATTCGTTTGAGGATGCGAAGTATGTCGTTCATGTGGACCCGGCCGTAGGTGACGTGGATGTCGATGATCTCTCGTGGGGCTGGCCGTTTGAAGTCGGTTTGGAACTGTGCGCAGAACGAGCACAGTGTCCCCTTGAGCGATCGAGGGTTCTTAAACCCGAGAGGGAGACAATTCTGGCACCAGATGCCGGCGTCGATGGCTGCGAGGCGTTCGCGGAGGTCTGCGCCTCCGACGGCCCACGTGCCCCAGCGCTGCGAAATGGCGCTTGCGGTGTGTAGGTAGCCGACTGCCCTGCGGATGGCGTCTAACAGTGTTACGAGGGCCTCTGCGGCGATGTCTGGTGCGGTCTCGTGGGCTTCGGCTTGTCGTTCGACGGTTGAGCCGCCGGTACCGTTGCTGTCGTGGCCGGATTTGTAGCCGCCGGTGCCGTCGTCGAGGTGGCGGAGGGCGTCGACGATGGTGGCGGCCAACGTGTGGGCGTCGGTGAGGATCGCCTGTGTCTGTCGGACCGTGTGTTGGCGCGTCATGCTCGTTTCCAGACGTTGGTGCCGGATAGGCCGTGGAGTTCGTTGTCGGACCAGATGTCGAGCATTTCGTTTGCCTCGGGGTCGTCGTGGCCGGCTTTGATGATGAGTTCGTCCATGTACTGGTCGAACGACATGACGGGGCCGTCGCGGTCGGGTGCGGTCCAGACGCGGTCCGGGGCGGTGAGGGTGTGGTAGACGGCGAGGAATCGGGCGATGGTCGGGGTGTGTTCGGTTTCGCGGCGGAGTTTGCGGTAGGCGGCTTCGGCTTGGTTGTAGTGGAGGTTGGCGAGTTCTTCGGTCCAGATGTTGGGGGGTGGCGAGTTCCGCCAGGTTTGGGAGATGGTGAGCCCGAGCGCGTCGGCTTGTGTCGGGGTCACGAGGCGACCTGTTTGGTGGCGTCGTAGACCTGGGCGGCGAGGACGGGCGAGGCTGTGCGCATGTGTGGTTTGGCTTGGAGGAAGGCGTGGAGTGCGGGGCGTTCGTCGCGGTTGAGTTGGGCGAGGACCTTGGCCCGGTAGCTGTCTTTGGCTGCGGGGTTGCGGGTGCAGTGGTCGTCGGTGCGTTTCGTTGCGATGTGGTCGATCAGTGTGTTGACGATCTCGTGGTCGTCGTCTGGCGGGTCGCTCGCGGGTGGAGTTACAAGAGACGATGACGAGACTTCCACTTCCTTTTCCACTTCCACTTCCACTTCCACTTCCACTTCCACTTCCACTTCCACTTCCAGCACGTCCGACGGTGCGGCTTGCACTTTCTTGCACGGTTCGTCGTGCGGGTGTTGTGGTGTGGGGGTGTTGGGGGGTGCGGGATGCTTCGATTCGCCTCGCCGGTAGGCCGCAGACTGGTGTTTCTCCCACTTGAGAACGAGGTAGTACACGTCGCCGTCAGCCATGTACCGCTTGATGTGCCCGGTCCGTTCGAGTTCGTCGAGGTGGCCGGCGATCGCATGGGCGTCGATGTCGTCGTCCAGCGGCCAGACACTGCCCTTGAGGAGACGGGGGTCTGCCTCGCCGCGACCGACGTCGTCGGCTTCACACCACAGCCCGGCGAACGTCAGGCGCGCATCTCTGCTGCATTTCGAGAGCGAACCCGACCGAAAGAAGTCCGGTTTGAGTGTTCGGATTCGTCCCATCAGTGGGCGTCGCCTTGCTGGTAGGTGGTGACGGCTTCGACGAGGTCTGCCCAGCTGTACGGGTCGCCGTTGACGTGTGCGCATGCGGTGCGGACGACGGGCCCCATCCGGGCTAGCCGCTGCTCAAGTTCGGCGGACCATGCTTCCCAGTCGGGTAGAGGCCGCCGGAGATCAGGCATGGTGGTAGCGGGCGTCGACGATGTCGCAGATGTGGCAGGGGGTCGGCTGGTTGTGGAAGGAGCATTCGCGGTCGGGGTCGTCGCGGTGGGCGAGGTAGTCGAGGTCGGCGGCGAGGAGTGCGGCCTGCTGCCGATCATGTGCGTCTCGGATGATGGTGTGAGTCCGACTATCCGGAGTGCACGGTTGACGAGGTCGTTGTCTGAGGGTTTCGGCGAACGCGGCGTCGTCTTCGGCGGCCTGTTTGCCGTAGTCGATTCGGTCCATTTCATGTGTCTCCTCTTACCTTTGTTCCAGTTCGGTGGTGAGCTTCGTGCGCGCGGGTGGTGGCCCGGGACGCCAGCACAGGCCAGGTCCCGAGCCGCACACACGCGGGATGCTCAGTCGGCGACGCGCCGTAGTTCCTCGGCCTGCTCAACCTTGCCGCGCAGGACGTAGGTGCCTTCGCCGACGGCGTTCGTGCCGTGCTCGTCAGTGTGGATCAGGTAGGCGGTAGCGCCGGTCGGGACGTCGAGGATCCCGAGGGTCGTGTCGCCGGCCCGTTGCACCGCTGGTGCGTAGGTGACTGGCCCGTCGGCGTGCAACCAGTGGGTGTTCCCACCGTTCTCGCCACGCACGACCTGCACCCCAGCACACGAAACGACGACCTGATCGGCCTTCTCGGCCTTCCCAAGCTTCGCTCGGGGGGCGATGAGCACGTCTCCCTGTCGTTGGGGTAGGCCGGAGATCACCGGTACTTCTGCGTCGGCGATCAGGCCGGCTGGCAACGCTACACCGACACGGTCGGCGGCCTCGATGAATGTGATGGACATGGTTCTCCTTGGGGTTTGGGTCAGGTCGCGCGTGCGAGTTGACGGTATTGCTCTGTGGGGATCTGGAATTGCCAGGCGGCGGCGGCGACGGCGTCCGACACGTTGGATGGCACGGTTTCGGCGTATGTGCGCCGGGTGTGGTCGGCGTCGAGGGACGCGTTGCGCATCACGAGGAGCCGGACGGGTTGTGTGTACACCTGCGCTGTCTTGGGGAGGTCGTACAGTTCGAGGTTGTGGCCGGGGTTGCCGGGGTCCGGTTGGACGTCGACAGGGGTGACACCAAGCTGTTCGAGGTATCGGTCCCATCCGAACGATTCGATTGCGCATCGTCGGATTTCGGTGTTCGTCTCGGCCTGGATTTTGTCGATGGTGGGCTGTTCGACGACCCATGCGGGGACGCGCCGTCCGTGCCAGCAGTGGATTGCCCACCCGTCCGACCATGACATGACTGGTCCGGTGGGGTTGTGGAGGCGGTGTGATCCCCAGCCGTCGGGGCCGACGCGTTCGTGACAGATTTGTTGGGGCCGTTCGGACACGATGACGTAGTCGGTGTGGGGCCACCACATTCCTGCGGAGCTGGCGTCTTGCCAGGCGTCGATCCGTTCGCCCATTTCGGGGCAGGCGCCGAGTTCGCGGATGCAGAATGCGTTGGTGGCTTGCCACCATGACCACCAGGGGGACAGGTAGTTGTAGTAGCCGACTTTGATCTGATTGATGTGCAGCCTTATCAAGGCGGCGTCCGTGTCGGCGTCCGTGGCGTGGACCGCGCGGTCGACCGTGTCGGCGACCGTGGCGTGGACCGTGTCGGCGACCGTGGCGTGGACCGTGGCGTGGACCGTGGCGTCGACCGCGCCGCCGACCGTGCCGCCGACCGTGGCGTGGACCGCGCCGGCGACCGTGGCGTGGACCGTGGCGTGGACCGCGCCGTCGACCGTGTCGGCGACCGTGCCGTCGACCGCGCCGACGACCGCGCCGTCGACCGCGGCGTGGACCGCGGCGTGGACCGCGTCGCCGACCGTGGCGTGGACCGCGCCGTGGACCGCGTCGCCGACCGTGTCGTCGACCGTGCCGTGGACCGTGTCGCGGACCGTGTCGCGGACCGTGCCGCGGACCGTGCCGCGGACCGTGCCGCGGATCGCGCCGTCGACCGTGCCGTCGACCGCGTCGGCGACCGTGCCTCGGACCGCGTCGCCGACCGTGTCGTCGACCGCGCCGAGGATGGCTGCGGCGATTGGTGCGGCGTATGCGCCGATCAGCGGGGATGTACACCAGACGACGTTGCCGTGCCAGCGGAGCCCCGCCAACTCGTAGCAGCGTCGCATCCCGTCTTCGACGCGTGCATGGTCGGTGGGGACTGTGTTGAGTGCCCAGGCGACCCACTCGGCGGCGAATGGGGCCATGCGCGCGCGTTGTTCAGCTGTCATCGAGGTGATTCGCTTCGCTGTCATGGTGTGGGCCTTTCGGGTTGGGCGGCGCGGTCGTCGGGGATGTGTTCGATGCCGGCGGCGAGTAGGAATGCGTGGCGGAACATGTCGCGTTCGTAGGTCATCTGGTCGAGTTCGTATCGGAGCCGGTCGAGTTCGTTCATGTCAGGCTCAGGATGGTGATGGTGGCGCCGTGCCAGCCGGTCGCTTCCTCGGTTTTGGTGCAGTCCGCATGCACGATGAGGGCGTCGTCAGCCAACAGTCCGCCGGCGACGAGCCCGTCGAACAGTGCCCGTTCGAGATGGTCAACGTCCGGGGCGACTGTTCGCCAGCACCAGCCGCGCCGCCGGGCGACCGCCGGCCGGGATTTCGGCATGGGGAAACGGAAGTGCACCGACACCTTCACCGGCCCGTCGAACCGGCCCACGTCTTTAGCGGCGCGCTGTGATGCGTCGGCGACGGCGTTGCGCCACGCTGCGAACTCGTTGCCTCCCGACTCCTTCAAGACCGCGTGACGACCAGCCAGGATCGCCTTCTTCGAGCCCTGCGGTTTTGGTGTGCCGTGCACGTCGAACGAGACGATCACGCTGTCCTCCAGGTGCACCGTCTACATCTAGACATGGTGGTCTGCCGCCCATGCGACGTAGTCGCCGAGGAACACTGCCTGTCCCGTCGCCAGTGCCATCTGACCAGAGCAGATATGAGCGTGGACGTAGTTCTCGATCCTGTCCTTGGTTGCTGACCCTGGTGCACCTGGCGCGTCGTGTGGCTGTGGCCAAAGGTTCCGCGGGTCTGTTGGGGCCCCGCCAGTTTCCAACGGGACCCGGTGGTCTTCGCTGTACGTGCGCGGGTTGCCGGTTTCGCCGTAGAGGCGCATCTGTGCCGTCTTGACCCGGTTCGTGTAGGCCACTGGGGGCCGGATTGTTGCGGTCCATCCGACTTGGCAGATGGTGGTGGCGATGTTCGCTTGGGTGACGTTCGGGTTAACGGCGCCGGGGGTGCAGGCGGGGTCGGGGAGGGTGCCGTGGGCGACGGTGCGGGTTTGGCAGACGCTGCCCTGGTGCGGCTGCCCGGGTGCGGTCGGGACGCCGAACATGAGGAGGAAGATGGTGATGAACGGGTACACGGGGTCAGGCGCCTTCGGCCGTGTCGGGGATTTCGATGACGCCGTGTTCGGCGAGGAGTCGTGCGATGCGATGCAAGATTCGTAGCGATTCGCGCAGGTTGCGGCCGGTGAAGATCGCGACGACGCCGGCGTCGATGACGAGGGCGGGGAACCGTCCGGCGATCTCGCAGGTGACCCCTGTGGTGCCGATGATCCCGACCTTGTCGGCGTCGGTCATGTCTGCCCAGGCGTCGGGTGCGATGAAGTATTCGTAGTCGGGGTCGGTCACGGGCGGCGCCTGGCGTGGATGAGGGCGGCGAGTCCGACGGCTGCGACGAACATGCCGGCGCCGCCGAGGATGATGAACGCGTCGAGGCGGGTGAACACGGGGATCACGACGGCACCACCTTCAGCCGGGCCCGTGCTTTCGCCTGCCGCGTCGTCTCGTTGTGGGCGACCAAACATTCGGGGCATGGGACGATCCCGTGTGTGCGATGCTGGCGGTAGCCGTTTTCGCTGCCATGTTTGATCGGTTGACGTTTTGCGCCGCGGGGTAGCAGTGGGTGGGAGCGGGTGCCGCCGAGGATGACCCGGCGTTCTTCGACGGTGGTGCCACCGAACACGCCGACGGACGCGACCCCGCCTCGCATCACCTCCAACTCGTCCTCCAAGCATTCGGTGCGCATGTCGCATCCGGCGCAGATCGTTTTGCAGTGGTCGACGCGGGCGGCGAGGGCGCGGGTGCCGTTGGAGGTGCTGCCACGCTCGCGGGGCACGAAGTAGTCGGCCCCGTACGGGATGCAGGCGGCGGTCACGAGCGCTGCTCGTAGTAATCGATGACGCGGGATGCTTCGGCGCGAGTAAGCGCCTTCGACGTGGTGACCGGGTGGAGCACAAGGTCGGCGAGCGCCGACAACTTGGCGTCGCGGCCGCCGACGTCCCTCATGAGAATCTGGATCTTCTGGACTTGGTCGTCTGAGGCGTGTGCGTCTTCGTAACGCGGCGCTACGGGCGGGGCCTCTTCGCGTGTGGCGCGCGGCGCGGCACGGGGCGCAGGTTTGGATGCGGCCGCCCCGTCGTCGTCGTCGGGGGCCAACCCGAGGACCGCCATCAGCGAATAGCGCCTCGCGTAGGAGCACGCGGATCCGATCGCCTGCGCCGTGTTCTGCCCGGTGGGGATCGTGAGCGAGTCCTCCATCCACTCCCCCGAGGTGTGGAGGAGCCGCGTTGTGACCGTCACGACCTTGTCGCCGTCCGACACGCCTTGGAGGTACGCGAGTCCGTTCTTGAACAGGATTGGGCGGACCGTTTCCGTAACGGTCGCCAGGTCGGCGTAGTACCTGATCGCCGTCCCGACCTGTCCCTTCGTCTGACGAGGGACGTTCGGCATCTCTCCTGCGGCGGCGACCCATGCGGCGGAGATCGCCGCTACGGACTCTGAGGTACGGATCACTCTGGATCGCCCCGATGTGCATCCATCTCGGACTCCGTCTCATTGCCGCGTGCTTCCCAGTCGGCGCGCGATTCCTCGTCTCGTCTCGACCGGTTCTCATCCCGCGCGTCGAACATGTCGACTTCGTCGTCGGTGAACAGTGGCTGCCAGTTCGCGAACCACGCTGCGACGCCACGCCACGTCTGGCGTACGGCGAGCGTGTAGGCGCCGCCCTGCGGCACCACCATCGTCTCGCCTTTGAACCAGACGATCTTTCCGGCCATCGGTCCGCCGATGAGGAGCACCCGGCTGCTCATGACGGGTCGGTTCGGGTGATGATGGTGACGGTGGAGTGGAGTGGGCGGACGGCTGTCGGCCAGGTTTCACCGTTGGCGTAGAAGCGGATCCACCCGTTGGATGCGTCGATGCGGTCGATGGTGTGGGCGCAGCCGGAGATCCGGTCGCCGACCTTCACGTCGGCGGCGGCGACCGCCACCTTCGTCTGCCCGTGTTCGCGGCCGAGGAGCCAGCGGGCATCATCGAAGGTGGCCATCACTGGTCGTTCTCGATGAGTGCGACTCGCATCGACCATGAGGCTTCGTGGAAGGCGAGGATGGTGGTGGGGGCGACGTGGCCGGCCCGGTTGACATCTTCGAACGCCTGGTCGCAGGCACGCATGTAGTCGGCGGCGACGTCGCGGATGGCGCAGGCTTGGGCGTGTTCGCATTCGGCGAGGTAGCGGGCCCGTTCAAGACGTCGGTTCATCCCGGCGGAACACAACGCTGCGCCGGCGAGGAGGCCGGCGTTGAACCCGAGGATCAGGGAGGCGAGTGGCCAGGTCATGTCGCGTCCCACGCTGTGCGGCACGTGTCGCAGACGGGCCGGTCATGGTCGAGCGCCCACTGCACCTGGCGGGAGTTGAGCGGGGTGCGATGGTCGACGGACGCGCCGAGCCGGACACCGCAGAGCGCCCGGCGGGGGTGCGCGAGGGTGACGATGTGTTGGCCGCGGGGGATCCCGGTGGGTGGGGTCCAGTCGTGGAAGTATTCGACGCAGTCGCGTTCCCAGTCGACGAGCGCCGGGAGTGTGCGGACCTTTACTAGTGCGGGCATGTAGACCTCGGTTCAGTGTGTTAGAGGTTGCGGGCCAGCGCCCTGGGGGGAGGTGCGCTGGCCCGCTGCGCCGATCGACCGTGATGCCATGCACGGGATCTGGCGATGGCGGTCGCGGCGGGGGAACCGCGACCGGGCACACGCCAACCGCGCGGGGGCGCAGAGAACGTGGCGAAGATTCATGATGCGATCTGCCACAGGTCGCGGAGCAGTTCTTTGCCGACGATGCGGAGGGCGTCGGCGTGTTTGTGCCCGTCGTTCCAGGGGGTGCCTTCGGCGGCGGGTTTGCCGGACGGTCCGCAGCGAACGCATGGGGTTGTGTGGAGGCGTTCGGCTGTGACAAGCCTGCGGGTGTCGTACACCTCGCGGTAGAGGGGTGCGGGTTCGCCGGGTTTCGGTTTCTGCATCATGCATTTCTCGGCGAGGAGGTGGACGAGCATCTTCAGGTCGGGTTTGCCGAGACCGGCGAGTTCGGGTGCGGTCATGCCTTTGTGGACGCGCCGTGCCGGGTCGCCGTGGCCGCAGTACTGCCAGAGTTGGGTGACAGTCCGGTCGTAGGGTTCGTCGGCGATCAGGACACGTTTCGTTCCGGTGCCTTCCCAGTGGTGTGGGGTGGCGTGGACGGGGTGTCCGAGGTGTCCGAGGAGTCGGGCGAGGGTTTTGTCGCCGACGCCTTTCTCGTCTTTCTGCCATTCGCGGATGGGGGCGGGGACGACTCGCCGGTAGCAGCGGATCATGCCGAGCCGGGCTGTGTTCTCTGCCCGTTCGATGACTTCGAGGTATGGCTGGTAGAGGCCGGGGTCCACCCCGCCGCGTTCGGCGCGGTTGGTGGTGGCGATGCGTTGGAGTTGGGCGTCGTGGAACATTTCGACCCACACACGAAGTTCCAGCCAACCCCTCGACGCTGCCATTGTGGGGAGCGCACTGAAGTTGGTCGGGGGTTGGCTGGAGATGATGCCGTCGACGCTGTTTTTCTGGGTTTCGCGGCTGGATTGGTCGACGGCAGGAGTGTCAGCGACGACGCATCCGTTTTGGGTTTCGCGCGCGTGTTGGTCGTCGCTGAGAGGTTGACCACCGACGACGGTCGCATGGGTTTCGCGAGCGTGTTGGTCGCTGGCGAGAAGGGTGGCGGTCATGCGACACCGCCTGCGTGCAGGTCGGCGAGGCAACGAACGTTCGCCGCACGGATCTGTCCGATGACCGTTTCGTGCTTACCGATCGTGTCGGCCAACGAACCGCGCATCTTGTCGAGCATCACGACACGCGCCTCATGCTGAACGACCGTCGCCGCACCCCACGACACGTACGACCCGTCCGGCAACGCGAACTCGGTCGCGAGGAACGCCAACCGCGGATCCACCGACGGAACATCCCCAACCACCACCGTCGACCGGCACCGGGCCGGGTCGTAGGCGTCCTCGACACGCTTCGCCGCGCAACGCCGCACCATCCGACACGAGTTGACGATCACCGGGATCAGGTACTCGCGTTGCGACCTGGTCAGTTCGAGCCGGTCCGCGATGGCGTCTGCGGTGGTGTACTGGTCGCAGGTCCACAACTCGTCGACGAGATCAACGAACGCGCTCATGAGCAGTACACCTGTACGGACACCTGCTGACGCCAGGCGGCACCAGCGTCTTTCGCGGCCACTGATTTGCGGAGGACATGGCCGCGGGTCACGCTGCGGTCTCGTTCAGGTAGCGGCGGACAGCGTTCGAGGACACAGTCCAGCGGGTGACGGGCTGGCGGGGGTCGACGAGCGGCAGAGTGCCGTTCCGCATCAACTCCAACGCGGCGCGCCGGTCGGGTTGGCCCTTGTCTTTGCCGCGTGTGTGGACGAGGCCGAGGACGTAGGCGGATTGGCCGGCGGTGAGGACGACGTGCTGGTCGAGGACTTCGGCCGGGGTGAGCTGGCGCCAGTCGGACATCAGGCGACGGCCTTCGCGATCGCGGCGACTTCCGCGGTTGTGATGTGGATGTCTGCGATGTCGGACGGACGGCAGCCCAACGCACCGGCGAACGCGATGACACTTTCGAGGCTGAGGTTGCGTCGCCCCTTCTCGGCGTGGGCGACCATGCCTTCGGAGCATCCGACCGTGGCGGCGAGTTGCTGCTGGGTCATCTGTTGTGCCGAGCGCCTTGCGAGAAGGTCGGCGGGGCGGACGGTGGCTTGTCCCCTTCGAAGCATGCCGTCACCCTACCTACAACTGTCGGTATAGGTCAAGCGAATCAGTGGGGGCGTATTTTGCGGCTTGTGCGTGGTCGGTGGCCCCGATGAAGGTGGCGTACGTCTTCAGGGTCATCGCTGGGGAGTGTCCGAGCCGATGGGCGACCGTTATGACCGCCTCACCCCCGAGGAGCCACTGGGACGCCATGTGGTGCCGTAGTTGGTGCAGGTGGGCGTCTGCGACGCCGACGCGTTGGCAGGTGCGGGCGAACTCGCGGGTGATGTAGTCGCCACGCCAGGGGGTGGCCCCGCCCGTGTGGGAGAACACCCATACGGGGGCTGGTAGGGCGGAGTTGGTGGCGTTGGTGTGCATCTCGGCCCGCCAGGTGGCCAGGAGCCCCATCGTTCCGGCGTCGACGCCGATCACCCGATGCCCTTTCTTGCCTGTCTTCCCTTGGGAGACGGCGAGGCCGACCCCGGGGACGTAGTTGACGGAGCGGCGGATCACGATCTCGCACCGTTCGAGTGACACGTCGTCCCACTGCAGGCCGTTGATCTCCCCGCGCCGGGCGCCGACGACTGCGGCGACACGGAAGAACAGGGCGAGGCCACGGTCGACGCCTTCGAGGATCGCTTTGACGTCCGCCGAGGATGGGGAGATGACGTCGGCCGGGTCGGTTTGGGGTCGTCGGACGTCGCGCATTAGGCCTTTGGTGGCCCACCCGTTCTCGCTGGCTTGGAACGTCCACGCCGAGGAGAGGAGCTTGTGCAGGGTGACGAGCCGGTGTGGGGTCCAGCCGTCTTTGCGGAGCCTGCGGTAGAGCCGTTCGATGGTGAACGGTTCGATGGTGGCGACCCGCCATGCGCGGACGTCGACGGGGAGTTTGGTGAGGACGAGCGTGTAGTCGTAGCGGGTGGTGTCGGCGTAGCCGTGCTCAAGTAGGTGCAGGTTGAGCATTTCGCCGAGGGTGATGGTGCCACCGGTGGGCATCACGCCGAGGTCGATCAGCAGACGCGCGCCCAGCATCTCGGCTTGCGCCTTCGTGGGGGCGGTGCCGGTGCGTTGGAGCCCGTTCTTCTTGACGATGACCCGCCACTTCCCGGATGGCAACTTGCGGAGGTGTGCCATCAGCCAGCTCCTAGGATCGGGGTGGAGGCGTGGTTCATGAACCCATGCTACCGACAGCGAATCCCCTGGTCTAGGACAGAAGTTTCACGGGTTTCACGGGTTTCGGCGGGTTCACCGTTGACAAGCCTGTGACCTGGTGTTATGTTGCAGCCCCAACGGGATTCGAACCCGTGCCGCCACCTTGAGAGGGTGGTGCAAACGTACGCCACCAGGAGTTTCGGGTTTAGGCTCAGGGCCGCCACCAGGGGCGATACGGTTGCGCCACCCCCCATCGGGTTCACGGCGGTTCACGACAGGAGGCACGTCCATGAACATCACGCCGACACCACCGCAACGATCCCTCGCGTGGGCTTGGGTTGGGATCGCAGGGGCGGTCACCGCGCTACTCGGCTCGCTCTTACCGTGGGTAAGTGTCGTGACGTTCCTCGGCACTATCGACGTCGCAGGCACGAAGGGTGACGGCAAAATCACACTCGTCCTGGCGTTCGCCGCCGGGACCGCACTCCTGGTCGCCACCACCAAACGGGCCGCCGGCACAGCCATCGCCGCCGGGATCGTCGCCAGCGCAGGTTTCGCAGTCGCGGGCTATGACGCCGTCACCCTGTCGACCAGGTTCTCGAACGTGAACACGACACTCGCTTCGATACAGCTCGGCTTCGGGATGTACCTGTGTCTGCTCGGTTTCGCCGCAGCCGCCGTCGGCGGGTTCGTGACGAACGTCAAGATCAAGACACGCAACAGGGATACCCGCCGCCCGCTGGCCGAGCCGTACTTGACCGTTTCGCCCGCACCTACCCCCACCCCGGGAGATACGTCATGACGAATCAACCCGACAGAAGCCGTCCACCCAACGCAAAGAAACCCCCCGACCCGACCGCTCAGTGCGGTGGGGTCGGGGGGTTCTGCCTCCCTGTCGGGGGTCAGGCGGCGGGGGGGCCTTAGGCGGGTGCGGCGAGGATTTGGATTTGGGGGAGGTTGCCGGGTGAGAACACGTCGTTCTTGCCGGTGGCGGTCTGGTTGGCGTAGACGGTGACGGTGTAGATGGTGCCGGCGACCAGGCCCGCGAAGTCGGATGCGGCC
>JBBQTN010000146.1:0-13456 GCA_038213195.1 Acidimicrobiales bacterium | reverse complement strand
GTCACCGAACGAGCTCACCGCCAGCGAGGACTGCGATCCGTGGGCCGGCACACCGTGGCACAAGACCGTCCCCGCCCGACTCGAGCCGGTCTGATCCGTCCGACGGGGTTGCCGTCGTCGCTTCAGGTGACGCCGCCGAGCGTGCGCTGGAAGAGCCGTCCAACTTTGACCGTGGGGCACCAACATGAGCAATCAGACCGACTGGGCAGGCGACTACGACCTGTTCGATCTGGCGTACGTGGCCGACCCGTACCCGATCTGGGACGAGCTGCGGGCCAGCTGTCCGGTCGCGCACACGGAGCGGTACGGGGGGTCGTGGCTGACCACGACCTACGAGGATGTGACCAGGGTCGCCCGGGACCCGTCAGCGTTCAGCTCGCGCAACGTCAGCGTGATCCCGCCGCCCGACGGCACCGAAGCCGAGCTGCTCCCGGCCGGGCTACCTCCGATCCAGGCCGACCCGCCCGTCCACACGTGGACGCGACGGCTGCTCCTGCCGTGGTTCTCCAACGATCGGGTCGCCGCATACGAGGAGTACACGCGTGATCTGTGCCGGACGCTGCTCGACGGCTTCGCCGCTTCCGGGCGGGCCGATGCTGCCGACGACTACGCGAAGCAGATCCCGATGCGGGTCATCGGCAAGATGCTCGGCATCCCCGAAGACATGTCGGAGACGTTCATCGACTGGGTGCGCAGTGTGCTTGAGTACGCCAACGACGCGCCGCGCAGGACCAAGGCGCAGATCGAGAGCACGGCCTACTTCTTGGAGGAGATGGAGAAGCGCCGTCACGGGTCGGGTACCGATCTGATCAGCGAACTGCTGCGCTGCGAGGTCGGCGGTGAGCACGTCCCCGACGAGTTCGTGCTCGGAACCGTTGCGCTGATCCTGATCGCCGGCTTGGACACCACCTGGTCGGCGCTCGGCTCGATGCTGTGGCACCTCGCCAACCATCCCGACGACACCAGGCGATTGGTGGAGGAGCCTGAGTTGATCCCCACCGCGATCGAAGAGATGCTCCGGGCCTTCTCGCCGGTCACCATGGCGCGCATCGCCACCGACGACGTCGAGCTGCACGGCTGCCCGGTGAAGGCGGGCGACCGGGTCCTCCTCGGCTTCCCGGCTGCGAACCGCGACCCCGCTGCGTTCCCGGATGCCGATCGGGTGATCATCGACCGTGCGGTCAATCGTCACGTCGCGTTCGGCGCGGGCATCCACCGCTGTGCCGGTTCCAACCTGGCGCGCATGGAGCTGCGCGTCGCACTGGAGGAGTGGCTGGTCCGCATCCCGACCTTCCGGTTGGCAGACGACAACGACGTCGCTTGGGCCGGAGGGCAAGTTCGCGGTCCGCGCCAGCTCCACGTGGTGTTCCCATGACGGTCCGCATCGACACCGCCAGGTGCGACGGCCACAACCGGGTTCGCCCGCATCCACCCGAGCCATCCGCCTACCTCTGAGGGAGTACCTCCCGTGCACGCCTTCGACACTCCGCTCACGATCCACGGCCCGTACCGGCGGCCACGACAACTCCTGGCATCAGCAGCCACTTCCGCACGATGGTGGTCGGGGGCGAAGAAGTGCAGGCATCGCTGTCGGTCAGCGGACCGGACCACGCCACGATCGGGGCGCAGAAGGCTGACGGAAGCGTCGCCGCCGCCGTCGCCTGAGCGGGGGGCGCGTCAGGCGCCGGCGGGCGGGTTTCGCTTGAGGGCGGTGACCGCCGACAGGATCAGTGCGCTGGGGTTGCCGTAGTCGGGGTAGCGGCGTTGCATCCGTGCGACGAGATCGCGCGAGCCGCTGGCGGCGGCGACCTCGGTCATGAAGTCGCGGATGTACGCGCTCGTCGCGCCGAGGGAGGCGGGGATGTCGTCGTCGGGCAGCTCCGGACGCTTGTGGCCGGCGACGATGATGCGCGGGTCGAGCGCGGCCACCTTGGCGATGCTCTCCAACCAGCGACGCCAACCGTCGGGATCGGAGGCGGCGAGGAACGGGTTGACGCCGTTGTAGATCACGTCGCCGGCGACGACCGCGGCCAGCGCTGGGATGTGCAGGACGGTGTTGTTCGGGATGTCGGCCTGACCGACCACGACGGCGCGGAGCAGCTCACCGTCGATGGTGATGGTGTCGCCGTCGAGCGGTTCGGGGATCACCGTGTTGTCGAGCGCCGTGCCGCTGAACATCTCGGTCCAGCTGGCGCGGAGGGTCTCGTTGCCCGCGGCGATCTCGTCTGCGACGACCGGCGCAGCGACGGCTCGGGCCTGAGGGAACCGTTCGACGAGTCGCTCCAGCCCGAAGTAGTGGTCGGCGTGGGCGTGCGTGACGTAGATCGCCGTCAGGGTGGTGGCCGTCGCCTCGATGCGGCGGATGACCTCGTCGACGTCCTCGGGCATGTACTGGGTGTCGACGAGGACCGCCTCGGTCGGCCCGAACACGAGGGTCGACGTGGTCGGCGAGAACTGGCCGCCGTTGTCCAACTGACGCGGTGGACTTGTGTAGACGTCGAGTCGCAGGCCGCTCATGCCGGGTCCCGCTTCGAGTCGAGTGCCATGAGCTCGGCGCCCATCAACTCGTGGACGCTGTTGAGCGCCTGCAGCGGCCGGACCATCACCCGGAACTCGACGATCTTGTCGTTGCCGGCAACGCGGATGATGTCGACGCCATTGACGTACTTGCCGCCCATCTCGGTCTCGAACTCGAGCACGGCGGTGTCGCCCGAGATGACGTGCTTGACATACCGGAAGCTCGGTCCTGCCTCACGGTCGAAACCGACCGCAGCGAACGTCGCCTTCGCCGCCATGAGGTACTTGGCGACGATCGCCTTGCCGCGCTGCGGGGTGAAGACGACAGGCGAGTAGATGACGACGTCGTCGTCGAGGAGGTCGTCGAGCGCGTCGGGCAGGTCGCCGCGCATGAACTGGTGCCAGCGGTCGACCACGTCGAGGATCGCCGCGGTCGGCGGTGCAGTCGCGTCCTTCACGCTGTCGGCCGGTCAGCGGGCGCGGCGGGCGTTTCGGCCAGCTGCTTGATGCCGGCAACGGTGCGCTGCATGTTGGCCTTCACCTCGCCGAGCCGGCGGTCGACGATGCGGGCGTGCTTGTCCGGGTTGGCCTTGATCGCCGCTGACGTGCCAGACCCTCCCGGCCCCATGATGTAGTGGTAGCGCAGCCGAGTGCCGCCTGGGATCTGTTCCAGGTCGAAGCGCCACCTCGCACCCGGGTTGTCAGGGTCCGACGTGCGCCACCCGAAGGACCGCTGCTCCTCGTGGACGTCGACGTGACACGGCAGCGACCACTCGCCGGCTTTCGGGTGCTGGTTGCGTCCGATGAACACCGAGCCGAGGCCGCGTTGGTCACCTTGCCATTCGGCGCCGAGCGACTCGTCGGAGAACCGGGTCGGCACCTCGACGTCGGTGACGAACTGCCACACCACCCGCGGGGATGCGTCGATGTCGATCTCGGCGATCACTCCGGGGCCGTCGGCGAAGTCCAACTGCTCGCCGGGGCCGTGCTCGGAGGTCACGCCGAAGCGGTCGAAGTAGGTGATCGCGCGTGCGGGGTGCCGTGGGGCGCGGCCGAAGTCGGTGCCTTTGGTCCAGGCGACGGGGAGCATCACGATCTCGGTCATGTGCTCGGGGATGTCGAGTATCTCCTTCACCTTGGCTTCGTGTTGGAAGACTGCCGTCATCCAGGTCGTGCCGAGCCCGCGGGCGCGCAACGCCAGGCAGAAGCTCCACGCGGCTTGGATGACGGAGTCGAACAGCCCGGGCCGGCTGCTGCCGTCGTGTCGCCCGATGATCGTCGGCACGACGATGGCCGGCACGTCGGCGAGGTGTTCGGCCAGGTACTGGGACGAAGCCATGACCTTCTCCTGCGGATGCCCGGTTCCACGCAGCCGTTCGGCGATCTGCGCCATGAAGCCGAGCGCGGCGTCGCGGTACAGCTCGCCGAGCTGGTCCTTCACGGCCTGGTCGCGCACGATGATCCACCGCCGGCTGCCAAGGTTGCCGCCCGTCGGCGCTTGCTCGGCGAGATCGATGCAGTCCAGCAGCAGCTGGTTGTCGACCGGGCGGGCGAGGTCGAGGCGGCGCCGCACGGCGCGCGTCGTCGCCAGGGTCTCGTCGACATGGGCGGCGTCGATGTCCACGTCAGCGCCCCGTGAACTTGGCGGGGCGGCGCTCGACGAACGAGGCGATGCCCTCCTTGAAGTCGTCGGTGGCCTGGACGATCGTGCTCATCGCCGCGATCGCGGCGATCGCCGCCGGCTCGTCCTCGTCGAGCGCGAGCCGGGCGTTGGCGATCGTGTGGCGCAACGCCACCGGCGAGCACTGCAACATCTCGCGAGCGAGCTCGATCGCCCGCTCACGCTGGCGGCCCGGCTCGACGACCTCCTGCACGAGCCCGATCCGGTAGGCCTCGTCAGCACCGAACTCGTCGGCGCGCAGCAGGTGGTACATCGCGTTGCCCCAACCGCCGCGTTGCACGTAGCGGACCGTTGCGCCGCCGAGTGGAGCGAGGCCGCGCTTTGGCTCCAACTGGCACATCCGCAGGTCCGACGCAGCGACGACGATGTCGCCGCCGAGCGCGATCTCGATGCCGATCGTGAACGTGATCCCCTGCAACGCCGTGATCCGTGGCTTGCTCAGACGCCGACCGAGGCTGTACGGATCCACCGGCTCCGAGGTCTGGCCGGCGCGCCGCTCGGCCGCGGCCGCCCTGGCTTCGTCGGTGAAGAACAGCGGCATCTCCAGACCGGCCGTGGTGTGATCGCCGGCAAAGGTCAGCACCCCGACGAACAGGTCCGGATCCTCGTCGAGGCGGGTCAGCGCATCCGCCAGTTCGGTCGCGATCTTCGGAGTGAACGCGTTCTTCTTCTCCACTCGATCAACCGTCAGGACGAGGATGTGCTCGTCGACCACCTCGCTGCGCACCTCGCCGTGGGGGTGTCGTTCGGCAGTCGCGGCGCCATCAGTAGATTCCATCATGCAACGGAGAATACCCGGTCGCGCAGCGGTGCGCAAGACGGCGGACACTCGTGCGGCAACACGCGGTTGCCATGCGGCCGCCTCTGCCGTATTGTGCGTTCCATCACGAAACCATGCAGGCCACGTTGCCGCGTGACTGCACGAGGCGAGGAGGAATGCGCCATGGACATCTCGGGATCTGTCGCACTGGTGACCGGAGCGAACCGGGGATTTGGTGCATCGTTGTGTCGGTCGCTGCTCGCACGTGGTGCGGCGAAGGTCTACGCGGGGGCCCGTGACGTGACCTCGGTGACGATGGACGGCGTCGAGGCGATCCAGCTCGACATCACCTCCGCCGATGACATCGAGGCTGCGGTCCGCCACTGCGCAGACGTCACGTTGCTCGTCAACAACGCCGGCATCGGCACCGGCACGGCGGCGCTGGCCGACGACGCCATCGCCAACGCCCGACGCGAGTTCGAGACCAACACGCTCGGCACACTGGCGATGAGCCAGGCGTTCGCGCCGGTGCTCGGGGCCAACGGTGGTGGAGCGATCGTCAACGTACTGTCCGTCCTGTCGTGGCTGCACATGCCATGGTCGGCGGTCTATTGCGCGTCGAAAGCGGCATCGTGGGCGTTGACGAACTCGATGCGCCAGGAACTGCAGGGACAGCACACCCTCGTGTTGGCCCTCCATGTCGGGCTGATGGACACCGACATGACCGCCGGTCTCGACCTACCGAAATCGTCGCCCGACGACGTTGCCGAGCAGGTGATGGACGGCCTCGAAGCCGGCGCCTACGAAGTGCTCGCCGACGACACGAGCAGACATGTGCGGGCCGCGCTGTCCGGTGAGCTGACAGGTCTCTACCCATCGCTCACCTGAGCCGACCCGAGGACACGTCGATGGCGACGAGCAGATCGAGCGAGCCGTGGAACGGAGCCGTATCGATCGACGTGACTGCTGCAACCCAGTGGATCCTCGACCAGATCGAGCCGCTGCCGGCGACTGAGATGCCAGTGCACGAGTCACTCGGACTCGTGCTGGCGGCCGACGCAGTAGCGGACGGTCCATTCCCGGCCTTCGACACCTCGGCGATGGATGGCTACGCACTCCGACGACGGACTGGGTCGTTTGCCGGGTGGACGGTGATCGGGCGTTCGATGGCCGGTCACGAGTTCCCCGGTCGGCTCGGCGACGGCGAGGCGGTCCGGATCATGACGGGGGCCCGCGTCCCATCCGGCGCCGACACCGTTGCGCCCCTCGAAGCGGCAACCGAGTGCAAAGGCGTCGTCACGATCGCGACCGAGGTGACCGCAGGATCACACATCCGTCGGAAGGCTGAGGACCACGACGTCGGGGATGTGATCATCGCTCGCGGCACGCGACTGACACCGATCCACCTCGCCGTACTGGCCTCGATCGGCCACGATCGGCCACAGGCGGTACGGCGCCCCCGGGTCGGGGTGATCTCGACAGGTGACGAGGTCGTGCACGCGACGTCGGACGGATCGGGGATACGCGACACCAACCGGCCAGGGCTGATCGCCCTGCTCGCTGGGTCCGGGGTGACGCCCGTCGATCTCGGCGCCGTGGGCGACGATGCCGGTGAACTCACCCGGCGCCTCGATCACGCCGTTCGAGAATGTGACGCCGTGATCACCACCGGCGGCGTCAGTGTCGGAGATCACGACCTCGTGAAGCTCATCTTGGCGCAGGCGGCACACTCGACACGCGGTGTCGCACGGTGGATGCGCGTCGCGGTTCGGCCCGCCAAGCCCTTGATGTTCGCCACCGTCGGACACGTCCCCGTGTTCGGCTTGCCCGGCAACCCGGCCAGCGCGTTCGTCAGCTATCACCTCTTCGCCCGCCCGGCCATCGATCGACTCGCCGGCCGACCCGATGCCGGCTCGTCGCATTCCTTCACCGCAACAGCGGCAGTCGAGCTCCCCCGTCGGCGCGACGGACGGCTCCACGTCGTGCCGGTCGTCACCGACATCTCCAACGCCACCCTCAGGATCCGTCCCGCCGGGACACTCGGTCGACACAACCTCGCCGCGACAGCAGGGGCCGACGCCTACGCCTACCTGCCCGATGGACCGTCCGTACCCGCCGGTGCCACGGTCGACTGCGGATGGATCGCCGGCGGGCGCTTCACATGAGAGCGACGGCAGCCGGGGGTCACGCGTCGCGCAGGGCGTCGATCAGTGGTGCCACGCGTTCGAGCTCGGCGAGCACCTCGTCGCGCAGGCCCTGGGGCATCGTCAGCACGACTCGGGAGAGGCCGAGCTCGGCGAGCTCGGTCAGCTTGGCTTCATCGGGCGGACCGTTGAACACGCCGAGCTCGATGCTCTTCGGGTCCCGGCCGATGTTGTCGCATGCTCGCTGTACCTCGTCCCACCCGGTCTTGAACTGACGCGACCCGATCGGCATCCACCCGTCGCAGAACTCGGCGATGTGCGCCGCGGTCTTCGGGCCTGCGGCCCCACCGAGGACGATCGGCGGGTGCGGTTGCTGGGAGGGTTTGGGCCACGCCCAGCTCGGTTCGATGTGCACGATGTCGCCGTCGTACGACGCTTCCTCCTCGGTCCACAGTGCCTTCATCGCCAGGATGTTGTCGCGCAGGATGGCTCGACGCTCGCCATACGCGGTGCCGTGCTGGGCCATCTCCTCCTTGTTCCAGCCGTAGCCGATGCCGAAGATCAACCGCCCGTTGGACAGGGCGTCGACACTGGCCACCTCCTTCGCGGTGTGGATCGGATCGCGCTGGGCGACGAGGCAGATGCCGGTGGCCAGCCCGATCGTCGTCGTTGCCGCCGCGCAGGCGCCAAGGGCCACGAACGGGTCATAGGTGCGCTGGTAGTACTCGGGGAGCGGCGGTGCGCCGGCGTTGCCACCCCACGGCGTCAGGCGGCTCGTCGGGATGTGTGAGTGCTCCGGGAACCAGATCGACTCGAACCCGAGCCCCTCCGCGCTGCGCGCGAAGTCGACCGGGTTGATGGTCTGATCGGTGGGGAAGATGTCGACGGCGATCTTCACCGCGTCACTCGATCCACGCTTTGACGGCGGCGAGGTCGTCGAGCGGCACAGCCCCGGTGGCATTGACGACGAGGTGGGTGACGCCGACCTTGCCGTACACGCCGAGACGTTCCTTGATGTGCTCCTCGGTGCCGATCAGGTTGGCGGTGTCGATGTACTCGTCGGGGACGGCAGCCATCGCCTCGGCCCGCTTGCCGCCGAGGAACAGGTCCTGGATCTTCTCCGCCTCGTCCTCCCATCCGTACCGGCGGAACAGGTCGTTGTAGTAGTTCTTCGACTTCGCTCCCATCCCCCCGACGTAGAACCCGATCGTGTTGCGTGCCGCCTCGCGCGCCTCCGCCACCTCAGCGCCCTCGCCGATCGCGAGTTGGGCGTCACCGAAGATGTCGAGCGGACCGAGATCGCCGGATCGCTTGGCCCGCCCAGCCGCGAGCGGCGCTCCCCACACCCGATCGAAGCGGTCCGGGACGAAGTGGATCGGCTGCCAGCCGTCCGCGATCTCGGCGGTCATCTCGACGTTGCTCGGCCCGATGGAGGCGATCACGATCGGGATGTCCGTCCGGGCGACCCGGTTCATGAACTTCAGTGGCTTGCCGAGCCCGGTCCCCTCGCTCGGCGGGAGCGGCAGCGTCACGGCCGGCCCGTCGTGGGTGAGCTTGTCGCCCGCCCAGACCTTGCGGCAGATGTCGACAGTGTCGCGGGTGCGGCCCAGCGGCTTGACGAACGGGACGCCGTGCCAGCCCTCGATGACCTGCGCTCCGGAGCTGCCGATGCCGAGCGTGAACCGCCCTCCCGACAACGCGTCGATGGTCGCCGCGCTCTGGGCGATGAGCGCCGGCGAACGTGAGTAGACGTTGACGATCCCGGACATCAGTTCGATCCGCTCGGTCTTGGCGGCGATGTAACCCAAAACAGACACCTGGTCGAACCCGTAGATCTCAGGGATGAGGATCATGTCGACGCCTGCGGCCTCGAGGTCGAGGACCTTGGACGCCAGCCGATCCGGGTCACCGTCGAAGAACATCGTCGTGCACAGCTTCATGGTCCTCCTCGCGGCGCCGGATGGAACAGCGCCCGAAACGTAGACGCCCGAGGTTCCATCACGCAACTCAGGGGTCATGTCACTCGCAGCGCTGTCCGCAGATGCCGACACACGTCGGGCGTCATTCAGCGGAGATGCGGAGCGCGTTCACCCACAATCGGGTCAGGGTCGCGACGAGATGGTCGACGTCCGCTGCCTCGCCGGCAACGAGCTCCTGGAAGGCGACCCGCGAGACCATCAGCGAGAGTGCCTTGGCGCTGAGGTACGGGTCGAGTTGGGGATCGGCGAAGCCGGTGCGTTGCAGCTCGGCGATGCCGCGGGCATTGCGATTGATGAATGCTTCGGACCGACGCCGGCGCAGTTCGCGGAACTCCGGGTTGATGTCGGACACCTCCTCGAGCAGCCGCATCAGCTGGGCGTTGCGCTCGTAGGAACGCAAGTAGGCGCGGTTGCTGGCCTCGATGACCGCCGCGGGCGTGTCCGCGTGGCTGTCGCCGTCGCGGGCGGCATGCAACATCTCGGTCTGGAGGCCTTCGAGCACGGCGGCGAGCACCTCCTCCTTGCTGTTGAAGTAGGTGTAGAAGGACCCGGCGGACATGCCGGCCTCGGCAGTGATGTCGGCCAGCCGGGCGTCGGCGTAGCCGGCGCGCTCGAACACGGTGCGCGCCGCCGCCACCATCCGCCGGCGCGACCGTTGGCCACGCGGGGTTCGCGGTGCCTCGGGGCGAGCCGATGCCGGCTCGCCGATGTCGTCGGCGGTGCGCTCGTCCGGAACGCCGGCTGCGTGCATGACGACGATGGTAGGCGGGCCGTTGCGGGCTGCGTTGCATCGAGTTGAAATTAAATTCATCTTCAGCTAGGTTGTGCTCGCCGCTCGACCATCCATGAGAGCCGCGGACGGGGGACTGCAATGGAAGTCAGTGGACGAACGGCGATCGTGACCGGCGGTGCCGGCGGCATCGGGGCCGCGATCGCGCGGCAGGTCGTGCGCGCCGGCGGGAGCGTGCTGATCGCCGACATCGACGGCGCCGCGGTCGACGAGACGGTCGCCCATCTCAGCGCGGACGGTCGTGGGCGCGTGATCGGCGAGCAGGCCGACGTGGCCGACCCGGCTCAGATCCGCGCGACCATCGATCGAGCCGAGGCCGAGCTCGGCCCGGTGTCGATCTACTTCGCCAACGCCGGGATCACCGGACCACTCGGGCTCGGCGACGCCGAGGCCGACTGGGATCAGGTGATCGACATCAACCTCCGCGCCCACGTGCGCGCCGCGAACGTGCTGATCCCGCGCTGGCTGGATCGTGGCGAAGGCTACTTCGTGTCGAATGGCTGTCGATCACCTACGGCGACGCCGGCGTACGGGTCAGCTGCCTGTGCCCGATGGGCGTCGCCACGAAGATGCTGCTCGGCGACGGGCCGTCCGACGACCCGCTCACGTCCGTCGGGGCGGCGGCCGTCACCAGTGCCGGCGATGTCCTGCAGCCCGACGAGGTCGCCGCAGAGGTGATGGCGGCGATCGCCGACGAACGGTTCCTCATCCTGCCGCACGAGGACGTGCTGCGGATGTTCCGCTTCAAGGGTTCCGACTACGCGCGCTGGTTGCGCGGCATGCGCCGCTACCAGGCGCGGCTACTGCCCGTCGATCCGCTCTCGTGACCCATCGTCACTCGCTCACCCACCACAACCGTCACTGAAGGAGAACACGCCATGCCCGCACCGGGAATGCACTCAGGAGTTGCAACCGACGATGCCCTCAACCTGTCGATGTCAGAGCGTGCCGTTCCGTTGTTCGAGCACGTCAAGCAGTTCATCGCCAACGAGGTCGACCCGATCACCGAGGAGTACTACCGGCTCGGTGAGGGCCGGGCCGAGCACTGGGGCTATGGCGAGGGCCAGCTCGAACTGCTCGAGGCGGTGAAGGCCAAGGCCAAGGCGAACGGTCTGTGGAACTTCTTCCTGCCCAGCGCGGTGACCGGCCAGGGCCTCTCCAACCTCGACTACGCGTACATCGCGTTCGAGCTGGGCAAGAACCCGTTGGCATCGGAGTGCCTGAACTGCAGCGCGCCTGACACGGGGAACATGGAGGTGCTCGAGCGGGTCGGCACGCCCGAGCAGAAGCAGCAGTGGCTGGAGCCGTTGCTGGCCGGCGAGATCCGCTCGGCGTATGCGATGACCGAGCCCGATGTCGCCTCGTCGGATGCGAAGAACATCGCCTGCCAGGCGGTGCTCGACGGCGACGAGTGGCTGATCAACGGCGAGAAGTACTACATCTCCGGCGCCGGCGACCCGCGCTGCAAGGTGATGATCGTGATGGTCCAGACGAGCCCGGATGGACCGCCGCACCGCCGCCAGTCACAGATCCTCGTCCCGATGGACACGCCGGGCGTGCAGATCCTGGGCGGGATGAACGTGTTCACCGACGACGATGCGCCGCACGGCCACATGCACCTGCGCTTCACCGACGTGCGCGTGCCGTCGACCAACATGCTGCTCGGCGAGGGTCGTGGGTTCGAGATCTCCCAGGTGCGCCTCGGACCGGGCAGGATCCATCACTGCATGCGCTCGATCGGCGTGGCCGAGCGGGCCCTGGAGCTGATGGTCCGTCGCGGCCTCAACCGTGAGGCGTTCGGCCGGCCGTTGGCCCGCCTCGGCAAGAACACCGAGGTGATCGCCAAGGCGCGCATCGAGATCGAGGCGATGCGGCTGATGGTGCTGCGCGCCGCGAAGGCGATGGACGTGATGGGCAATCAGGAAGCTCGCATCTGGGTCAGCGCTGTCAAGGCAATGGTGCCGATCCGGGTGTGCGAGATCATCGACGAAGCGATCCAGATCCACGGCGCGACCGGGATCTCGCAGTGGACCCCGCTCGCCCGCATGTACACCCACCAGCGGCACCTGCGCTTCGCCGACGGCCCCGACGAGGTCCACTGGCACGTCGTCGGCCGCGCCGAGCTGACCCGCTACGAGGACGACCACGCGTCCACCGTCGGCCCGCGCGACGAGGGCGCGTCGTTGGGCGCAGCGTTCTCCGGTCCGTCCTGAGCGGCACGAGCCGAGGATCGGAGACGACGGCGGTCAGACGCTGAGCGCCTTCCAAGCGTCCTCCTCGGGCGAACCGGGCTCGGGGAGCAGCTTGCCGCCTTCCATCACGTAGCTGGCCTGGATGTCCGCACTCACCGCGACGACCCCGGCGGGGTCGATCCCGGCTCGCGCCGCGAGGGCGGTGCTGAGATCGCCGGTGATCCGTTGCTTCTGCTCGTCGTTGCGACCCGTGCGGATGGTGCCGAACACGAGCGCGGCGGTTCCTTCGTCCAGTTCACCGGCATCATCGGCCGCGTAGAGCACGTGGACGAACGAGGGCGGGGCACCGGTCCAACGGCAGTGGATGTCGACGACGTCGTGGCTGAAGGCGACGCGTTGTTCGTCGGTCAGGAGTCCGGGGCGGGTGAGGACGCGGTAGAGCGGCATGGTCGGTTCCTTCTCTCTATGTCAGGGGTTCGGTCTCGGTGACGGCGACCACGACCTCGTGGTCGGTACATCCGGTCGTCGACGTCCACAGCTCGCAGACCGCACGCAGGAACGCTTCACGCTCCGGCAGGCTCGTCGCGCAGCCGAGGACGCAGCTCACGATCGACGAAGTGCTCGGCTTGCCCTCGGTGAACATGTCGCCGGGCGGCAGTCGCCGCCACGACACCGTCGTGGGTTCGTCGGCGAAGTGCTTGGCGTGGATCTCGTGCAGTCCCGCCTCGAGCTCGGCGACGCAGGTCGCGGCGGACTGGTCTCTTTGGATGATGCAGCTGAAGTGGGCCACGTGTCTCCTCGTGTGGATGTCGTGATGGGGTGGAGCGTCGCCGGGCCGCTCACGGTCGAACGGTGTCCGGATCGACCGTCGGGGTCGGGACGGCGGCGGCACCGAGCACGTTGGCGATCATCACCGCGGCGAAGTTGTCGATGAGCGCGCCGACCCGTGTGAGTCGTGCGATCTCGGCGCGGCCGTAGCCGAGCTCGGTCAGCACCTCGGCGTTGTGCTCGCCTTGCATCGCCGGATCGCCCGGAGCGGTGAGCTCGGCGTCGGAGAACTTCCACGGGCGACCCGGAACCTTCAGCGTGCCGCCCTGGCGGTCGGACACCTCGTAGGTGGCCGTCCAGTAGTCGCCCCACTCCGATTCAGCGACCTCCTCCAACGAGTGGATCTCGCCAATGGCGATCTTCGCCTCGTCGAACTGGGCGTCGAGCGACGCCATGATGCTTCTATGTTTGTCAAGTGCTGATTTGGCTGTGTTCGAGCAGCCGCCAGACTCGGCGGGCGAGGTAGCGCTTGATGCATCGCGTGGCTTCGCGTTCGGTCTTGCCCTCGGCGACGCGGCGGGCGATGTAGGCCTTGGTGTTCGGGTCGCAGCGCCGCTTCGTGACC
>JBBQTN010000145.1:0-13456 GCA_038213195.1 Acidimicrobiales bacterium | reverse complement strand
GGCGAAGCGGCTGCCGGTGTTGGACATGATCGAGGCGAGCGACAGCACCCGCTCGGGCCAGTGCGCGGCCATCGACTGGGCGATCATCCCGCCCATCGACGCGCCGACGACGTGCGCGCGGTCGGCGCCGAGGTGGTCGAGCAGCCCGATGGCGTCGGCGGCCATGTCGCTGAGCGAGTACGGCGCGGACGGTACCGGCTCCTTGGCGAGCGCGGCCTTCATCGCCGCGCCCATGTCGACGGTGACCCCGTCGAGCTTCGTGGACAGGCCGCAATCGCGGTTGTCGAAGCGGATGACGAAGCGACCCCCGTCGGCGAGCATCTTGCAGAAGCTGTCCTGCCACGCCGTCATCTGCGCGGTGAACCCCATCACCAGCAGCAGGGCGGGGTCGTCGGGGGAACCAAAGGTGTCGTACTCGAGCGTGATGTCCGGCTGGACCAAGGCGGTAGGCATGGGCACAGGGTACGTTCCCGACATGACCGTCTTCGGTGTCCACGTCGGCTTGCAGCACACCACCGCCGACGAGCTGCGCGACGTGTGGCGCAAGGTGGAGGACCTCGGCTTCGGCTGGATCAGCGTGTGGGACCACTTCTACGGCGCGACCGGCAAACCCGACGACGCAGCCTGCCTGGAGGCGGTGGCGATGCATGCCGCCCTCGCCTGCTCGACGACGCGGGTGCGCTGCGGGTCGCTCGTCTACTCGATCGGCTACCGCCACCCGGCCGTGCTCGCGAAGGCGATCACCGCCATCGACCAGCTCTCCGGCGGCCGGGCCGACATGGGCATCGGCGCTGGCTGGGCGGTGGTCGAGTACAAGGCCTACGGCATCCCGTTTCCGGAGATCAAGATCCGGATGGATCAGACGGAAGAGGGCATCCAGTGCCTGCGTGGCCTGCTCCACGACGAGGTCACCGACTTCCACGGCACGTACTTCGACCTCACCGCCGCGCGCAACGAGCCCCGGCCTGTCCAGGCCAAGATCCCGATCTGGGTGGGGGGCGGCGGCGAGAAGCGCACGCTCAAGATCGCGGCGCGCTACGCCGACGGTTGGAACGTCCCGTTCGTCGCGCCGGACACCTTCGCCGCCAAGCGGGAGGTGCTGCACCGCCACTGCGACACCGTCGGGCGGGACCCGGGCGAGATCCGTTGCGCGATCAACGCAGGGCTGGCCTACAGCCAGGAGAGCCTCGAGCAGCAGTTCGGCGCGCTCGCTCCTGCGGTCGCGCCGGGCGTGCTGACCGGGAGCGACGCGGAGATCGTCGAGCGGATCGGCCAGTACGTCGAGGCCGGGGCGGACCAGGTCAACATCGCCCTGCGCGCCCCGTTCGACCTCGACGCGCTGGAGCGGTTCAGCGCCGCGCTCGGCCTCGCCGCGCGCACCTGAACCGCGCCCTCAGGCGAGCGTCGTGGCGAGGCGGTCGAGCGCGCCGGGAGTCCGCGCCCCCCACCAGAACAGGTCGGCACCGTCGATCAGGCGGACGTCCGTGCCGGGCAGTGCGAGCTGCAGCTCACGCACGTGGCGGTCCTTGAACGCGTACGGCTCGGTGGGCAGCAGCACGATCGACGGCGCACGCGCCGCCAGCTCGTCGAGGGTCACCTGCGGGTAACGGTCGGCGGCGCCGGCGAAGACGTTGCCGACACCGAGGTGCACCAGCACGCTCGACCCGTAGGTGTCGGCGTTGATCGTCATCCACGGCCGCCGCCAGATCAGCACGCAGGCGTCGAGCCGTCGCCGGACCGGGGGGCGCAGGTCGATCGGTCGCACGTGCACGCCCGTCGCACCCGCGAGCGCGACGAGCGTCGGGGCGACGTCGGCGAGGGCGGTGACGTGGGTGACGTGCAGGCGCATGCCCCGCGCCTCGAGTGCCTCGGCATCGGGTCGGCGGTTCTCCTCGACGTCGACGACGACGAGGTCGGGAGCGAGCGCGACGATCGCGTCGATGTCGGGATCCTTCGTGCCGCCGACGTGGGCGAGCTGCGGCTGCTCGCAGAACCTGGTGCAGGCGACGACGTCGACGCCCCACGCCAGGAGGGTCTCGGTCACCGATGGGACCAGGCTGATGACCCGCGCCGGCGCCGGCGCCGCCGCCGTCACGACCCGAGCAGGCGCTGCTTTTGCAGCTGGAACTCCGCGGGCGTGAGCGTGCCGCGCTGCAGCATCCCCTCGAGCCGCTCGAGTTGCCCGGTGACGTCGAGCTGCGGCGGGGGCGGCAGCTCGTCAGCACCCTGATTGGCGTAACCGGCGCGCCGGACCGCATGACCCTCCATCTGGGCGTGGATCAGGTTCTGCACCCGGTCGGGGTGGCGGATGTCGGTGAACCGCTGCTGGCCGTCCTCGCCGCCGGATTCGACGAGGAGGTTGCCGGCGCCGAGGATCCGTTCGAGGATGCCCTGGCTGAAGTTGACGTTGTTGACCCGCTCCAGCGGGATCTCGATGCCGCTCTTGGCGAAGACGCCCTGACGGAAGATCAACCGGTGGGACGTGATCACGAAGTTGGTCGTGATCCACTTCAGGTACCGGCCGAGCAGCCACAGCGCGGCGACCGCGAGCAACACGATCGCCAGCCAGTGCAGGAACGTGCCTGAGTTGCCAGTCGGGCCCTCGGCGAGGATGAAGATGCCGAACGCGATCGCCACGACCAGCGCGAACGCCGGCTCGGAGAAGTACCACCAGTGGGGATGCATGTCCAGAGCGATCGTCTCATTGGCATTGAGGTTCTTCTTCGGATATGGCATGTGCACGATGTTATGAGAGCGTCGGGCGCTCAGTCGTTCTCTCACGCGAGCGCGGCCGCGCCGCGCCGTAGTCTGCGCCGGTGGATCCGCAGCGCCTCCTGGTCGGCCTCGATGCCGACCAGCGCACGGCCGCCACGACGACGGCGATGCCGCTGGCCGTGATCGCAGCGGCCGGTTCCGGCAAGACGACGGTGCTGACGCGGCGCATCGCCCACCGCATCGTCACCGGCAGCGCCGAGGCGAAGCACACCCTCGCCCTGACGTTCACCCGCGACGCCGCCGGTGAGCTGAAACGCCGGCTGCGGCGCCTCGACCTGCGCGAGCCGATCGAGGCCGGCACGTTCCACAGCGTCGCGTTGCACCTGCTGCGCGACCGCGCCCTGACCCGCCACGAGACGATGCCGCAGATCGCCACCGACCGGGTGCGCCTGCTGCGCGAGTGCATGACCGAGCTGCGCCTCGACATCCAGCCATACCTGGCGATGACCGACCTCGACTGGGCGCGGGCGCGGCTGCTGCCTGCCGACCAGTACGAGGGCGCGTGCCGCCGTGAACGCCGTCGCAGTGCCGTCCCCGCCGACCGGCTCGCCGAGATCGGCCGCGCCTACCAACGGCTCAAGCGCCGTCGCGGGGTGATCGACTTCGACGACCTGCTCGAGCGCAGCCTCGTGGCGATGCGCGACGACCCGGTGTTCGCCGAGGTGGTGCGCTGGCGGTTCCGGCACTTCTACGTCGACGAGGTGCAGGACCTCAACCCGTTGCAGCACGCGGTGCTCGAGACCTGGCGCGACGGCCGCGCCGACATCTGCCTGGTGGGCGATCCGCGCCAGGCGATCTACGGCTGGAACGGCGCCGACCACACCACCCTGACCAACGTCGAGGACCGCTACCCGGGGGTCACCGTGCTCGCCCTGACCACCAACTACCGCTGCACGCCGCAGGTGGTGCGCGCCGGGGCGGCGGCCCTCGCCGGAGGTGGCCTCGATGACGACACCCGCAGCGATCGCCCGGACGGCCTGCCGATCGTGGTGCGCGAGTACGCGACCGCAGCGGACGAGGCGGCCGGCGTGGCCCGGCAGGTGCGCGCCGCGCTGAACCACCGGGCCGGCAACGACATCGCCGTGCTGGCGCGCACCAACGAGCAGCTCACCGAGCTGCAGCAGGCCCTGGCCGCCGCCGGCGTGCCGACAGAACGAGCCGTCGGGCGCTCGACGCTGGAGGTCGCGCTCGCCGAGGCCCATCGCGCCGGCGGTCGCGAGCAGCTCTCGAACTGGGTCGATGTCGCGTTCGAAGGCACCGACCATGTGCGTCGCCGCGTCGCGGAGGAAGCGGACAGGTACCTGACATCCGGTGAGCCGGGCGGGTTCCGCGCGTGGGTCGAGGCGCGGACGCCGTTCGACGACCTGACGCTGCCCAACAGCGACGCCGTCGCGGTGCTCACCTTCCATGCCGCGAAGGGCCGCGAGTGGGGCACCGTGATCGTCACCGGGGTGGAGGAGGGACTGGTCCCGCATGGCTCGGCGACCTCCGCGGCCCAGCGGGCCGAGGAGGCGCGGCTGCTGTACGTCGCGCTGACCCGCGCCGAGCAGGACCTGACCATCACCCATGCCCGGCGCCGCAAGGACCGCGCCGCGCTGCCCAGCCCGTGGCTCGTGGCGGTCGAGGCGTCCGGCGCGTCGGACGTCGCCGTCGCACCTCCGCCGCGTCCCGTCGTGCGCACCGCCGCCGACCCCATCGACGAGCTGCGCACGTGGCGCGCCGCCGTCGCCCGTGTCGGCGGCGTGCCGGAGCTGGCAGTCTGCAACGACCGTGTGCTGCGTTCGCTGCACGCCGATCCGCCGGCCGACGCCGAGGCGCTCGCCGGCCGTCTCGGGATCAGCCTCAGCGCGGCGCGACGGCTCCGACCCCTGCCAGGCGCCAGGCGCGTCGCGAGCTGACGCGCGGTTCCCGGCCGTCCGGCGGTTGGTCGCCGGCGGTGTCCGCGGCGGCTACGGGTGCGCGCGCTCGTGCATCAGCCGCTCGAACACCTGCGGCTTCATCGACACGAACATCGCCGTCGCCTCCGCGCAGATCCGTCCGTCCTGCGCCACGAGCAGCTCTGCGGTCGTGTGGATCTTGCGGCCGTCGACGCCGACGATCCGCCCACGGAAGATCAGCTCGCGATGCAGTGGGGTCGGTGATCGGTAGTTGATCTCCAGCTTCGCAGTCATCCCTGGCTGGCCGGAGCGGGCCTGGGTGAAGCCGAGCACCTCGTCGAAGCCTCCGGCGATCACGCCCCCGTGCACACAACCGGGAGGCCCCTCGTACGCGTCGCCGTAGACGACGGAACCGACGACGTCTGTATCGGTCGCACTCCGGCCGACCAACATCTTGATCGGCGGCGCGAGTGGGTTGAGCACGCCGAAGAACGGGCTGTAGTCGACGAACGACAGGTCGCCGAAGTCGGCCAGCGACGCCTCGGCGGGATGCTCGTACTCGCGGCCGTGGTCGCGCGCCCGCAGCACCGCCGTGGCCTGCTCGAGGAGGTCGCGGGCGGCGAGGTATGACGAGGCGTCCGCGGTCGACGACGCCAGCTCGTCGATCACGCGCCGGGTGGCGTCGGCGAGGCGGATCCGCGGATCGTCCGGATCGAGCTCGGTCGCGGACTGGTCCACCCGTCAGTCCGCCAGATCGACGATGACGGGGGCATGGTCCGACGGCGACTGCCCCTTGCGCGCGTTGCGGTCGATCACGCTCCAGACGAGCCGCTCGGCCACGGGAGCGCTGCCGAGCACGAGGTCGATGCGCAGCCCGCGACCCTGGTGGAAGTCGCCGGCGCGGTAGTCCCACCAGCTGTAGACCTTGTCGACGTCGCCGTACCGACGACGGAACAGGTCGACCATCCCCCACTCGCCCAGCTCGGCCAGCAAGGCGCGTTCGGCCGGGCTGGTGTGCGTGGCGTCGATGAACTTGCTCGGGTCGTAGACGTCTGCGTCGGTCGGCGCGATGTTGAAGTCGCCGGCCACCACGACTGCCTGGTCCGGCGTCGCCAGCGCGGCGACGTGCCGGCGCAGCTGGGCCAGCCAGCGCAGCTTGTACTGGTAGTGGTCGTTGTCCAGGGAGCGGCCGTTGGGCACGTACACGCTGGTGACGAGGATCCCCCCGCAGCGGGCGGAGATGATCCGCGCGTCGGGATCGGCCTCGCCACCGTCGGCGAAGTTGGACACCACGTCGCTGATGCCGACCTTGGAGAGGATCGCCACCCCGTTCCACTGCCCCTGCCCGTAGTGCGCCGCCTCGTAGCCGAGCGCGCCGAACGTCAGCGCCGGGAAGGCGTCGTCGGCGATCTTCGTCTCCTGCATGCAGACCACGTCGGGTTGAACGTCGGCCAGCCACTCCTCGACCCGCGGGAGCCGGACCTTCAGCGAGTTGACGTTCCAGGTGGCGAGGCGCACCCGCTCGACCGTACCAATCAGCCGGCCGAGCGACGACCGCGCCGGGCTGCGGGTGCTGCGACGGGTTCGACCGCGGACGCGAGTGCCGGAGCGACGGTCGGAGCCGCCCGCTTCGCCCGGCGGGCGGGGCCGGGTCGCTCCGCAGGCCCGGCGCCGGCGGCGCCGGATATCACGTCCGACGCCGCGTTGAGCGCAGTGTCCGACGGATCGCGTGACGACCCGTCGGAGGCGGCATCGGGGTGAGCGGTGTCGTGCGCGGCCTCGGACGGAATCGTGCCGGACGCTGCATCGCCGAGCGCTGTGGCGCGGCGGGCTCCGGGTTGCGGCCTGCCGCTCGCTTCCGTCGACGCAGGAGCACTCGGTGCCGCGGGAGTGGCGGCCGCAGCCTTGCGGGAGTTGCGGGCTGGCCTCCTCGTCGGCGCAGGCCCATCCGCTGGCGGCGCCTCCGGGATCGTCGCCGGCGCCGGCGTTGCCGCAGCCGGCAAGCGCGCCCCCTCCTCCGGCCCGAGGTCCGCCGAGGTCGCAACCGACGCCGCCACCGTTCGCGCCGCGTCCGGCGTCAGCGCGGCCCCGGCCCGCCGATTCGCGCGCCGCGGGGACGTCGACGCCGCCGCCGAGCCGACCGTTGCAGACGCGTCGTCCAGCGGCGAGGACGAGACGTCGTCGGCCGCGACCCGCTTGCGCGCCGCGGCGCCGCGCTTGGCCGGTCGAGGCGGCACCGGCGCCTGCGCGGGCTCGTCGACCGGCCCGTCCTGCGTCGGCGTGGCAGCGTCTCCGTCACCGCCGCGCGTCGTGTCCGGCTCCGGCGAAGCACCGGTGGCTGCCTTCTTCGCCCGCTTGGCGCGGGGCTTGGCGGCCGCGCCGGTGTTCGTGACATCCGGCTGCGGCTCTCCGACTCCCGCCGTGACCTCCGGTACCGGCGACTCCGCAGCGGCCTTCGCGGCGGCGGTGGCGCGCTTGGTCGTGACGGCCTTCGCCCGCTTCGCGGCCGGCGCCTTGACCGGCCTCGGCTCCGGCAGCTTCGCCGTGGCCATCGCCGGCACGGCGAGGTCGATGCTGCGGCGGGCCGCGGCGAAGCTCTCGACCACGACCGTCACCGATTCGCCGACCTTGCCGAGCTCGCGCCCGCTGCGCGGCGCCGGCTCGGCCATCAGCCGCAGCGGCACGTAGCCGCGCACGTCACCGATGGAGACGTACGCGCCGTGCGAGGAGTACGACTCGACGATCGCGCTGACGCTGCTACCGGGTGGGTGCAGTTCGACGAACGTCAGGAACGGCAGCAACTCGTTGACCTCACTCGCCCGACCGGCGGAGCGACCCTCGGTGGGCGGTTCTGCTCCGGCGGCGGTCGTGGTCTCGGCACCAGGCTCCGCCTCGGCGAGCGCCACATGCGCCGGTGCACGCTGGCCCGAGCGGTCGCGGCTCTTCTTCGGCAGCACCGCACCGGGCGGCGGAGCAGCCGGCACGGGCATCGGCAGGTTGGCCTCCGGGCTGCCGGTGCGCACCTCGTTCACCGCCGAGCTCCTGCGCCCCTTGCGCTTGCTGTCGGCGACGGATTTGCGGCTCAGCGGCCCGCGGACCGGAATGCGCGTCACGAACACCCAGCCGATGTGCGGCACCGGTTTGCCGCCGACGATCCGACCCTCGTCGAAGAGCCACGGGTATTCACCGTGGAACTCCTGATAGCTGTCGTTGGTGAGGATCGTCGCGTTCACCTTGTTGGCGATGCTCAGCACGAACGCGTCACCACGCCCCACCGCCCCGGCAGGCGGTGCGACGATCTCGTTGTTGGCGACGGCCGCGTCGAAGGAGCTGACCTCCTTGGAATCGATGCGATGGCCGAAGGTCGCATCCACGACCACGGTGATCAGCGCGTCCGGCTCGACCTCCATGTACGCGCGGACAGCTTCATCGAGCTGTTGGAGACTTGGCATGGATCGACCCTCGGTGGCGAGGTTCGAGCCATCGACGACGACGTGGTGTGGCATAGCGTCTGGTTAGTCAAGCAGGTGACCAGCGCACTTCGTCGGATACGTCGCCGACCTGCGGTTCTCGTACAGTGGCCTCGATGATCAAAGCCGTGCTGTGGGATTTCGGAGGTGTGATCCTCTCGAGCCCGTTCGAGGCGTTCAACAAGTACGAGGCCGAGCACGGACTGCCGAAGGACTTCCTGCGCACGGTGAACGCCACCAACCCCCATGCCAACGCGTGGGCGCGGCTCGAGCGCAACGACATCAGCGCGATGGAGTTCGACACGGCGTTCGCCAACGAGGCGGAGGCCCTCGGCCACCGGGTGCCGGGTGCCGACGTCCTCGCGATCCTCGCCGGCGACGTGCGCGACGAGATGGTCGAGCTGCTCGACGAGCTGAAGGCGGCGGGCTATCTGCTCGCCTGCCTGACCAACAACATCGGCGGCACCCACGCGACGACCGAACGTGCCGACACTATCTCGGCGATCATGTCCCGCTTCGACGTCGTGGTCGAGTCGAGCAAGCTCGGTGTGCGCAAGCCGGAGGTGCAGTTCTACAAGACCGCCTGCGACCTGCTCGGCGTCGAGCCGAGCGAGTGCGTGTTCCTCGACGACCTCGGCATCAACCTCAAGCCGGCGTTGGACATGGGGATGAAGACGATCAAGGTGCTGTCCGCCGCGCAGGCCATCCACGACCTCCACCAGGTCCTCGGCTTGTGAGCCGACTCGCCGGCAGTCCAGCGATCGCGCCCGGCGTCAGCCGGTCACCAGGTCGGCGTAGATCATCCACCTGAAGTTCGCGCCGTCGCACGTCTGCAGCACGAGACGCGGTGCGTTGGTGGGGTTCCGGTCCACCCGGAACAGCGAATCGAGCGTTGCCGCCTCCGTGGCTTGACCGTTGGCGTCGATGACGAGTCCGCCGCGCACCTGGACGTAGGCGCGGGAGACGACGACATAGGTGACGATGTTCGCACCGTTGGCGACGGTGATCAGCGCCCCGTCGGCGAGGTTGGGCACGGCCGAGAAGGCACCGCCGTGCACGGTCCGGTGAGCAGCCAGCCAGATCGTTCCTGCCGCACCGGGCTGCGTCGCCAAGCTCCTGTCGGCGACATCCGTGACGAGCGTGACGAGCCCCCCGTCGATCTGCGCCTGACCGCCCGCGTACACGGGGCAGTCGTACGAGATCGTCGGGACGACGATGCGCATCACCTGGGTGGCGGGGTCGGCGTGACAACTGGACTTGTTGACGACGCCCGGAAGGGTCAGCGCCGGTGCTGCTGACTGCGCCGAGACGTCCGGCGTGACCGCCTCGGTCTGGGCCGGTACTGCCATCCGCACCGCCGGTTGCAGACCGGCGGTCTTCGCCACCGAGATCGTCATCGTTCCCGCCGCGTTCCCCGTCGTCGCCGCCGGGGTCGGCGCCGCCGTGACCACCGAGCTGGCCTGCGCGGCCGCGACGCCGGGGCTGGCCGCCGCGCCCGCTGCGGCGAGACCGATCACGATCGCGCCGGTCGCGAACAGCGCACGCAGGGCGGTCCGCTGCGCCGACGTCGCACCCATCAACAGTGCGAGGCGGTCGACGACCTCCTCGCCGGACACACCCAGCGACCTCGCCAGCTCCTGGATGTCATCGCGCCGCAAGGCGATCGCGGGCGTCTTCTTCTGGTCGCGCATCGCGCGGATCAGTCGGAGGTAGCCGGTGAGCAACGAGGTGGGATCGCCCGCCACGAAGTCGATCCGCACGCCGCCGGCCTTGATCACACTGCCCCTGATCGTCAGGGCCTTGCGGTTCGGCAGGAGCGCCCCGAGGTCGGCGCCGTAGACCTGGCAGGCAGCGTCGATCAGGTCCTCGTCGAGCGGCAGTGAGCCACGCTCGAGCTGACGAAGGCGCGTCGCGCTGAAGGGTGCGTCCGGTTCGGCGGCCATGTCGCGGATCGAGCGACGCTCCGTGCGGCGCGTGGTCGCCAACAGCTTGCCGAGATGCGCGGCGAACTCCTGCGACTCGAGGTCGATCTGCTCTGCGGTGTCCGACACCCAACCTCCACTCTGGACAGAGGTGTCATCGGCGCGCAGCACCGAGTTCATGAGTGCCTCTGTGGACGCCAGCCGGCTACAGGCCGGCGAAGGTCTCCTCCATCAGGTCGGCGAGCTCCTGATCGTGGATCGCCTTGCTGCCGGTGGCGGGGCTGCCGCTCTCGACGCGGGCGACGTGACGGAGGTCGTAGCCGCGCTCCTTGATCCGCCACGTGCGCGCCTCGACGAACTTCCACGGGCCCATGTTCTCGGGCTCCTCCTGCAGCCACAGCAGCTCCTTGGCGTTGGAGTACTGGGCCACGACCTCGAGCAGGCGGTCCTGCGGGAACGGGTAGAGCTGCTCGACGCGGATGATCGCGACCGGCGCCTGACGCTTGGCGCGCTCGGACATCGCGTCCCACACGACCTTGCCGCTGCAGAACACCAGCCTGCGCACGGCTTCGGGATCGCCGGCGAACGGGTCGTCGAGCACCTCCTCGAAGGCCCCTGTGGTCAGCTCGTCGATCTTCGACCGGCTCTCCTTCATCCGCAGCGGGGCTTTCGGGGTGAACAGCACCAGCGGTTTGCGCACGTCACGGCGCACCTGCCGGCGCAGCAGGTGGAAGTACTGCGCCGCCGTGGTGGCGTTGCAGACCTGGATGTTGTCCTCTGCGCAGAGCGTCAGGAACCGCTCGATGCGCGCCGAGGAGTGCTCCGGGCCCTGGCCTTCGTAGCCGTGCGGCAGTAGCAGGACGAGCCCGTTGGACTGGCCCCACTTGTCCTCGGCGGCGACGAGGTACTGGTCGATGATGATCTGCGCGCCGTTGATGAAGTCGCCGAACTGGGCTTCCCACAGCACGAGCGCTTCCTTGTTGATGTGCGCGTAGCCGTACTCGTAGCCGAGCGCGGCGTACTCGCTGAGGAGGCTGTCGTAGACCCAGAACGGCGCCTGCGAGCCCGGCACGTCCTGCAGCGGGATCCACACCTGCTCGTTCTCGTAATCGACCAGCGCGGCGTGGCGCTGGCTGAAGGTGCCGCGGCGGGTGTCCTCACCGGTGAGGCGCACCGGCTGGCCGTCGCGCACCAGTGAACCCATCGCCAGCGACTCGGCGGTGGCCCAGTCGACGTCACCCTGCTCGTGGTACGTCTTCGCTCGCGCCTCGAACTGGCGGGCCAGCTTGGGGTGCGGGGTGAACCCGGGCGGGTACGCGGTGAGGTGATCGAAGATCTCGTCGAGGTCGGCACGGGGTACGCCGGTCTCGATGTGCGGGAGCACGCCCTGCGGTTTGGGCGGCCTGGCCACCTTGATCGTCGCCGGGGCGTTCTCCCGTGTCTGATCCAGTGCTGACTGCAACTTGCGCTGGAAGTCCGAGAGCGCGCTCTCCGCCTCGTCGACGGTGAGCTCGCCACGCTTGACCAGCGCCTCGACGTACAGCTTGCGAACGCTGCGGCGCTGGGCGATCGCCTTGTACATCAGCGGCTGGGTGTAGCTCGGATCGTCGCCTTCGTTGTGACCGTGCCGGCGGTAGCAGACCATGTCGATGACGACGTCCTTGTGGAACTGCTGGCGGTACTCGAAGGCCAGCTCGGCCACGCGCACGCACGCCTCCGGGTCGTCACCGTTGACGTGGAAGATCGGCGCCTGCACGGTCTTCGCGACGTCGCTGCAGTACACCGAGCTGCGCGCCGACTGCGGGCTGGTGGTGAACCCGATCTGGTTGTTGACGATCAGATGGATCGTGCCGCCGATGCGGTAGCCGGTGGTCTCGCTCATCGCCAGGCACTCGGCGACGATCCCCTGGCCGGCGAACGCCGCGTCGCCGTGCATCAGCAACGGCAGCGCCGGGAACGACCCCGGCGGGTCGATGCGGTCCTGGATCGCGCGGACCATGCCGAGCACGATCGGGTCGACGGTCTCCAGGTGGCTGGGGTTGGCGGCGAGCTCGAGGCGGATGTCGGCGCCGGCCGGACTCTGGTACTTGCCCGTCGCGCCGAGGTGGTACTTGACGTCGCCGGAGCCCTGCACCGAGGTCGGGTCGACGTGGCCCTCGAACTCGGAGAAGATCTGGTTGTAGCTCTTGCCGACCACATTGGCGAGCACGTTCAGCCGGCCGCGGTGGGACATGCCGAGCACGGAGGACTCGAGCCCTGCATCGGCGGCCATCGACAGGATCTGGTCGAGGATCGGGATCGCAGACTCTGCGCCCTCCAGCCCGAAGCGCTTGGTGCCGACGTACTTCGTGGCGAGGAACTTCTCGAACGCCTCGGCGGCGTTGAGCCGCTCGACGATGCGGTACTTGCGCTCCTTGGAGATCTCCCGCGAGGCGCCCTCCACCCGCGCCTGGATCCAGCGCTGCTCGGCAGTCTCCTGGATGTGCATGTACTCGATCCCGACGGTGCGGCAGTACGCGTCGCGCAGCACGCCGAGCAGGTTGCCGAGCGTCATCTTCGACGCGCCGGCCACGCCGCCGGTGAGGAACTCGCGGTCGAGGTCCCAGATGGTCAGGCCGTAGGTCGCCGGGTCGAGCTCGACGGGCATCTCCGGTTCCTTCCACCGCAGCGGGTCGAGGTCGGCGATGAGGTGCCCGCGCACGCGGTGGACGCGGATCAGCGTGGCGACCTGCATCTGCTTGTGCAGCATCGCCTCCTCGCTGCTGTCGGGGTTCTGATCGACCCTCCACTTGACGGCCTCGTAGGGGACGCCGAGGCTCTCGAACACGTTCTGGTAGAAGTCGTGCGCGCCGAGCAGTCGCTCGTGGACGTTCTTCAGCAGCAGGCCGCTCTCCGCACCCTGGATGATGCGGTGGTCGTAGGTGCTCGTGATCGTGACGACCTTGCTGACGCCCAGCGTCGACAGCGATCGCTCGTCGGCACCCTGGAACTCGGCGGGGTAGTCGATCGAGCCGACGCCGACGATGACGCCCTGGCCGGGCAGCAGGCGCGGCACGCTCTGGACGGTGCCGATCGTGCCCGGGTTGGTCAGCGAGATCGTGGCACCCTGGAAGTCCTCGACGGTGAGCTTGTTGGCCTTGACCTTGCGGATGATGTCCTCGTACGCGGCGAGGAACCCGACGAAGTCGAGCGTGTCGGCGTTGCGCAGCACGGGCGTGACGAGCGTGCGCTGGCCGTTGCCCTTGTCGACGTCGACGGCGAGGGCCATGCTGACGTGCTCGTTGCGCACGATCCGCGGCCGGCCATCGGCACCCACCACGAACTCGTTGTTCATCGCCGGAACGTCGTCGGCGATCGCCCGTACCACCGCGTAGCCGATGAGGTGGGTGAAGCTGATCTTGCCCTGGCCGCT
>JBBQTN010000144.1:0-13463 GCA_038213195.1 Acidimicrobiales bacterium | reverse complement strand
TCGCAGCGCCGTGCGCACAACGTGCCGCACGTGCGTCAATTGTGCTGCAAACGGAGGATGGAGCGCGCTGTGCCGTGCACGTTGGCATCGTGAACGCGACCGTGTTTGCGGAGTGCACCAATGCGGTCGCCGCAGCCGAACGGTGCCCGGGCTGGCGACTACCCTCGGATCATGAGGTTCGGCCTCGAATTGATCGGTGGCGCGCGAGCGACCAGATCGCGGGAAGCTCGCCCGTCCGGCGACCGGCCCCGTGGGCCCGGACGCACGGTCTGTGCGGATCCGGACTCCTGACGTGGATCCCCGCGTGTCCCCACCGACCGGCTCGGTGCCGCTGACGTCGAGCGCCGCCGCCGCCGGTGTGGTCGGGACGGTCCGGCCTTCCGGCACGGTCACGTTCATGTTCACAGACATCGCCGGCTCGACACGCCTGTGGGAGCGCGATCGGTCCGGGATGCAGGTCGCGCTCGGGCGACACGACGAGATCATCCGCGACGCTGTCTCCGGGCACGGCGGCCTCGTGTTCTCGACCAGCGGGGACGGCTTCGCGATCGCGTTCTCGCGGGCGGACCGGGCGATCGACGCAGCTCTGACGGTGCAGCGGGCACTCGCTGAGGAGCCGTGGCCGCAAGCCGCGGCACTGTCGGTGAGGGTCGGCGTGCACACGGGAGAGGCACAGGAACGCGAGGGGAACTACTTCGGTCCGCCGCTGAATCTCGGCGCACGCATCATGGCTGCTGCGAACGGCGGCCAGATCGTCATCTCCGCAGTCACCGCCGGGATGCTCGGCGTGCGCGACGACATCGAGCTGATCGATCTCGGACCACACCGGCTGCAGGGGATCGCGGAACCGGTGCGGCTGCTGGGCGTGGCGACGCTCGAAGTGGCATGGACCGATCGTCCGTTGACGACGATGGAGCGGTCGATCGGCACGCTGACGCGACCCCTCAACGAGTTCGTCGGACGCGATGCCGAGATGCACGACATCGTGGGCGCGCTGCGGGACCACCCTTTGCTGACGCTGGTCGGCTTCGGCGGGGTCGGCAAGAGCCGCCTCGCGAGCGAGACGGCGTGGTCGATCAAGGACGAGTACTCCGACGGTGTGTGGATGGTGGAGTTGGCGAACGTGTCCCACGGCGCCGAGGTGCTCGCCGCCGTGCAGTCGGTGCTGTCGATCGGGTCGGTCGGCCAGTCACCGATTGATTCGATCACCGACTGGCTGCGCGGCCGCCACCTCCTTCTCATCCTCGACAACTGTGAGCATGTGACCGACGCCGTCGCCGAGCTGTCCGCGGCGGTCATCGCCCGGTGTCCGACGGTGCACGTCCTGGCGACGAGCCGCGAACCGCTGCACATCGCCCCCGAACGCGTGCATCCGATCCGTCCCCTCGTCGCCGCATCCGGAGGAGTCGAGTTGTTCTGCGCCCGCGCGGCCGCGGCCGACACGTCGTTCCACCCTGACGCAGCCGACATGGCGACGATGGTCGCGCTGTGCGATGAGTTGGACGGGATCCCGCTGGCGATCGAGCTCGCCGCCGCGCGTACGCGATCGATGACGCCAGGGGACCTGCTCAGCCGCCTCGGCGACCGATTCCGACTCCTGCGTACCACCGACCGGGGACGGGTGGCGAGGCACCAGACGCTACGCGCGACCGTGGAGTGGTCGTATCAGCTGATCAGCGACGATGAACGGCTGCTCTTCGATCGGCTGTCGGTGTTCCTCGGCGGCTTCGATCTCGCCGACGCGGAGGCGGTGTGTGGGGACGACGCGCTCGACACCTACGACATCGCCGGGCTCCTCAGCTCGCTCGTCGAGAAGTCGATGGTCGTTGCCGATCGCGACGGACACGGCATCAGGTATCGGCTGTTGGAGACGCTTCGTCGTTACGGGCAGGAGCAACTGGATGCGTCCGCGAGCGGTGCGAGCGTGCGCGACGCGCACGTGACCCACTACATCACGGTGGCTCGCCGCCTCGATGAAGAACGCATTGGCCCGCGTCAGCGAGACATGGATCTCCTGTTCGAGCGGGACTGGGACAACCTCAGAGCGTGCGTGCGGTGGGCGGTCGACACCAGCAACCTCGTCGCAGGCGATGCGCTGATCGCGTCGACCGGGGCGTACGCGTGGTGTCGACTGCTGCGGGAGCACGCAGAATGGGGGGAGAGCCTGATCGCGCTCGAGCACGACGGCGCTCACCCCAGCCCGACCACCTATGGCTGGGTCTCGAAGTGGCATCCGGGACCAGGGGAGACCTGGGCACGACGCGGCATCGAGCTCGCTCCCTCGCCGGACCACCCCGACACGGCGATCTGCTGGGTGGGCCTCACCTACACCGGCGACGCTCGAGGACGCCATGCGGACTCCGAGCGCTGGGCGCAGCAGGCGCAGCGGGTCGCCCGCGGCACGACGGACGTGACGTTGCATGTCGAGATATTGACCAGGCTTGCGTCAGTCGCACTGTCGCGGGGGGACGTCGACGCAGTGAACGAGCGTGTCTCGGCCCTGACGGCCGCGGCCGCACAGACGAATGCTCCGTCGCTGCTCGCCTGGGCTGCGTACTACGAGGGCCGCCGGCAACTCTGGATCCAAGAGCCGCGCGACCCCGCAGGAGCGCTCGCGACGTTCCGCCGAGGACAAGAGCTCGCCCGGTCGGTCAGAGACGTCCTCAGGGAGAGCCTGAACCTCGCGGGCGTCGTGTACGCGTCGATCGCCCACGCGGCGTCCGACACCGCATCCGTCTGCCTCGAAGCGCTCACCCGCCTGCACGACACCCGGTCTTGGCTGAACATCTGGGTGACCACGCTCGCAGTCGCCGGCTGGCTCGCCGCGACCGGCGAGCCAGCCGTCGCTGCCGTCGTCTACGGCCATGTCGCCGCGCACCGCCCGCCGTACAGCCACGTCCACGCAACGGTGGATGCGTTGGACGAGTTGCGGCAGCAGCCGGGAGCGGCGGCAGCGATCGCCCGCGGCGCGGCGATGGATCGGGAGGATGTGCTCGAGTTCGTGATCGATCACCTCCGGTCCCACACCTGACGCATCCACCCGCGCAGCTTGCGCTCCCGAGGTCACTTCTGGCGCGGGACGCGGGGATCGCGGCGGCGATCAGAGGCTTCGGATGGCCCTTCGACGCTTCTTGTTCATTGCGCGACGGCGTGTGCAGTCAGTCGACACGTCCCGCATGAGCCTCGCGCAGCTGCGCCGCCATCGACGCGAGGAGCTGAGCCGACAGGGCGGGGATCTCGCGGAGCAAGACCTTGAACATGCGGTGGCTGAGGCCACCGACGACGAGCGGCGTCACAGCTCTGATCGTGACCGCGCGCGGAGCGGGATCGAGCAGGGCAAGCTCGCCGAAGTGAGAACCTGCACTGAGCTCTCCGATCTCGTCATCGCCGCGCCGGATCGCGGCGCGACCCTCGAGCACGACGAAGAACGTCTCGCCCGCCTCGCCTTCGCGCACGATATCGGTGCCCTGTGCGGCTTCGACGACCTCCACGTAGCGGGCGACGATGCGCAGGTCTCGTTTCGTGCAGCGCGCGAACAACGGCACCGCGCCGAGACGATCTACCGTGGAGGCGCGTGACGCCATGACGAGGCATGATACTGCTGACCGGCCGGGTGCCGCCGCTGACACCCAGCGCTGCTTCGCCGTGCGCCACCGGCGGCGGATCCTGGTGCTCGCCGCTGTCCTCGTTCCGTTGGCCGCTGTCATCGGCGCGAACGTCGCACGCTCCCTGTCGGTCGGCGGTTTCGTGCCTCCCGATTCCGAATACGAGGTGGGTCGCCGCGTCCTCACCGAGGACCTGCGAGGAGGAACTGCCAATTTCATCGTGCTCGTCTCGGTCAAGGGCGCCGCACCGAGGACGAGCGCCGTCGACGAAGACGTCGTACGCGACGCCGGACTGGCAGTCACCGACGAGCTCCGTCGTCAGCCGGGCGTACTCGACGCCAGCTCCTACTGGACCCTCGGTCAGCCGGCGCCCTTGCGCAGCAATGACGGCACGCAGGCACTCGTCCTCGCGCTCATCTCCGGCGACGACGACGCAGTCCGCGACACCACCGAACGTCTCTCACCGCTGTTCACACGCGACACCGACGTGATCGTCTCGCGAGTCGGTGGAGCCGCAGAAGTGAACCGCCAGACGGGCAAGCAGGCGGAGTCCGACCTGCACAAGGCGGAGCTGATCGCCGCACCGTTCACGTTCATTGCGCTGCTCATCGTCTTCCGCGGGTGGCGGGCAGCACTTCTGCCTCTGGTCGTCGCCGCGTCAGCCGTGACGTTCACGTTCGTGATGTTGCGCGCGCTCAGCACGCTGACGGACGTATCGATCTTCTCCCTGAACCTGACGACAGCGCTCGGTCTCGGGCTGGCGATCGACTACAGCCTGTTCATCCTGTCGCGCTACCGAGAGGAGCGCGCCCTCGGTCGTGACCTCGACCTCGCGCTCCGGCGTACGCTGCGCACCGCCGGCCGCACCGTGGTCTTCAGCTCTGGCACCGTTGCCGTCGCACTCGCGTCGCTGCTGGTGTTTCCGATGGCGTATCTGCGTTCATACGCGTACGCAGGGATCGCCACCGTCGCGTTCGCCGCGATCGCCTCGCTCACCGTGCTGCCCGCGCTCATCGCCGTCCTGGGCGATCGCGTTGGACTCCCCCGTCCACGTGCCCGCGAGGGGTTCTGGGGCGCGCAGGCACGACGCGTCATGGGCCGACCGGTACTCGTGTCGGCCGCCGTCATCGGCGTGCTGATCTTCCTCGGACTGCCCTTCGCACATCTTCGTTTCGGCCTGTTCGACGATCGAGTCGTTCCGCCGAGCGTCAGCTCCCGCGCCGTGAACGACGAGATCCGCATGAACTTCGCGACACGAGAGGCCGACGCGACTGCGGTGGTGGTGCTCGGCATACGCGGCGACGATCCGGACTCCACCGAGATCCCGAAGATCGCGAGGCAACTCGCCACCGTCGCTGGTGTGGGCCGCGTCGACGCCTTGACCGGGCACTACACGGCGACGACGACGTACAGGGCGGACGCGACCTCGCAACGGTTCGCATCTGCAGACGCGGCGTGGTTGTCGATCGTGCCCTCAGCAGAGGCGGTGTCGCCGGAGAGTGAGCAGATGGTCCGCACGGTACGTCATCTCGATCTCGGCGAGCGCGTCCTCGTGACAGGTCCGACGGCACGGTTCATCGACAGCAAGGATGCGGTCACCTCACGACTTCCGCTCGCGCTGTCGCTGATCGGAGTCGCGACGATCCTCCTGCTGTTCGCGATGCTCGGCAGTGTCGTCGTGCCATTGAAGGCGATCCTCCTGAACGCGCTCAGCCTGACCGCCACCTTCGGGTCGATGGTCTGGATCTTCCAAGACGGACACCTCACGTCCTGGCTCGATGTCACCGCCACGGGATCGATCGACGTGTTCACACCGATCCTGATGTTCTGCATCGCGTTCGGTCTGTCGATGGACTACGAGGTGTTCCTGCTGAGCCGGATCAAGGAGGAGTACGACCTCACCGGAGACAACACGGAGGCGATCGCTGTGGGTCTGGATCACACTGGCCGGCTCGTCACCGCTGCGGCGATCCTGCTCGCGATCGTCTTCATCGCCTTCATGACGTCGTCCGTGTCGATCGTGAAGCTCGTCGGCCTCGGCCTGACGCTGGCGGTGCTGATGGACGCGTTCTTGATCCGAGCCACGCTCGTTCCCGCAATGATGCGTCTCGCGGGGCGCGGCAACTGGTGGGCGCCTGGGCCCCTGCGTCGTCTTCATCTCCGCTTCGGGATCTGGGAGCGGGAGCCGTCGAGTGAAATGGACCGGGTCCGCGGCGGCTAACTTGGGGCCGAGGAGGGGGGTCTCGTGCGCGATGTCCGGATCACTGGCGTCGTTCGCGGAGGAGACCCGGACGACGTGTTCGCCATCGTCACCGATCTCGAGCGCTTCCCCGGGCTGTGCAGCGACGTTCGCGAGGTGCGCACGACCGAGACCGACGGCACGCATCGATCGACGTGGAAGGTCAAGTTCCGCGGCGGGGTGCTCGAGTGGACCGAGCAGGACGACACTGATGCCGTGACGCGGACGATGGAGTTCCGCCAGCTCGAGGGTGACTTCAAAGAGTTCCAGGGGCGCTGGCATGTCGAACCGCGCGGCTCGGACAACGTGGTCGAGTTCGACGCCAGCTTCGATCTCGGCATCCCTGGACTACGTGCCGTCATCGAGCCGATCGCGGCGAAGAGCCTCCGCGCGAACCTGTGTGCCGTGCTGCGCGGCCTGTTCGGCCCGGAGATCGAGCTGGACGGGAGCGCCGGATGAGAGACGCATGGGACCAGCTGGCGTCGTTGCTGGAGCCGGTCGCGTTCGGAGCGGGCACCGTCATCTTCAGGGAGAACGAGCCGACGGACGCTTTCTTCGTGATCGAGGCCGGCGACATTCGACTCGAGGTCCACTCCGACGAGGTCGACGCCGACGCGACGCTCGCCTACGTCGGTCCCGGAGCGATGCTCGGCGAGGTCGGCGTGCTGACCGGCGCCCCTCGGTCAGCCACCGCCATCGCCGAGACCGACGTTCGTGCGGGCCGCATGGCGATCACTGACATCGAGCTGCTCTACCAGGAGCGCCCCGCTGAGGGCCTCGTGCTGGCGCGACTGCTCGGAGAGGCGGCCGCGTGGCGTGTTCGTTCCGCCAACGAACAGTACCAGGAGCATCTCTTCGTCCGAGGCGACGATCCGGTCGTCGACATGACCGTCGCCGCGGCCGTCAGGGCTCAGCGCGAGTTCGCAGATTGGGACGAGGCCCGAATCGATGCCCTCCTCGCGGACATCGCCACCGCCGTCGCAGATTGCGCTGATGAGCTGGCTGCTGCGACCGTGAGCGAGACAGGGATCGGACGCGCGGAGGACAAGGCGGAGAAGATCTTGTTCGGTTCGCTCAGCGTCTACGCAACGCTCGCAGGTGAGATCGCCAGCGGCCCCACGAACGTCGACCTCGAGCGGGAGGTCACCGAGTACGCGAGCCCCGTGGGCGTCGTGTTCGCGATGGCCCCTGTCACCGAACCCGTGTCCACGTACGTGAACAAGGTGCTGATTGCGTTGAAGGGTCGCAACGCGTTGATCCTGAGTCCACACCGCGCGTCCGCAAGGACGGCGGCACGCACGGACGACATCGTTCAGGACATCCTCGAGCGTCATGGAGCCCCTGGACGGATCGTGCAACTCATCCGCGATCGCGGCAGCAGGCAACGCACCGCGCGGTTCATGCGTCACCGCGACGTGAGCCTGATCGTCGCCACCGGCGGTGGCGCGATGGTGAGAGCGGCCTACAGCTCCGGCACCCCGGCGTTGGGTGTGGGGGCCGGCAACGCTCCCGTGTGGATCTGCCCCGACGCGGACGTCGACTTCGTCGCGGCGTGCATTGTGGCCAGCAAGGCGTTCGACAACGGTCTCGTCTGTGGTGCCGAGCAGCACCTGGTCGTGGATTCAGCGGTGCTCGATCAACTCGTGAGCGCGCTCGAGAATGCGGCCGCCGTCGTACTCGACCGTGGTGGAGCCGAGGAGTTCGTCGGCAACGCGTTCCAGGCAAGTGGCCGCCTGAGAAGTCATCTGATCGGGAGGAGCGCCGAGGAGATCGGAGCGTTGACGGGTGTGGCCACACCTGCGGGGACGAAGCTGATCGTTCTCACGGCTGATCGAGACCACGCCGAGGGCGCATACGCGACGGAGCGATTGGCGCCGATCGTCACTCTCTATCCGGTCGACGGCGACGCCGATGCGCTCGAACTCTGCTGCGAATTGTTGGCCCACGAGGGGACCGGTCACACGGCCGTGATCCACACCGACGATGAAGGCCGGATCGACCGGTTCGTCCGCGCGATCCCTGCCAGCCGCATCCTCGTCGGTGTTCCCGCGTCGCAGGGTTGCGGAGGCGCCCTCACCGGTCTGGTGCCGTCGATGACGCTGGGCTGCGGCACGTTCGGCGGGACGTCCACGACCGACAACGTCGGATTCCGTAACCTGCTGAACACGAAGCGACTGGCCAGGATCAACTTCACCAATGCGATGAACGCGCGGCGGTCGCCCGATCAGCGCTGAGGGGAGCTTGAGGTCGCTGCGACGGACTCCTCCCGGCAGCTTCGGCGTACACCGCGTCGGCGCTGGGGTCAGGAGGAAGCCCGTGATCTTCGTCATGGCCCGTCGTCGACCTCGAACGGGCGCGCTTGGCCAAGAAGAAGGGCCCCGGCGCATCCGCTCGCACAGTGCGGGCGAGCGATGAACCGCGACGAGTTGGTCGCGCTCGTGCCCGACTTATTCGCCCTTGGCGGGACCGCGGCGGTCGACGCGCCGTGACCGCATCACTCGACGTGGCCGAACTGCTCGCGCGGACGATCCCGTTCAACGTTCTGCCGGCGAACGTGGTCAGCGACATCGCAGACGGGTGCGAGCGGGTGTTCGTGCGCGGGGGCGACGTCGTTTTGCGCGAGAACGAGCCGGGCGATCGCGCCTATGTCGTGATCTCGGGACGGCTCCGCGTGTACGCCGGCCCGCCCTCGCCGTCGGCGCAGATCGGCGAACTGGGTTCGGGTCAGCTGTTCGGGGAGATGGCCCTGCTCAGCCCGGGGGGACGGCGCTTCTCGATCGTCGCCGGTCGCGACAGCGAACTGCTGAGCATCGGGCGCGAGCAGTTCGAGCGCCTCGTCGTCCATCCCGAGTCGCTACTCGCGCTCGTTCGTCTTCTCGTGCAGCGCGCCACGACGAAAATATCGCCCTCAGGCTTTGCGGCGCCCAACACGATCGCTGTCGTGGGCGCGGGTGGGGTGACCGGCGTGTCCGAGACGGTGGAGGCCCTCACCACGGCGCTCAGCGCCCACGGGACAGCGATCCGCGTCGACGCTGCAGTCGTCGAGAACAGTCTCGGACGTGGTGCGGCGGACGTGGGAGTCGACTCAGCTGGAGACCTGCTGGGCTGGCTGGACCGGATCGAGCGGGATCACCGGTTCGTGCTCTACCAAACGGATCCGACCCGCTCCGCCTGGACCGATCGCTGCCTTCGCGGCGCCGACCGGATCCTTCTCGTCGTCGACGCCGACCAGGATCCGTTGACGATCACGGTCCCCTCGCTCCCTGACGGTCCGCGATGCGACATCCTCGTACGCCACCACGCCAGTGCCGTGCTGGCCAACGGCACCGCAGCGCTGCTCGACCGGCTCCCACCGGTCCGCCACTACCAATTGCGCCGGGGCAGTGAGCGAGACGTCGATCGCGTAGCCCGCCAGCTAACAGGCGCCTCCGTCGGTCTCGTTCTCGGAGGCGGCGGTGCTCGCGGGTTCGCCCATCTCGGTGTGATCCGGGCGCTCGAAGAAGCTGGTGTCCCGATCGACTCCGTCGGCGGGACGAGCGTCGGGGCGATGATCGGAGCGCTCGTCGCCTGGGGATTGGATCATCCGAACCGGATGGAACAAGCCCACCGGTTCGTTGCCGGGCGCCTCACGTGGCCAACGCTGCCGATCATGGCGGCAACCTCCGGGCGAAGACTGACCGAACGTCTCCAGCGCGCCGAGTTCGTCGGGGAGAGCGACCTCGTCGATTCCTGGCTGCCGTTCTTCTGCATCTCCACCAACTTGTCCACCGCCCGCCCGTACGTCCATCTGCGCGGGCCGGCGTGGAAGGCGCTGAGGGCCAGCATCTCGCTCCCGGGGATGATGCCGCCTGTTTGTACCGACGACGGTGAGCTGCTCGTCGACGGTGGGCTCGTGAACGACTTGCCTGTCGACGTCATGGCACCACTCATCGACGGCGGACGGATCATCGCCGTCGACCTCGGGCTTGGCTCGGACTTCCGGGTGACTCAGCGGTTCGACCCCGGTCTGTCGGGCTGGAAGGTCCTGGTCCGTCGCCTCAAACCGTTCGGACCTCGTTTCGACGCGCCAAACCTCCTCGCGGTCCTGCTACGCGCAAAGGAGGTTGCGAGCAGCGAGAGCCTGGAGGTGAAGCGCAGCGCCCACGATGTCACGCTCCTGCTGAGGCCCCCGGTGGAGGGCTACGGGGGGTTCGACTTCCGCGCCGTCGACGCTCTCACTGAACGGAGCTATCGGTACACGCTCGACGTCCTCGCGCGGAACGGGGTCGCGGCGGAGCTGAGAACGGCGGGCGAGCCTCTGCGCAACGAAGGAGCGGGTTCGCAGAAGTCGGGTTGATCGAACGGTGAGAGAGATCGAAGGGGTGACCTGGCTCCCCTCGTCTCCGACCGGCGACGTCGTCAGTCCAGCGTCTGTTCCGTGATGCGAGCGAGTTCGTCGAAGAGCTCATCTTGGAAGGCGAGGTCGTGGGCGGCGCGAGAAGGAGCCAGCGTGCGGCGATGGTGCCAGTACCTGCCGCTGGCGTTCGCTGCCGGGTCGTCACTGCTGGCGAGCCAGACCTGGGTTTGGTGGCCCAGTGTCAGGTCGTCGGGGGCGGAGGGGCCGCCCATCCTGGTCGGTACCCAGCCGGGATCGACGGCGTTGCTGCGCACATTGGGCCAGAGTCGTGCGATGGCGGCGGACAGTGCGGTGACGTAGAGCTTGCTGTCCGAGTAGGCCTGGATCCCGTTCCACCGTCGGCGAGTCCAGTCGTAGTCGTCGAGCGAGGGGTTGCCGCCGGTGTGCATGCCGCTGCTGAGGTAGATCAGCCGTGACGGCCGGCTGATCAACGCTGTCAGCAAGTACGGCGCAACGACGTTCACAGCGAACACACGGGGGGCACCGTCAGGTGTCGGATATCGCTCCGGGTCGGCGTAGACACCGGCGTTGTGGATGACGGCATCGAACTCGCCCAGTGCGTTCACCTGCCTCGCAACCGAGCGCGTGTCGGCTTGGCTGGACAGGTCGCCGACGACGACCCCGACGGACCTGGCGGCGAGGTCATCCAGGTCGCGCGCGCGTTCGCTGGTGCGTGCGTGGAGGACGACGTCGTGTCCGTCATCGATGAGTGCTCGTGCGGCGGCGAGGCCGAGGCCCGTCGTCGACCCAGTGACGACGACTCGCGCCATCAGGTGACGTCAGTCTGCGTCATCGTGGTTGGCGCGTGGTCGGGTGCCGACGATGTCGGGAGGTCGTTGCTGGTCGCTGCCCAGGAGCCGAGCAGCTGGAGCCGTTCCGCGGATGCTGTTCCAGGTTGGGCGCTGTAGATGGTGAGCACGAGTCCGGGTTCGGCGATCATCTCGAGCCCCTCGTAGGCGAGGGTCATCTCGCCGACGATGGGATGGTTGAAGCGTTTGCGGCCGAGGCCGTGGTGGCGCACGTCGCGCTGACCCCAGCGGGCGCTGAACTCGTGGCTGCGTGTTGAGAGCTCACCGACGAGGTCGTGCGATGCCCGATCTCGGGGGTCACGTCCGGCTTCGGCGCGCAGGATCGCGACGCAGATGCCGGCGGTCGTGTCCCAGTCGGGTGGAAGTCGCGGCCGGCCGGTGTGAGGAACTTGAACCGGGCGATGTTCGCCGGTCGGCTGGGGTCGCTGCACACCGGCGTAGAACGCCCTGGCCATCTGGTTGACGGCAAGCAGGTCCATCCGGCCGTTGCGCACGAACGCCGGACCGGCGGTGACGGCATCGAGGGCCCACTGCAGGCTCGGGCGATTGACGCGTTCGGGCGCGGACCTGCGTGCGCGCCGGCTGACCGATCCGGCGCCGTCGACCGGTCGGGCGAGATGGGCGAGGTGGACTCGTTCGGCGTCGTCAAGCCGCAGCGCACGAGCGATGGCATCGAGGACTTGATCGGAGACACCGCCAAGGTCGCCACGTTCGATCTTGGTGTAGCACTCGACACTCAGCCGGGCCAGGGCGGCCACCTCGCTCCGACGAAGCCCATCCACGCGGCGGTGCGACCCCGCCGGCAAGCCGACGTGCTCGGGCTTCAGCCTCGCCCGGCGCGAGATCAGGAAGTCGTGGGCTTCGCGTCGACGGTCCATGCCGGTCAGCGTATGACTCGATCGTTCGGCCTGAGGGTCTCTGCCAATACCCCTTCCAGCGTGGACTCCCGCGACTGCTCAGGACCCGCTGTGATGGTCGGAGACGAATCGAGGAGCACAGGTGGAAACGCACATCAATGACACGTTCGGTGGCAAGGTCGCCTTCATCACCGGTGCCGGCAGCGGCATCGGCCGAGCCACCGCCATCCGGTTCGCTCGCGGAGGCGCTGCTGTTGCCGTCGTCGGGATCGACGATGAGGCCAACCGTGAAACGGTCCGCATGATCGATGCGACAGGCGGACAGGCGACTGCGATCGTCTGCGACGTCACCGATAGCGAACGTGCGAGCGGCACTCGGCGAGACCGTCGGCACGTTCGGCGGGCTGGACATCGCGTTCAACAACGCCGGCATCGAGCAACGCCCCACACCCGCTGCGGACCTCACCGAGGAGGTCTGGGACCGGGTCATCGCTGTCAACCTGCGCGGCGTGTTCGTCAGCATGCGCCACGAGATCCCGTTCATGCTTCAACGGGGCGGCGGCGCGATCGTCGATGCATCGTCGGGTGCCGGGGTCAGGGGCTTCGCGGGCGGGGCCGCGTACGGCGCATCGAAGCACGGTGTGATCGGGCTCACCCGGTGCGCCGCCCTCGATTACGCGACGTCGAACATCCGCATCAACGCGATCTGCCCGGGGATGGTCGACACCGAGATGATCGAGCGGTTCACCGGCGGCACCCCGAGCGGACGTGCCGCGGCGATCGACCAGGAGCCGATCGGCCGGATGGGCCGCCCCGAGGAGATCGCGGTCGAGGACCGACCGAAGCCGACGGTCGTCGAGCCGACCGATGCCGTCGTGCGAGTCGTGCTCGCCTGCGTCTGCGGGTCGGACCTGTGGTTCTACCGTGGCATCTCCGACCTGCCGCACGGCACCGTCGGCCACGAGTTCATCGGCGTCGTGGACCAGATCGGCAGCGACGTTGCTGGATGTACTTGTTCGATTGGAAGACCCCCGTTCTGAACGGCGCGCTCGGCGCGTGCCACTCACTGGAACTGCCATTCGTGTTCGACACCCTCGACACCGCACGCGACCTCGTCTCCGCCGACGCGCCCACTGCCCTCGCCAACGCACTCCATTCCGCGTGGATCAGGTTCGCAAACACCGGGAACCCCAACGGCGACAACCTCCCGAACTGGCCCCGCTACGACACCACAACGAGGTCCGTGATGAGCCTCAACACAACTCGAGAAATCGTCAGTGACCCCTCGTCCGCCCGTCGCGCGCTGTGGGACAAGATCTGGTCGACGCCCCGGCGAGGCGAACGTCTGTGAGCTTGGCGACCGCCGCAGGGCAGATCTCGACGCGTCTCCAGGCGTGTGGCCCCAACAACGGTGCGTCCCTGGTCGCCGGCTTGATGCCGCAGACGCGCAGGTTTCGCCACCTACGTGCTGCGGACGTACGTGGCCTTGAGGTCGTCGTGGCAGTTGAGATCGTCGTGGCGCTGCACAAGTGCGCACCCTGTAGGTGTCTCCAACTG
>JBBQTN010000143.1:0-13713 GCA_038213195.1 Acidimicrobiales bacterium | reverse complement strand
TCGACATCGCTGTCGCTCACGAATACGGACTTGCCCGACTGATCGACCCCCGTCACGACACGTCTCGGCATGATCTTCCCCTCCGTCATCGACCACGCTTTCTACCACGCGGGTCCCGCGTCGCTGACGCTCCCATACCAGCTTTCGACAGCCAGTGCCTCAACGGTCAGGAGTGTGGCACCTCCCTCCGGCCATCCTCAGTGCCATCCGAGCGTACGCATCGATGAAATCGTCGGCGTTCAGCACCCCGTCCAGCCGATACCACGTCGCCATCGATCTCGTCATGTCGATAGCGAGGACCAGTTACACCGTCACTATTGGTGGTTGGGGAAGATGCGGCCTTCGAACATCAGCGCGAAGGCGTTGAGTGCGGCTTCCAACGCACCGCCCAGCGGTGCCGAACACGGCCGGTCGGGTCGGGCGACCGGATCACCAGATACAGACACTTGAGCGCGGCCTGCTCGTTGGGGAAGTGCCCGCGGGCGCGCACCGCCCGCCGGAACCTGGCGTTGAGCGACTCGACGGCGTTGGTGCTGAAGATCACTCGGCGGACCGAGCTCGAACGCGAGGACGGCACGAACTCGGCCCACGCCGACTTTCACAGGCGGATGATCCCCGGATACTTGGCACCCCACGCCTCGGTGAACTCACCGAACCGTTCCCGAGCAGCGTCCTCGGTCGGTGCGGTGCAGACCGGGCGCTCGGGCCGACGCGTTCGCGCTGGTTGGTCGCAGGGCGGCTTAGTGGTTGCGGGGGTCGTCTTGGGGATACACGTACGTGATCGCGAACGGGCCGATCGCGTGTACCTGTACGATCGTGCGACCCTTGGCCAACGCGAAGTGGTTCGCGTTGGCGGGTGCAGTGATGAAGTCACCGGCGTGCAGCGGCGGCAGTATCGTCTTGCGGTCGAAGACGTCGCCGAGACCCACGAGGAAGGTGCCCTTGATCACGGTGACGTTCTCGTCGGTCGGGTGCCAGTGCGGGGGCAGTACGTAGCCGTTCGGCAGGCGGAGCCGGATGGTGAAGAGCTGGCCGGCGACGCTCGGGTCGCCCTGCAGGACGGCCATCTCGGCGCCGGCCGGCAGCGCGTCGGGTGCCGGTCCGAACACGATGTCGTTGGCGTGCTGGGCGTGGTGCTCGTGGGCGGTGGCGACGATCGATGCCGGTGGCGCCGTGCGTTCGCTGGCGGCGGCGGACCACGTCGTTGTGGCGCCGACTGCGATTGCCGCCACGGCGATGAGCATGGGGGCTCGTCGTCGCCACGGTTTGCGGGTTGCCCGCCGTCGGTCGTTGTCGGCGGTGGCCGTCGGGGAAGCGGGGTCGGGTGTGGGCTTGATCATGGTGGTGCTCCTTGGTTGTCGTGGTTCTGGATCTTTGCGTTGCTCGCGCGAGGCGCCGCCGGCGTCGGAGGGGCTCAGCCCCAGCGCTCGGGGTCGTCGGGGTCGATGCCGAGCGAGAGCTTCCCGACGAGCTCGTGGGCGAGCATCGTGTTGCCGGGGTGGAAGCGACCCATCCGTGCGTCGCGGTAGAGCTGCTCCATGCGGTTGCGGGTGAACGCTCCGGCGCCGCCGGTGAGGTCCATGGCCCGGTCGACGATGCCGAAGGAGTCGGTGATCACGCTGTGGCGCGTGCCGATGATGCGTACCGGCCAGTCGGCGTGGGGGACGCCGGCCGCCCAGTCGCCGACGGTGCGGTCGAGCAGCGCTTCGCCGGCGTCGAGCGCCATGCGCATCTCGGCGATGTGGTGCTGTACCTCGGGGTGGTGGGCCATCGAGCGGTTCATGGCGATCGAGCGGCGGGTGTGGGCGTTGGTGGTGGCGAGGTCGAAGGCCCGGCTCGCGGCACCGTGGTACACGGATGCGAGCCCGAGCAGCGCCCAGGCGAACACGGCGATCTGGAACAGGTCGGCGCCGGCGAAGCCCGCCGGGCACACCCGCATCACGAGCGGGTCGGGGCAGATCGCGTCGGTGAGGATCGTGTCGTGGCTTTGGGTGGCGCGCATTCCGAGCGTGTCCCATGTCTCGACGATGTCGACGCCTTTGGTGCCGCGCGGGAAGAAGCCGTGGACGACCTTCGGGCCGTCGGCGCTGCTCGTGTCCATCGCGTGGAAGCCGGCGTAGTCCCACACCGGCGAGAGGCTGCCGAAGATCTTGTGGCCGTTGATCTTCCACCCGCTCGCCACGCGCTCGGCCGACGAGCTGGACAGCAGCAGGGGGATGTCGTTGCCGGATTCGCCGTGGATGGCGGCGAAGACCTTGCCCTTCGCTGCTTCCTCGAGCACGAAACGCATCGATTGGTCGCCGGTGCGCAGCAGGTCGGCCGCGACGCCGGTCCAGTACACGTGCATGTTGACGGCCAGCGCGGTGGCCGGCGCGACGTAGGCGATCTTGCGCAGGGCGCGGCTGACGTCGTCGAGCCCCATGCCGGCGCCGCCCATCGCGGTGGGCACGGCGATGGTGAGGAAGCCGCGTTCGCGCAGCTCGTCGAAGTCCTCGTGGAAGAAGGTGTTGGTGTGGTCGTAGCGCGGGGCGCGCTCGTCCATTCGGGCCAGCAGATCGGTGGGCAGGACGTCGTCGATCGTCACCCGGTTCGCGGGCGCGCTCGTAGAAGGGTCGGTGGTGGTCATCAGGTGCTCCTTGGTGGGGTCGGGTGCTAAAGCGGTGACGAGGGCGGGAACTGACCGGCCAGGGGGCCGATCTGCTCCACTGCGACCACCGCGTCAGCTGGGATGCCCAGGCGGGCGGCGGCTTCGCGGATCGCCTCGGGGTTGGGGGCCTCGTACAGGCAGTAGGTCTTGCGCTTGTCGGCCGACAGGAACGACAGGATCCACCGGATGCTCACGTCGTCGTTGACGGCGATGATGCCGTCGACGTCGAGTGAATCCGGGTCGAGACCGTCGAGGAAGTCTCGTTCGATGACGTAGAGCCCCATCGTCGGTCCTTTCGTTCCTAGTCCGTCGGGGCGGGCCCGGCGGCGCTGTCATGTCGTCCTCTGCACCGTACGACGGCAGTGGCATCGTGTCATGACCCGGATTAGCCGTTCGCAATATCGGGAGGGGAGCCCCCGGGCGCCGGGCGTATAGTCATTTCTGCCCAGGGAGTTTGTGCTCCGCAGTTACGACGCAGGGAGGCGGCCGTGGATCGGCATGCCACCGGCCAGGACGAGCGACACCGTTGGCCGTTCCCGGCGATACTGGGGCGCCCGTCGGCGAGGCCGTTCGTCGGCCGCCGCGACGAGCTGGGCCGGCTGGCGCGCCAGTGGGCGCACGTCGTGGACGGTGGACACGCAACCGTGCTCGTGGGCGGCGAGGCGGGCGCCGGCAAGACGCGCCTCGCGGCCGAGTTCGCCGGCGAGTGTCACGACGCCGGGGCGGTGGTGCTGAGCGGGGTGTCCGATGCCGAGCTGGCGGTGCCGTATCAGCCGTGGGTGATGGTCGCCGAGCAGCTGGTACGCCGATTACCGCCGGAGGCGCTGGCCGAGCTGCGCGTTGAGCTGGGCCACTTAGCTACGCTGGTACCGCAGGTGGAGCGCCTGGTCGCCGGGCTGGAGCGCCCGGCGCCGTTCGACCCGGAATCGGAACGGCAGCGGCTGCTCGCCGCGATCCGCGCCGTGTTGGCTGCGGCGGCCATGTTGGCGCCGGTGGTGCTGGTACTCGACGACCTGCACTGGGCCGGGCAGCAGACGCTGGTGATGCTGCGCTACCTCGCCCGCACGGCACCCGTCGAACGGGTGCTCATCATCGGCACGTTCCGCGACGCCGACGACGAGGTGACCGAGCCGCTGGCATCGGTGCTGGCCGACCTGCGCCGGGTCGAGTCGACGGAGCGGATCAAGCTGGCGGGCCTCGATGTGGATGGCGTCCGCGAGCTGCTAGCCACGGTGACGTCGGCGAGCGACCTGGGTGCGCGGGCGCAGACCGTCGCGGCCCGCACCGGCGGCAACCCGTTCCTGGTGTGAAAGCTGGCCGGCACCGACGAGCACGCCGACGCCGCCGTGCCCGACAGCGTGCGCGAGGTCGTGTCAGCGCGGCTGCAGCGCCTGCCCGAAGGGGCGCGCGAGGTGGCCCGGCTGCTGGCGACGGTGTCGAACCGGGTGGAGTTCACCGTGCTGCGCGAAGCGAGCGGGCTCGACACTGGTTTGGTCGCGGCGGCACTCGGCGAGCTGGTGGGCACGGGGCTGGTGCAGGAGCTGGACGGGCCCGAGCCGTCGTACCAGTTCGCGCACGCGCTGCTGCGCGACGCTGTGTCGGAGCCGCTGGCGGCGCTCACGTCGTCGGGCCTGCACCTGCGACTGGCGCGGGCGTTAGAGCACATCCACGAGGCCGATCGGCGCGGCGTGTTGGCCGAGCTGGCCTGGCACTTCTCGGCGGCGGCCGCGGTGGGTGGGCGCGACAAGGCGGTGTACTACGGCCGCCGGGCGGCGAACCACGCGCGCCGTACAGCGGCCTACGACGAGGCGGCGTCGGTGCTGCGCACGGTGCTCGCCGTGGTGCCTGGCGGCACCGTCGACCGGGCGTCGCTGCTCGTCGACCTGGGCGACCTGCTCGAGCGGTCGGGTCGCGTGCTGGAAGCGATACGGGTGTGGGTGGAGGCGTACGAGACAGCGTCGCTCACCGGGGAGGTGGCGTTGACGGCCCAGGCGGCGATCGGCTTCGAGCAGGCGGCCCACGTCGCGCACAGCTACAACGCGTCGATGGACGCAGTGCGCATGCTCGACGAGGTGCTACGGGCGTGCGGCGACGCCGACAGCGCGATGCGGGCCCGCGTGCGCGGCGCGCTAGCGCGAGCCGAGCAGTTGGCCGGCCGGCCAGGTGCGGAAAGCATCGCACTCGCGGCGTTGGACGAAGCGCGACGCGTCGGCGACGACGACGCGCTGGTCGTGGCATTGGAGGCGGCCACCATCGTGCTCACCGATCCGCGGACGGTTCTCGACCTATCGTACGAGCTCGAGCGTCTGACCTTGGCGACGGGCGACATCTGGCGATCGATGTGGGCGACGGGCAACCGCACGCGTGTGCTCCTCGAGTTCGGCGACCTGGCGGCCGCTCGCGAGACCATCGCCCGCCACCGCGAACGGGCGATGGCGTTCCGCTTCGTGCTGTTCCGCTTCCAGTGCGAGGTGTTCGACTCCATCCTGGCCCTGGCCGACGGGCGCTTCGACGATGCCGAGGGCTCGATCGAGGGAGCCGAACGCATCGGCGCCGACGAGCCGACGCTGCCGAACGCCGGCATCTATGGATTGCAGATGTTCCTGATCCGGCGCGAGCAGGGCCGGTTGGAGGAGATACGCCCCACCCTGCAGCTGCTGCGCACGCAGTCATCGAGCCAACCGGTGTGGCGCCCCGGCCTGGCCCTGGCGTACGCCGAGCTCGGCCTGGCCGACGAGGCACGCGGCACCATTGCCGAGCTGGCGGCCGACGGGTTTCGCTCGGTGCCTCGCGACAACCTCTGGCCGGTGGCGCTGTCGTTCCTGGCCGACACGTGCCTGCTGCTCGACGACGCGACCAACGCGCCGGTGCTGCTGGCCGAGCTCGACCGGTTCGCCGGGCATACGCTGGCAGCCGGCTTCAGCGCGTGCGCCGGCCCGGCAGACCGGCTGCGCGCCGGGCTCGCCGAGCTGGCCGGCCGGCCCGACCAGGCCGACAAGCTGGTCCTCGACGCGCTGGCGCTGGTGGAGCGCAGCGGCTCACCGGTGTGGCGGGCGCGGCTGGAGCAGACGTGGTCGCAGATGCTCGCCCGGCGCGGCGACGATGCCGGCGCCGACGAGCACCTGGCCCGCGCCGCGTCAATCGCCGAGTTGATCGGCCAGCTCTTCGTCCAAGTGCAGGGCGCCGGCGCGGCGGGCGCGGCGCCGGGGGCGCCGGTCCCGGCGGAGCTGCCCGACGGGCTGACGCCCCGCGAAGTGGAGGTGCTGAAGCTGGTGGCGGTGGGCCGGTCGAACCGGGAGATCGCTGCGACATTGTTCATCAGCCCGAACACCGCAGCCAACCACGTACGGTCGATCCTCCAGAAGACGGCGTCGGGCAACCGCACCCAAGCCGCCGCCTACGCCGTGCGCCACAACATCACGACGTCGTAGAGATCGGCCGGTACCGAACGCCCGTCGCTCGCCGCTCAGACCAGAACCAGTCAGACGTGAATTCTTGAGTTGTTCGTGTTCGTGTTCGTGGGCGCGTCAAGGTCGGGGCGAAGCCCCGAGAGTTGAGGTGTGGTTCGGTGTGTCAGGCGGCGGGTTCGATGGTGACGCGGTGTCCGAGGGCTTCGAGTCGTCGTGTGAGGCGGGCTGTTCCGCTGGTGGTGCTCGCTTTGTTGTCCCACCAGCCGGTGCCCCACCGCGGTCTGGTTCAACCCGACCTTGGCCGCCATCGACCGGGTCGCCCACTGCGTCGAACGATCATCAGGCGACCACTCCAACGTCGCCACGATCACCTGCTCGACCATGTCGTCAGTGACCTTGCGCGGCTGACCCGGCCGCGGCTCATCAATCAACCCGTCCCAACCGTTTGGCCGCGAACCGAGTCCGCCACTTGCCGACCGTGACCGCATTGCACGACAGCTCGCGGGCGATCTGCTGATTCGTTCCCCGACAGTGTGGGCCGCGGCGGCCAGCGAACTGCGCACACGTGCTGCTCCGCGGTTCGACGGGTTCGCCGCCCACCACCAACTCGGTTCGCCTCAACCGTTCGAGCGCCTCGCCCAATCACCTCGATTGGCATCTGGGTGGCGATGCCGAGCATCGTCGGCACGATCCGTGCCGTGCGTCGCGACGTCCAGTGGCGGCCGGACGTCGCCGCCACCGAAGGGGTGGAGGCCGTTCGCCGCGATGAACTCGGCGAACAGTCCGATGGCGAGGTTCCAGGACTGCAGGGCCGTGTCGTCGAGTGGACCGCACAGGGCCTCGAGCGCGGCGATCAGTGCGGCGCGTTCGGATGTCAGCTCGTCCATCGTCACGTACGGCCTCTGGGCGAGGAGATCTGCGGCGGTCGACGCGAAGGTGCCGGGGCGTTCGAGCACAGCTGACAGGCAGGTCACTGCATCGATGATCCAACTGGCGCGTTCACTGCGGAACCTCAGCGGACCACTGAGGTGCTCGGCGATCGCGAGGTGGAACAGATGCGTCTGCGCGGCCGCCGTGTTCCAGCGTGTGGTCACTTCCTTGATGTCATCAGGGCTCATGGGTCTCCGTCAACGCGTCCGCCAGTACTGTCATCGTCGCCATCCGCAACCGCCACAGCATCGGCACCGTGTACCGAACCGGCGTCGAACCGTACGCAAGACCCGTGGCGATTATGACCGCGATCAGTCGTCATCGGTGCTCGAGTGGTTCCGACGGGTTCACTGCAGCGCTCAGCTCCTCGCGCCCGGTCACCCCGAGCTTGCGGTAGACGCGATTGAGGTGGGAGTCGACGGTCCGCTTCGAAAGGAACAGCCGATGGGCGATCTCCTTGCTGGAGGAGCCGGCAGCTGCGAGGAGCGCCACCTCGCGCTCTCGACTCGACAGGGGTTCGAAGCCGTCGGCAAAGAGCAGGCCAGGCGTCCGCGCGCCTCCAGCAGCCTCGGCCAGGCTGCGCGCCTGGCGACCGGCTGCGGCGGCGTCGCGCGTTCGTCCCGCCCGTAGATGCAGTGCCGCCAACTCCGTCGCCGCCTCGGCGCCGAGCACCAGGCACTCCATCGAGACGAACTGGGCGATGGCGTTGCGATACAGCTCGACATCGTTGGCCGCTGCGGCTCGCGCGTGTGTCGCCAGGGCCCGCACGTACGGACCTTCCACGAGGCCCTCGAGTGCGGTGAGCCGCTCGACGGCACCATTCGGATCGCCGAAGCGGACGAGATCGTGGACGACACCACACTCGAAGTTCGCCATCCCCTCGTCACAGGCGACATCGGCGACGCGCCTGATCAGGCGGCGAGCGGCGGGCAGGTCGCCGTCGCAGGCCATCAACCACGCCCTGGCGCGCTCGCGAGTCGACCAGGAGGTGGCCACCGGACTGGTGTGCTCGTCGGCCCTGGCAAGGGCTGCGGCTGCAGGATCACGCTCGCCGAGCAGCAGGTGCCCCTGGGCGACCCCGACGAGTGCCCAGACGAGCGCTGCGCTCTGCCCTGCAACCTCGGCGAGCTGCGCTGCAGCGGTGAAGTGCTCCACAGCGAGGCGCCCCTGGCCCGAGTCGCGCTCGGTCTCGCCGAGCACGACTTCCAGCCACACGATCGCGGCACGGGCGCCTGCGGAACGTGCGCCGGCGAGCGCCGTGTCGAGCAGGGACCTCGCTTCGGTGAAGTGTCCGCTGTAGAGCAGGGCATGGGCCTCGTTGAGGAGGTGGGCGGCCATGCCACGACGCGCCTGCCAATCCGGCAGTCCGGACTGGATCTGCGCCCCTTCGCGAGCTGCGTCGATCGCAGCCCTGAAGTGCCCAATGCTGGTCGAGCCGATGCTGCGTGCGATGGCCACGTCGACGCGCACCCGTGGATCGGTGACGTCGCCGATGTCGTCGACGATCTCGAGCGCGGCGTGGGGTCGGCCGTTGTTGGCCAGTAGCAGGGCGCGATGAGCCCGTACGGCAGCTACTGGACCGGCGTCGGTCAGCGCCCCCTCCGCGTCGCTCAATGCGGTCAGCGCGTTGTCGAGGTCGCCGTTCCAGAACCGTGCGCTCGACAGCCGGCGCGCGAGGTGCGACCTGTCCCTCTGTGGCAGCTGCGGCTCATCCAGTGCGACAGCGACGGCCCGTTCGATCGCCACGACGTCACCGTCGAGAGCGGCGATCTCGACGTCGATCATGGCCGCGTCGTGGGCGCAGCCGCGGTCGCGTGCTGCCCGCGCAAGCCGCTTGGCGAGAGCGCCCTCGCGTCCGAGCAGCGCCACACGCGCCGCGTTGACCAGGACGTCGACGTCCACGTCACCGCCGGCTTCCAAGCGCCACGATGCCAGCTGAGTGGGGTCTTCACGTCGGCGGGCGCCGTGCGCGTCCAAGCAATCGGCCAACACCCGCTGCAGCTCCCGGGTGCGCCGCACGCTCATCCGTTGGCGGATGATCTCGCCGTAGATCGGATGGCTCAGCGTTGTCCGGGTGCGCCGCCCGTCGCTGCCGATGCGCAGCAGCCCTCGCCGATCGAGCGACGAGACGACGTCCGTTCCGAACAGCTGCTCGAGGTCTGCGAGCCCAAGTGCTCCAGCGACCGCGAGCAGGTCGAGTGCCTGACGTTCGTCGTCGTCGATGCCGGCCAGGTGCGCCGTGACGAGCTCGTCCAACGTCACCGATGTCGGCAGCTGCGTCAGGTGCCACACACCTTCGACGCACCGCAGGGTCTCCTGTTCCACCGACCGGTGCACGATTTCGCGCAGCACCTGCAGATTGCCCCCCGACCATGTGGCGAGACGAGAAGAGGTCTCGGCGTCCACCGGACCGTCGAGCACGCGGTGCAGTAGCGTGGCAACCTCGTCGGCGCGCAGCTCCGGCACCTGCTCGATCGTCAGGTATCCGTCCTTGAGCAGTGCGGCGATGACCGACGGCATTGGTCGCCCGGCGCGGATCGTGGCGACCAGGAAGACCTGTCGTTCGATCGTCAAAGGGAGCAGCAACGCCAGCGATGTCGGGTCGAGCAGGTCGACGTCGTCGATCAGCAACAGCAGCCGTTCGCCGTCGGAGCGGTGGGCAAGGTGCTCGCGAGCGCGATGGAACATCGCTGACCGATCGTCGTCGCCGATCCCCAGTTCGTGCGTCAGCGTGGCCGGGAGTAGATGGGCGAGAGCTCCCAGCGGGATCGTCGCGGTCGCAGGATGCCCCACGACACGAGCCGTCGGTTGCGCGGTCGCCGAACGGAGCAGTTCCTCACCGAGTCGCGTCTTGCCCACGCCTGCCGGACCGGTGAGGACCACACCTCCGGTGTGGTCCTCCAGGTAGGCGCGACCGAGTCGCTCGAACAGGGCACTGCGCGCGGTGAGCGGCCAGGTCAACGCCACATCCACCATCATCGCAGCGTTGGCGCCGTGGCGAGCTGCGAGTTGCGCCACTGCACAGCCCCCAACGGATCGCCCCAGCAACGGCGACGGGCTCACCCGTACGGTGAGGTCGGAGTGGTGGGTGTGGTCGTCGTTGACGATCCGGGCGGCAGCGGTCGGTCCACACCGAAGATCGGCACGTTGCTCGGGCACTGGCGCACTGCAGGGTTCCAGTCCTGGAAGATGCCGGTCGGGTTGTCCTTCCACAGCCAGGCATGCAGCACCCACAGGGGCAACGTGGGGTGGCGGTGGAAGCTGACGCCGAAGAGGCTGGGCGGCGTCGGTGACGTCCATGCTTCGATCGGCACGATGTACTCGTGAGCGACGAGGCCGGCGATCTTGCCGTTGGCGTCGAGCTCGTAGACCAGGGCCTCGGGCTTGGTGATGTCGACCTTGCCGTCCATCAGCGCCTGGTTGATGTAGTGCACTCCCATCCCGCCGAGCGCAGCGTCCTGGAAGCAGCCGAGATTGTCGAGTGAACTGGCCCAGCCGTGCGCTTCTGCAGTCTTCACGTCCTGGTAGCCGGCCGTTGCCAATTGGGCTGCGGCGCGATCGGCGCGGCTGATCGTCGCGTCGTGATCGTGGTGGTCCTCCCCGGTAGTAGAGCCGGGCGTGGTCGGGCCGGACGTGGTCGAAGCGGACGGCGTCGTGGATCCGGCCGGCGTCGTCGCCACGAGCGTGGGGGGCGACTGCGCCGCGCCGGCGGAGGCGCATGCCGACAGCAGTGCCGACCCGAGCGCCAACGCCGCGACGCCGGAACGGACCCATCGCGGCGTGCCGAGTCGTCTCCTTCGCCTCATCGCCGGGGGGTGGAGGCGTCTGTCGAAGGCGTTTCGACGAGGTTCATCGATCGATGTGTTCATATTGATGCTCTCGTTCCTTCCATTGGCTGTCCTTCTCGTTGGATCGTGGTGGTGCTCGTGCCGGCTCTCGCAGAGGAGCAGATGTGCAGAGGGGTATCGCTGCACCCGGATGGTCCTCGACTTCATGCGCTCGGCCCCTCCGGCGGGGCGAACAACTCGAGTGCGATGTTGTCGGGATCACGAAACGCCAGGCCGGAGCCGTAGTCGGAGTCGAGGATGCCGCCGTGGTCGACACCGAGTTCGTCGAGCCGGGCTGCCCATGCCACGAGCTGGTCGCGATCGATGCAGCCGAAGGCCACATGATCGAGACCCGGCCTGCGCTCGGCGAAGGGCTCCGTGGAGGTCAGCTCGTCGAACCCGTGCAGCCCGAGCAGGGTTTCGCCGAGCTGGTAGACGACGTGACGGAAGGATCCGGTGTGCTCGTCGAGCACCGGCTCGGTGCCGAGGACTCTCGTGTACCAGGTCGCGCTGCTCGAAACGTCCGAGACGGTCAGCGCGACGTGAGTGATGGCTGGCATGACTGTGGGGGTAGGCATCGGGGTTCTCCTTCGTCGGGGTTGGTGTGATCGGACGGCACGCGCACCAGCGCTTGTCGAGAGCGGCGACCTCGCCACTTCTGGAGTTGCATCAGAGGCCCCATCCCGTGTGGCTCTACGGCGGCGCCGAGCACCGTGGTCGGGCCAGCCGCCGGTAGTTGCACGAATCGACTGTTGCGCTCCGTCGCGTCGAGTGCTTGGCGAACCAAGCGCCACGTCTCGGCAGCGCGCTCCAACTCCCGTCGGCGCTGTCTGACGATCACCATCTCGTGATCGGGGTGCATCGGGAACATTGCGGGAACTCCTTCGCCGGTTCGGCGGGCGGTGCCGAGCCACGATTGATTCGTCGATCGGCCCGTTCGCCGCCGGCTCGCCGGGAGACGAGCCGTCGTGTCGATGATCTGCCGGGTGCGGGCCGGTCGCATCGGTAGGACCTACCGAACGTCGAGCGAGCAGATACCGAGGCGCTCGCCGCACGGCAGCACGAACCGAGGAGCGCGCTGGCGCACCTCGTCGCCAACGCGGCATCACATCGATCGACTGATATCCCCACCGAGCCGTCCAGCACCGACGGATCTCGGCGTGGTGCAGACCGCGGTGGACCTCCGTCGATTCTTGACACGGTGGTGTGGGCCGCCGGTCGAGCTACCACTGGCTCGACCCCGGATGCGTTCGACCACGCGGTCGGATCGTGCACGACGGCGGGATCGGCGGTGTCCCCGGTCTGTGTCTCCTGGGCCCTGGCGTTCATGCGTCGTCGTGAGTCGAGGTTCATCGATGGTGTACGCCAGGACGCGCCGAACTCGCCGCACATCTCCACGCCGACCTCGACCGCTGCGTCCACTCCTGACCTCGATCGGACTCACGTCCGGGTCGGGCTCACCTCTCGATCGGGCGTCCGAGCAGGGCGGCACGCGCTCGACCGACGAGTGCTGCCACCGGCAGCGACGCTCCGACGGTGCGCTCGTCGCGGGCGTGGGCCTCGCCGAGACAGGAGATGAGCGCATCGCGCGATTCGAAGGCAGCGGTGCGCAAGGTCCCCATGACCGGCGGGCCACCCATCGCCGTGTGCGCCTCGATCGCGCCCAGCACCTGGGCGGCAACCTCGTACTGACCGATCCGTTCGAGCGCGATCAGACAGCGCGACAGCGTGTGCCACTGCTGCGCCCACTCGCCGGCTCGGTACCAGACGTCGACCACGTCGGCCAGGCCCTCGCACCCGGCGACAGCGTCGCCGTGCAGGACGAGGAGGCAACTCGCCTCGGTGCGGGCGAACGCACTCATCCACCGGTTGCTTGCCGACCGGGCCAGTCGGTCAGCCGTGGCGAACGCATCGAGCGCGCCGAGGTCGTCGTCGCGAGCCGCAAAGCCCTGGGCCACCCACGCCGAGGCGAGATCGGTCGGGCTGCCGGTTCGGCGCGCCACCTCCTGGGCCCGGACGACAAACTCGCTCGCCTCGTCGAGGTCGTCGACCGAGCTTGCCACCACGGATCGCATGTAGTACGCGTGGGCCAGGCGGGAAGCGATGCCCGACGATTCGGCGACCTCGACCAACCTGCACATCTCCGCCATGCCCTCTCGGATCCGACCGGTGGTCGAATACACGTTGGCCAGCACCCGCTCTGCAAGCCCTGACGGCGGAAGGCCAGCGGCCGCTTCTGCCTGGCGGGCCGAGAGCGCAGTCGACTCCGCCGTGTCGAACTCGCCGCGCACCCAGGCGCCGTAGGCGCTCATCCCCGACACGGTCGGTTGCAGCGGATCGTCGGCGCCGCCTGCGAGGCAGGCACTGTCGGCCCACCCGAAGATCTCGTAGCGCATCGCCCGCATCGCGTACTCGCGGACAGAACAGATCAGATCGAACGCGGTGCCGTAATCCTCGGCATCCAGCGCGAACCGTTGCGCCGCGCGCAGGTCGGCGAACGTACGGTTCGCGCTCCGCACGGCGTCGCGCTCGCACGGACTCTGCAGCTCCCGTCCGATCGAGCCGGCCAACCACGCGAAGTGCCGGGAATGGGCGGTCATGAGATGGACTCGTTGCTGATCGTCGAGCTGTTGTCGTCCGTACTCGCGGAGCGTTTCGAGCAGCTCGTAGCGGATGCCACCCTCCGTCGGTCGGCGCACCGCAAGCATCGACCGCTGCGTCGGGCGGGGGAGCAGGTCGACCACGTCGCCATCGCAGATCGCCTCCGCAGCGCTCAGATCGAACTGGCCGGCGAACACCCCCAGCGCTGCGAACAACTCCTGTTCGTCACCATCGAGGAGGTCGTAGGACCAGCTGATCGCATCGTGCAACGTGCGGTGACGAGCATCGACGTCGCGTC
>JBBQTN010000142.1:0-13770 GCA_038213195.1 Acidimicrobiales bacterium | reverse complement strand
CGTTGACCCTGCCCGAGAACGCGTCGCCCGACGACATCGCCAACATCGACATCGGCTACTACGGCTCGTCGGCGATCGTGCTGCTGTCCGACGGCGAGAACACCTCGGGTCCCGATCCCGACGCCGTGGCCCAGCTGGCCTCGACCGCCGGCGTGCACATCTATCCGATCGGGATCGGCAGCGCGCAGGGCACGGTGCTGCAGATCGGCGGGTTCAGCGTGGCGACCGCTCTCGACGAGCCGGCGCTGACGCAGATCGCCACGACCACCAGCGGCCAGTACTACAACGCGCAGGACGCAGCGACGCTCGCCCAGATCTACAAGCACATCGACCTGCGCAGCGTGACCGATCCGAAGAAGACCGAGGTGACCGCACTGTTCGCCGGGATCAGCACGCTGCTGTTGCTCATCGGCGGCGTGATGTCGATGATGTGGTTCGGGAGGTTGGTGTAGCCATGTCCTTCGCGAACCCGCTCGCGCTCACCGCCCTGGTGCTCGTGCCGCTGCTGATCGGCGGGTACCTGTGGCAGTTGCGCCGGCGCCGCAAGCGCGCCGTGCGTTACTCCAGCGTCGCCCTCATCCGCCTGGCGCTGCCGCGGCGCTCGCGCTGGCGCCGGCATGTTCCGATCGGGCTGTTCATCGCCGCCATCGCCGTGCTGGCCTTCGCCACGTCCCGCCCGCAGATCTCGGAGAGCGTCCCGCTCAGCCAGACCTCGATCATCCTCACCCTCGATGTGTCGGGCTCGATGTGCTCGACCGACGTCGACCCCAACCGCCTGACCGCGGCGCAGAACGCGGCGAAGGAGTTCGTCAAGAACCAGGTCGCCGGCACGCGGATCGGCCTCGTCGCGTTCGCGAGCTTCGCGCAGCTCGTCGTCGCCCCGACGACGGACAAGGGGGCGTTGACGAAGGCGATCGACGGGCTGACGACGGCGCGCGGCACGGTGATCGGCGCGGCCACGTTGCAGGCACTCGACGCCATCGCTTCCGAGAACCCGGACGTCGCCCCGATCGGTCCTGACGTCGAGGCCCAGGCCAACGAGGGAGGCGGCTTCGATCCCAACGGCGCGCCCCGGTCCACGGTGCCGCCCGACACGACGCCTGCGCCGGTGCCACCCGGCGGCTACGAGCCGGACATCGTCGTACTGCTCACCGACGGCGCGAACACCCGCGGCATCTCCCCGGTGGACGCCGCCAAGCAGGCCGCGGCGCGGCGGGTGCGGGTGTTCACGATCGGCTTCGGGACGGACAACCCGGCGCCGATGGTCTGCTCGGCCGCGCAGCTCGGGGCGGGCGGTTTCGACGGTCCAGGGGGCGGCGGTGGTGGTGTCGGACGCGGGGGAGGCGGCGGTGGCGGCGGTGGCGGCGGGCGGAACTTCCTCGACCGGGACGAGGCGACGCTGAAAGCGGTCGCCGCCGCGACCGGCGGCACTTACTACCAGGCGCAGGACGCCGACCAGTTGCGCAACGTGTTCGCCAAGCTGCCCAGCGACATCCACGACCAGCGTGAGCAACGCGAGATCAGCGTGTGGTTCGTCGTCGCCGGGGCGATCCTCGCCTGCGCCGCGCTGGTCCTCTCGCTGCGCTGGAACCGCGGCTGACCGTTCAGGTCGCGGTCACCGAGTCGTCGGGGTCACGAACCTTTCATCCGTGATGATGCAACCGGTCGCGACCGGAACGCTACGTACGCTTCCGGATGCGACCAGAACCCCCGGCGCACGTCCCGCCGTCACGGGTCAGCGGAACCCGACCGTCGCCAGGGCCGCGCGCAACTCGTGCTCCCACTGCGCAGGGCTGGTCTCGGGCGGGAGGTCGTGCGGCTCGTCGAGCAGGGCCTCGACGGCGTCGACGAGCAGGCCTGGCTCCGGGCTGACGACGATCGCCCCGCCGAGCTCCAGCTCGTGCATCAGGTTCTCGCGGCCGTGCCCCGGCACGACGTCGATCAGCACGAGCGGACGGCCGACCACCCGCGCCTCGCGGCACGTGTCTCCCGAGGAGGTGATCACCGCATCGCTCGCCGCCATCAGCTCGGCGACGCGGTCGGTGAAGCCGAACGGAACGACGCGCGCGTCCCGCGCCGCGAGCCCGGCCAGCTCGCGGGCGAGACGGCGGTTGCTGCCGGCGACGGCGAGCACGGTGATGTCCGCGGCGGCCAGCGCTGCCGCGCACTCGGCGAGAGGTCCGATCCCCCACGCGCCGGACATCATCAGCACGCAGCGCCCGCCGGCGGGCACGCCGAGCGCGGCCCGCGCCTCGGCCCGGCTCGGCGGCGTGTAGAAGACCGGCCGGGTCGGGTGGGTGACGACGGCGACCCGGGCCCGCGGCCGGAAGGCCTGCACGGCGCGCGCGCCGATCGCCGAGGTGGTCAGGAACAGGTCGGTGCCGTCGTGCACCCACAACCGGTGCGCGTAGGTGTCGGTGATGAACACGGCCGTGACCACGTGCGGATGGTCGGCCTTGTACTCCGCCGCCGCGGCCGCCCCGGTGGCGAACACGGAGACGATCAGGTCGGGCGGGAACCGGTCGGCCTCGGCGCGGAACCGCGGCGCCATCGCCGCAGCGGCCCGCCGGTCCATCCACCGTGCCAGGCGCCCGCCGGTGCGCAGCTGGCTGAAGTGCAGCGCGTCGTAGAGCGGTGCGTTCGACAGCATCGCCCGGAAGACCCCCTCCCCCACGGCGGCGCCGGACCTGCCCAGCAACGTGATCGCATCGACGATCCGGCACTCGACGTCGAGCGGAGCCAGCGCGACCGCCGTTGCGTCGGCGACGGTGTCGTGGCCCTTTCCGAACCGACCGGACAGGATCAACACCTTGCGGGTCGTCACCTCGGCGCGAACAGCTCGCTGATCGGGACGGCGGCCAGCTGGTGGCCGGCCAGCTCGGCGGCGATCTGCGGCAGCGCAGTGATCACCAGCGCATGCGTGCCGGGCGGATTGGAGACGTCCGTGTCGTGGAGGAGCACGATCGACCCGGACGCCAGGGATCGCCCGACCCGGGCGGCGACGGCGCTCCCCGACGGCTCCGCCCACTCCCGGCCCATGCTCGACCAGAGGGCGACCGGCAGCCCGGCGCGACGTGCGTGCACCACGGTGGCGCTGCTGACGTGGCCGTACGGCGGGCGGAACCAGCGCGGCCCGGGCAACCCTGCGTCGACGATCGCGGTGATCGACCGCTGCAGGTCGGCGCCCACCCACCCCGGGCTGTGGCGCAGGTGGGATTGGTGCACGTGCCCGTGCGTCGCGACCTCGTGACCGCGGCGGCCGATCTCCCGCGCGAGCGACGGGAAGCGCGCGACCTGGCTGCCGAGGCAGAAGAAGGTGGCCCGCAGCCCCAGCTCGTCGAGCGCGTCGAGCACGGCTTCGGTCTCGGGTGCGGGACCGTCGTCGAAGGTCAGCGCCGCCTGCTGCCGGGTAGCCGAGCCGCGCCACACGCACGTCCGCCCGAACGCGGACCTCAACCGGCTCCACTGGCCGAGCACGAGCACGCTCGGCAACAGGTGGGCGAGGATCGCCGCGCCGCTCGCGCCCATGATCGCGTCACGTCCGCCAGGGTGCCGGACGAGCATGCTGCTACTCGCCGCCGGTCGCGATCCGGCCGGCGCGGTGCTCCAGGTACCAGGCGAACGTCTTGCGCATCCCCTCGTCGAACGGTGTCGTCGCCGACCAGCCGAGCACGCGCTGCGCCTTGTCCGCCGAGACGGTCTTCCCCGCGTAGTCACCCGAGCGAGCAGGCACGTACTCGATCTCGACCTGGTCGCCGACCAGCGCGCGCACGGTCTCGGCCAGCCTGCGCACCGACACCGCGTCGGTGCCCTCGAGGTTGAACACCTCGTTCCGGGCTTCCGGGCCGAGCACGCGCAGGTGGGCGTCGGCGAGGTCGGCGACGTAGACGTAGTTGCGGAACTGGCTGCCGTCGCCGTTGATCGTGATCGTCAGACCGTCGAGGGCGCGGCGCAGGAACAGCGGGATGACGAGCTCGTCGCGCATCCGCGGCCCGTACGGGATCCCGTAGCGCAGGATCGTGAACTGCTGGCCGTACAGCTCTGCGTAGTTGTGCACGATCATCTCAGCGGCGATCTTCGAGCTGGTGTAGATGTGCCCGGCGCTCGGCAGGTGGAACGGCGTCTCCTCGTCGAGCGGCCCGAGCCCCTCGGCGCCTGCGTACACCCACACCGTGCTGGCCAGCACCGCCCGCCCCACCCCGCAGCGGCGCGCCGCCTCCCAGACGTTGGTGGTCCCCGCGACGTTGATCGCGATGCAGTCGAGCGGACGGGCGAACGCGTCGTTGATGTTCGACACGGCGGCGAGGTGGAACACGACGTCGACGCCGCGCAACGCCGCGGTGAGCGAGTCGACGTCGGTGATGTCGAGGGGGTGGAAGCCGACGTCGGGTCGGTGCGGCCGCCGCACGTCGAGCACGTCCACCGAGTGACCGGCGTCGACGAGCACGTCGACCACGTTCGACCCGATGAACCCCGACCCACCGGTGATCGCGATCCGCAACGACTCAGCCATGGTGACCGAGCACCTCCGTCACGCTCGACACCACGAACATCGCCTCCTCGTCGGTCATGTCGGAATGCAAGGGCAGGCACACCTGGCGCGCGCAGACGTCCTCTGCGACCGGCAGCGGACCGTGATCGACGCCCGCGAACACCGGCTCGTGGTGCAGCGGGGTGGCGTACACCTCGCCGCTCGGCGACACGCCACGCTCGCGCAGCGCCTGCTTGAACGAGGCCCTGTCGATGCCGGGGTCGAGCAGCGTCACGTACTTGTAGAAGTTCGAGACGCAGCCGGGCGGCAGTGCGAGCGGGGTGATCCAGTGGACGCCGGCGAGCTCCCGGGTGTACGTCGCGGCGACGGCGTTGCGGCGCTCGATGAACTCGTCGAGCCTGGCGAGGTGCACCACCCCGATCGCGGCGTGCACCTCCGACATCCGCCACGCATGGCCGAGCCTGATGTGCTCGCCGCCGAGGAAGCGGGCCTTGCCCTGGTCGCGGTACAGCGCCGCGTCTTCGCCGATCCGCTCGTCCGTGGTCACGATCATCCCGCCCTCGCCGCTGGTGACGACCTTCGTCGGGTAGAACGAGAACGCGCCGGCGATGCCGAAGGTCCCGGCCGAGCGGCCGTCCAGCGACGAACCGTGGGCGTGGGCGGCGTCCTCGACGAGCCACAGCCCGCGGGCACGGCACAGCTCGGCGATCGCGATGATCGCCGGGCTGACCAGACCGCCGATGTGGACGTGCAGCACACCGGCCGTCCGCGGCGTGATCGCCGCCTCGACCGAGGCGACGTCGAGCGCGAGCGTCGACGCGTCGACATCCGCGAACCGCACGCTGCCACCGGCGTGGATCACCGCGGCCGCGGTGGCGAAGAACGTGTTCGCCGGGACGATCACCTCCTTGCCCTCGACACCGATCGACCGCAGGATGATCTCCAGCGCGCTCGTCCCGCTGCTCGTCGCGATCGCGACGGGAGCGTCGTGGCGCTTGGCGAACAGGGCCTCGAGCTCACGCCCGTTGGGGCCGAGCGTGAGGTTGCCGGTGCGCAACGATTCGTCGACCCGGCGGAGGATCTCGGCGCGATCGTCGTCGCCGAACACGAGGCGCGCGGCGGGGATGATCACAGCGGGTCCTGCGCCGGTTGGCGGTCGGGCCGGACCTGAGCCGGATCCCGGGCCAGCACCACCAGGCTGCGCACCATCAGCGACAGCGCGAGCACGATCAGCACCACACGTTCCGGCCCGATGTGGATCCGCTCGTGGAACAGCGCCACGCCGATCGTCGTGGCGACGAGTGGCTCGACCACCGTCGTGATCGGCAGCGTCACCGTCGGCAGCCCGATCTGGTACGCGCTCTGCACGACGACGAGCGTGACCATGCCCCAGCCCGCGAGCGCGTACGGCTCCCAGCTCGACAGGGTGCCCACCACTCCGTCACCCAGACGATCACCGAAGGCCTTCGACACGACGGCCATCATGGCCTCCGCCCACGCCGCCGCGAAACCGAACATCACCGCGCGACTGGTGAGTTGTGCGCGCCGCCCCGCGGCAAGGCCCAATCCGACGACGGCGACGATGATCGCAGCCGCCGTCCACCACCCCCTCGCGCTGGCCACCGCGTCGCTGTGCTCGGTCGGACGGGCGACGAGCAGGAACACGACGAGCCCGCCGACGACCCCGGCAACTGCTCGCCACTCCCACCCGCGCAGCCGCCTGCGCGCGAGGCGCGCCCCGACGCCCAACGACACCAGCAGCGCCGTCGTCAAAACCGGCTGCACGACGACCAGCGAACCGACGCTCAGCGCCGCCGTCTGCAGCCCGAACCCGAGCACGTCGCCACCCAACCCGACGAGCCACAGCGGCCGCCGGACGAGGCGCACCAACATCCCCGGGCGCAGCGTCTGGCCGGTGTCGAGCGCGCTCGCCTCGTGCAGCTGGAACGCGACCGCGACCCCGAACACCCCCGCCGCGAGGAGGGCCAGCACGATCGCCACCGCCGCAGTCTGCTCGTTGGCGGCGGGCGCCGGGATACGTTGAGCGGACTGACGCGAGGAGGCGTGATGGTCGACATCGATGGGCAATGTGGCGTGGGGTTCGGTGCGGTGAAGGACGCGTTCGCCGCGAACTTCGAGCACAACGGCGACGTCGGCGCGTCCGTCGCGGTGACGATCGACGGCGAGCTCGTCGTCGACCTGTGGGGCGGCACCCAGGACGTCGCCGGGACGACCCCGTGGGAGCGCGACACGATCATCAACGTCTTCTCGACCACCAAGACGATGAGCTGCCTGTCACTGCTCGTGCTGGTCAGTCGCGGGCTGGTCGACGTCGACGCGCCGGTGGAGCGGTACTGGCCGGAGTTCGGCGCCGCGGGCAAGGGCAACGTGCTCGTGCGCCACCTCCTCTCCCACACCGCAGGCCTGCCCGGCTGGGACCAGCGCCTCGACGGTGTCGACCTGTACGACTGGGACAAGGTCACGTCGCTGCTCGCCGAGCAGGCGACGTGGTGGGAGCCCGGCTGGAAGTCGGGGTACCACGGGATCAGCCAGGGCAACCTCGTCGGCGAGGTGGTGCGGCGGGTCGACGGTCGTTCGGTCGGCCGGTTCTTCGCCGAGGAGATCGCCGAGCCGCTCGGCGCGGACTTCCACATCGGCACCGGCCCGGAGCACGACCACAGGGTCGCCCTCGTGATCCCCGTGCCGCCGCTGACCTACGGCAGCGCGGACGGCAGCGCCACCCCCGATCGCGACTCGATCCCGTACCGCGCCGCCAACCCGCGCCTCGTCGCCGAGCAGTCGTGGGAGATCCCGTGGCGGCGCGCCGAGATCCCCGCGGCGGGCGGTCACGGCAACGCCCGCGGCGTCGCCCTCGCCCAGTCCGTCGTCTCCGCGGGCGGCTCCGCCCGCGGCGTCGAGCTGCTCTCGAAGGAGGTCGTCGACCGGATCTTCGACGTGCAGGCGGCCGGTCGCGACCTCGTCCTCGGCATCGGGGTGACGTTCGGGGTCGGCTACGGGCTGAACTCGCCACGCGCCCCGATCAGCCCGAACCAGCGGGTCTGCTATTGGGGCGGATGGGGCGGCTCACTCGTCGTCAACGATGTCGACGCGGGGATGACGATGGCGTATGTGATGAACCGCATGGGCGAGGGCACCGTCGGCGACGACCGCGCCCACACGATCCTGCGCGGCGTCTACGCCTCCCTCGGCGCGTAGGCGCGCGCTCCGCTAGCTTCCGCGGATGGACACGAACGGACGCGTTGCGGTCATCACCGGTGGGGCGAGTGGGATCGGTCGGGGCATCGCCCGGGCCTTCGCCGGGGCGGGGATGAAGCTGATGCTCGCCGACCTCGATCGGACGATGCTCGACGCGACGATCGACGAGCTGTCGCAGCGCGGCGTGGAGGTCGCAGGGCACTCGTGCGACGTGTCCAAGCTGGAGGACGTCGAGGCGCTCGCGGCAGCCACGCTCGACCGGTTCGGCGCGGTGCACGTGCTGTGCAACAACGCCGGGATCGGCATCCCCACGCCCACCCACAACATCCGCCTCGACGACTGGCGGTGGATCATCGACGTCGACCTGTGGGGACCGATCTACGGCGTGAAGACCTTCCTGCCGATCATGGAGGAGCAGGGCGAGGGTCACATCAACACCACGGCGTCGCTGGCCGGGTTGATCGGCGGCGGGTTCATGGGCGCGTACAACGTCGCCAAGCACGGCGCTGTCGCGCTGATGACGACCCTCGAGCGCGACCTGCGCGGTCGCAAGAGCCCAGTGCGCGCGTCGGTGCTCTGCCCCGGCCCGATCAACACCGACATCAGCCGCCACTCGGTGACCTACCGGCCGAGCAAGGCCTCCCCGAAGGCCAACAGCTCGGCAGAGGGCAAGGCGGGGGCGAGCGTGCAGGCGCTGCTCGACAAGGGGATGGACCCCGACGACGTCGGCGCGCTGGTGCTCGACGGCATCCAGCGCGACACGTTCTGGCTGCTCACCCATCCCTCGTTCTCGAAGGTGCTGACCCGCCAGCTCGACGCGCTGATCGCCGACGGCTCGCTGACCAAGGCCTGAGCGCGGCGCCACGAGTTCTGCCGGGCGGCCGGCACGAGGTAGGACGAGGGCCGTGAAGATCTCCGTCGAGTTCCCCAGCGTGGCCTACCGGGAGGGACCTGCCAAGGTTCTCGCTCTCGCAACCGCGATCGAAGCGATCGGCTACGACGACCTGGCGATGTTCGACCACGTCGTGATGGGCTACGCGACGGAGTCCCGCCGGGCGCCGATGTACCCGACGCAGATGCCGATCCTCGAGGCGCTGGTCACCCTCGGCTTCATCGCTGCCGTCACCAGCCGCATCGGGCTGTCCACCGAGGTGCTGGTGCTCCCGCAGCGCCAGGCGATCCTCGTCGCCAAGCAGGTGAGCACGCTCGACACCCTCTCGGGTGGGCGGATGCGCCTCGGCGTCGGCGTCGGCTGGCAGCAGGCCGAGTACTCGGCGCTCGGCGAGGACTTCTCCCGCAGGGGCCGGCTGATGGACGAGTCGATCGATCTGCTGCGCGCCTGCTGGGGTGAGGAGCGCATCGAGCGGCGCGGCGAGCGCTTCCATGCCGACGCGATCTCGATGGAGCCGAAGCCGCCGAACGGCGCGCAGCTGCCGATCTGGATCGGAGGGAGTGTGCCGGCCGCGTTCCGCAGGATCGGCGAGCTCGGCGACGGCTGGATGGGATCCGTGATCGGCGACGACGCGCAGGTGCGCGGCGCGATCGACGAGATCCGTCGTTACGCCGTCGAGGCGGGTCGCGACCCGGCCGCCGTGGAGATGCAGGCGATGCTCGCGCCACCACCGCGCGACGCGGACGGCAAGTCGTTCTACCGCGACCTCGACAGGGTGGTGCGCAGGGCGGAGGAGGTCAGCGCCCTCGGCTTCGGATGGATCGCGGTCAACTGCACCGCCATCTTCCAGGCCGGGGCGCGCAGCGTCGACGCGATCATCGAGCAGCTCGACGCGCTGCACGCGCGTCTGCGCGATGCCGTGGGCTGAGACGCCGTCGTCCGGCCGCCGACCCGCCCTGCCGGCGTGCGGGTCGGCGCACCGAGCTCGTCGTCAGGCGACGAGCGACGGTTCGCGGGCCAGTGCCAGTTCGAACAAGCGGGTGACGAGCGAAGGCGCCCGGAAGGATGCCACCTGCCAGTCGCGTTGCGAGAGGACTGCGACCGTCATGTCCGTGGCGGCGACGACGTCGGCACTGCACGCGTCGTGCGCGCCCAGCATCGTGCCCTCGCCGAGGACGTCGCCTGCTCCGACCCGGGCGATGACGTCACCGAAGCGCAGGACGTCGGCCTCACCGTCGACGATCCACGCGAGCTGGTGCCCCGCCGCACCTTGTCGGTACAGGATGGTCCCGGCGGCAACCTCGACGACCGTCGTCACACCCACCAGCGCCGAGGTCTCGGCAGCGGTCAGGCCGAGGCGCGTCAGGCGGGCGTCTTTCCGTGCTCGTGCTCTCATGCGTCAATGTTGTCGGGCGAGCAGGCGAATTCCCGGGCCCTCGACGTGTCATCGGGCACCTGCCGCCCTGGCCCACGAACGTCGATCGCGGCGACGCGGCGTGTATTTTTGGATCTCCACCCGCGACATGCCGAAAGGCGCGTCGAATGTCCACGTTCCTGCTCGAGATCTTCCATCCCGCCGTCACCGTCAGGTTGCGCGCCGCCGGCTGCGTGTTCGCCGAGGAGGAGGCCGGTCTGCTGATCGAGGCGGCGCACACCCGGGCCGAGCTCGACTCGATGGTCGATCGGCGGGTCGCCGGCCTGCCGCTCGAACACGTGCTCGGGTGGGCGGAGTTCTGCGGTCTGCGGATCGCCGTCGAGCCTCGGGTCTTCGTCCCCCGTCGCCGGACGGAGCTGCTCGTCGCGCAGGCCGCGCGTCTGGTCCGTCCGCGATCGATCGTCGTCGACCTGTGCTGCGGTTCGGGCGCTGTCGGCGCGGCGCTCCTCGCCGCGGTCGACACCATCGAACTGTATGCGTCCGACATCGATCCGGCGGCCGTGCGCTGCGCGCGGGGGAACCTCGCCGAACGGGGTCACGTGTTCCTCGGTGATCTCGACGATGGATTGCCGGAGCGGCTGCGCGGGCGGGTCGACGTCCTCGTCGCCAACACGCCGTATGTGCCGACCGGAGCAATTGCGACGCTGCCGCCCGAGGCTCGTCTGCACGAACCACGCGCCGCACTCGATGGTGGCGCGGACGGGCTGGACATCCATCGACGTCTTGCCGCCTGCGCGCGCGACTGGCTGGCAGCCGATGGCCACGTGCTCGTCGAGACCAGCCGGTGCCAGGCGCAGCGAACCACCGAGATCTTCTCGCGCAACGGACTGCTCGCGCGGGTCGCCGCATGTGACGAGTTGGAGGCGACGGTCGTCATCGGGACGATGTCCTCACCCAATGATTGCGGTTAGTCACCGCCACGCCACATGGCGCGGCCGTAAGACGTGCCGATCGGCGATTTCGTCGCCAAAAGTTGATGATGCCGGACGAGAGGTCTGACAACTCGCTATCGTCGCCGCAATGGCCAAGCAGATCACCACCACAGTCAGCGACGACATTGACGGCAGCCCGGATGCGCAATCCGTGGCATTCGCATTTCAGGGCGTCACCTACTCCATCGACCTCAGCAGCAAGAACCTCGACAAGTTGAGCAAGGCGCTGGCGCCGTTCATCGATCACGCGAGCCGTCAGCGTGGCGGCTCCACCAAGCCCGAGGTGTCGCGCAGCAACCGTCCCTATGACATCGCCCAACTTCGCGAGTGGGCCGGCAAGAACAAGGTCGGCGTGCCGAAGCGTGGCCGGATCCCGCATTCGGTCGTGGAGCAGTACAAGGCGGCCGGCGGACGCTGATCCCTCGCGTCTCGAGCCGAGCGGTCAGGAGTCGCCGAGTGCTTCCAGCAGCCGGGCGTGGCTCTCGATCGCGCAGGCCCTGAGCATCTCGACGCGCTCGGATCCTGATGCGACGCGGATGCGCTGCCAGTCCTCGAGGGTGACCACCAGCGCGTGGTGGAGGTCGTCGCGGGCGGCGATCACGATGATCTCGCGCCCAGCGCAACGGACATGTCCTTGGAGGTGGTGGATGCTGTCCCAGCACAGGTTGTCAGGCGCTGCACCGATCAACGTGCCGAGGTACTTGCCGGCGTTGGTCTGGCACTCCAGATCCTCGCGCCGTCCGGATGGAGCTTCCATTGTGATCATGATTGCCTGACGTTCCACGAACCAGCAGGTCGGAGTCGAATGACACGATCAAGCTGTCTCTGCTTTGTCTATCGGCACGACACGACCGCGCTGAACGTGTTTCTCGGCAGCAAGCGCCGGACCCGTCACGGGCCCGGCGACGCGCTCATGCTTGTCAGGAGAGCGGGACGGCTCCGCGGTACACCCACCCGTCAGACGTGTACAGATCCCCGGTGGTCGGGTCGAGACGGATGTACGTCCAGTGATAGGCGAACGCGCCGCGGTTGGTGATGTACGGGTGGCACGCGATCACCGTGTTCCAACGTGTCTTGCCGAACGGGTTGTCGCTCAGCGCCAACGTTTTCGAGCACGTGGTGCCCACCGTATGCCGCGGCAACGGCAGGTTCGTGTTGAGCAGCACGGCATCGCTCGCCGCGGCGTGCGCCACGCCCGTGACAGCGGCACCGCCGCCCAGACTCAACGCCGCCGCAACCGAAACGCCCGCGAGCAGTTTCTTGACATTCATCCCAGCCCCCACTTCGCCCTGCCCCGGACATTTCCGCAGCGGCGCGCAGGGTACCCAAATGACGCCCGATCCGACCGCCCGTCAGGAGAATGAAATGAACTCCGTCCTCTCCCGTTGCCGGCGGAGTGGCCGGCCGGTTCGCGTCGGTCGCCGCGTCGCGATCGAACCGGCGACGGTCGAAGACGGGCGGGGTTGTCCGTCGTGGCCGGCGATGTGCTGCTGCCGCACGTGGTTCGTGCGACCACGGCGACTGCTGTGCAGGCGAGCAGGATGCGGCGGCGCTTCGTTGCGACCCAGGTGCACTGCAGCGCAGCCATGCGGCCGCACGGCGCGGGACGCCCGGCCCCACGCTGTCGACGTCGGCGACAGTTTCTGTCAAAACTGCCGATCTCGCTGCGATCATCCCCTGTAGATGTCGTCGTTCGACGACGTCACCACAACAAGGGGAACTCACGTGAGCGTGGCAGTCAGCACGTCCGTCATCGTCCCGGCCGCTGTCGCGGTCGGGCTCATCATCATCGCGATCGCGTTGTTCAAGGCGATGTGGCGCGTTGCAGAACCCAACGAGGCGCTGATCATCTCCGGGCTGCGCGACAAGGAGATCGCCAAGGATTCATCCGGCGACGAAATGGGGTTCCGCATCGTCACCGGCAAGGGGACGATGGTCCTCCCGGGGGTCCAGGCCGTGCGCCGCCTGTCGCTCGACCTCCACCAGGCCGATCTGCAGGTCGACTGCGTCACCCACCAGGGCATTCCCGTGCATGTCAGTGGCACCGTGATCTTCAAGATCGGCGACGACCCGGCGAGCATCACCAACGCCGCCCGACGATTCCTCGATCAGCAGGACCGGATGGACCAGCGCGTCCACAACGTGTTCGCCGGCCACCTCCGCTCGATCGTCGGCAGCATGACCGTCGAAGACATGATCCGCGACCGCGAGCAGCTCACCGCGCGAACTCGCGAGGCGTCCGGATTGGAGATGACGAAGCTCGGGCTGGTCATCGATTCGCTGCAGATCCAGGAGATCGACGATCCGACGGGGTACATCAAGAACCTGGCGATGCCGCACACCGCAGCCGTCGCCAGTGCGGCGCGCATCGCCCAGGCGGACGCCGACCGCGAGGCCACAGAGCGCGAGCAGCTGGCCAACGCGCTGAAGGCAGAAGCATTGCGCAATGCGTCGATCAAGGAAGCCGGGTTCCAAGCGGAGATCGACAAGGCCAACGCCGAGGCCGCCCAGGCGGGGCCGCTGGCGCAGGCCTCCGCCCGCCAGAACGTGGTCGAGCAGGAGACCCGCACCGCGGAGCTGGAGGCGAACAGGCAGCAGCAGCTGCTGGTGGCGACGGTGATCCGTCCCGCGGAGGCGAAGCGCGACGCTGACATCGCCAGCGCAGAGGCGGCGAGCCGGGTCGCCGAGTTGACGGCCCAGGGCGACGCCAAGCGGACCACGCTCGAGGCAGACGCCAAGGCCAGCGCCACCCGCGCGACCGGCCTCGCCGAGGCCGACGCGGTGCGCGCCAATGGCCTCGCCG
>JBBQTN010000141.1:0-13798 GCA_038213195.1 Acidimicrobiales bacterium | reverse complement strand
GTCCGGAAACGCTTCCGCAAGGGCTGGCATCACAACAGACTGCCCCATGACCGTCAACCGCCGCGTCTGCTAAGGTGCGCAGGGCACATCGGGGGAGGGCGTCATCGAAGGCCGGCATGATGGCGCTAACGAATGTCAGGGGCTGTTGTTCGGTTTGGCCGTGCGGGGGGTTGTCGTCACGTGCGAACCGCTTCCCAGCGGCATCCGACGTCGACGAACCCGATTCGTTCGTACCAGCGTCGGGGCCAATCGTCGGCATCGCAAAGCAGCCAGATCACGTCGCACCCGGCCGAACGAGCCCGCCGGATGGCATCTCCGACGAGGGCCGCACTATGTCCCCGGCGACGCGCCGACGGCGCGGTCATCACCGCCTCGATGGCTGCCGTGGCACCGTCGAGGCGGTGATGACCGCGCCACGGGGACACCGTCGTGACCGAGCACGGCGAGGTCGACGATGCGGCAATGAGCGTTGGCGAAAGACTCGCGGCGGACCAGATCACCGACGGCGTCCTCGTCGATGTCGGCGAGCTCACGTCGCCACATCGGCGCCCAGAGACCGGCCATCACCTCCTGAGTGACAGCCACCACCCGTCCCGCCGGCACGGCGAGCTCGGGCGCCGCGGCGGCCAGCACTTGGATGCGTAGCTCGGTGACCTCCCAGCCGAGATCTTCGGGCGGCGGTCGGAACGTGACGATCCGGCGGTACGGCAAGGTGGCGAGGACCCGGTCGGTCTCAGCCACGACAGTCGCGGCATCGACGTTGTCGTCGAGCCACACCGAGTTGTGCTCCCACGACGCCGGCACCCGCGGATCGAGGCACGCGATGCCACCGTGGACCGGCACGACTGCGGCGGCGCGCCGTTCGCCGACACTCCGCTCGAACACGACTGCCCGGGCCAGAAGGTCATCAATCTGCGGAACAGCAGTAGGCGCGACGAACACCCCGTCTGGCCCCGGTCGGTAGGGCAGGACGCTAGTGACGGCGGCCACCGGCAACGGCCCGTACAGGTAGGGAAACCGCTGCGACGCGTGGTCCTGTGAGTCCCCTGGCTCCCAGCGCACCCCGTCGCGCAGACGCGCTGGGTCAACGACAAGCATGAGCACGTCCTGACGGCCGCCGAAGAAGCGCTGGGCCAGTAGCGCAACCTGGTCGGAACGAGCGAGGTGGATGAACCCGGCGGTGATCAAAGAGGCGTCGACGACCGTGCCGGCGTCGAGGGCCACGCGCCACTGCGCTGCCCCGAGGAGATGCATCAGCGGCTCGGCCACCTCGGTCACCTCGAACCCTCACTCGCGGGACAAGCGTCAACCATCAGCATGCCTCCAGGCTGGCCGAACCACGGCGCTCGGCCGCGCACCGTGCGACTGCTCGGCGCCGACCACTGTTCGCCATCCGGCACGATCGTCCCCAACCCGAGATTGACATGATCATCTCATCATGACATGATCATCTCATGGGGCTGCGGGAGGAACAGCGCGCGCTGACCCGCCGGAAGGTGCTCGACGGCGTGCTGGAGCTCGTCAGCGACGGATCCCTCGACGACCTGTCGATCCCGGCTGTGGCCCAGCGCAGCGGTGTCTCCGTCGCGACCATCTACCGCCACTTCCCGACGCGGGATGACCTGCTCACGGCCGCCGCCGCCGAGCCATCGCGCCGAGCGTGGACCCGGCGACCGACGGCGCGCCCAGACGATGACGACCTCACGGCGTTCCAGCGAGCGATGTGGCACGACTTCGCCCACAACCTCCCGCTGCTGCGCCATCAGGTCGCATCCGCGGCAGGGCGGGAGATGCGCACTTCCCGTCTCGACAGCAGCCGCCGATCGCTCGCCGACTACATCGAACGCCAGGGGGTCGACCCGACCACGACGGCCGGCGAACGACTGATCTCGCTGCTGCTGCTGATCAACGGCTCACTGGCGCTGATCGAACTGCACGATCGCCAAGGGCTCGGCGTGGACGAAGCGATCGATCGCTCACGGTGGGCAACGCAGGCGCTCATCGACTCGACGCGCGAGTCGCACGATCACTGACACCGACGAGAGGGAACCAGACATGCCGGCTGCAACTGCAACGACGGACACCTTCGAAGCCCCTGGACCGGGCGGCTGGCGACGGCTCGCCGACCATTTCCCTGGCGCCCTGACCGCCGAGTACCAGCGCATCTACGCCGAGACCTGCCCTGCGGGCAGCGCCACGTACATGGCGCGCTACGGCGTGCTTGCCCGCTGCCTGGACGTCGCCTTCGTCCACGGGCACCTCTACATCGCACCCGTCCCTCTCGTGGGCTCGCGTCAGCCGCGAACAACGCCGCCAGTGGTGCTGGTGTGGCTGCTTTCGCGAGCACACCCGGCGTTCCGCCGCCGCAACCGGGCCGCCCGCCGGGCCCTCGGAGCACGGCCCTGGCGGGTCGTCGCCGACCACTGGTTCGCCCTCGAACGGGCGCGGTGGTGCGAGCGCAACAGCGAGGTCGAGTCGGTCGAGCCGTCCGACCTCGACGACGCCGCGCTGGCGGCGCACCTCGACGCCTGTCGCCGGCTGGTCTCGGCCGGCTACCTGCGTCACTTCGAGCTCCACGGCGACGACCTGCTGCCGGTCGGTCTGCTGATCACCCGCGCCCAGGAGTGGGGACTCGCCCCAGCAGTCACCACCGCCGCCCTCGCCCCCACGGCCTCGGATCCCCGGGTCTCGGTGGTGTCGCCGTGGATGCTCGTCACGAGCTACGACCTCGACGGCCGCGCGTGGCACGAGCTCGGCGATGCCACACGACCAGGCGCCGCAGCCGCCGGGGCCGTCGTCGATCTCCGCCCCCTGGTTCAGACCGAGCACCACGCCGAGCTGGACGACCTGCTCGTTGACGCCCGCATCGCGGTCGGCCTGCGCGACGACAACGGCGCGATCACGGCTGCGTGGCCAATGGGACTGCTGCGCCGGGCGATGTTGGCCGCCGGCAACCGGCTCTGGCCCGCCGATCCGAGCCGGGCGATCGAGGCGACGGTCGATGAGCTCGCCGCGCTGCTGGCCGGGCAGCCGTCGATCAGCGTCCACGAGCTCGACGCCCGGCGACGCGAACGGGCGGCACACAGCGCCCTGTACGCGCCACACACCCTCGGTCCGGACTTCGCCATTCCGCCGTTGACGGCGCTGCCCCGACCTCTGCGCACCATCGCCGCCGCCCAGCTGGCGACCGCCGAGCACATGTTCACCGGCCAGCACGCGGTCGGGGTGGGGACGGACAGCTACACCGGCCGCGCGCTCGTCGTCGACGACCCGGCGCTCGCAATGACCTCGTTCGAGCCTGGTGACGTCATCATCACCTCGGCCACGAGTCCCGCGTGGAACACGGTGCTCATCCACGCCGGGGCCCTCGTGACCGCCAACGGCGGACTCGTCTCGCATGCCGCGGTGACCGCCCGCGAGCTCGGCATCCCCGCCGTCATCGGCGACAAGACGGCGTGCAGCCGCCTCCAAACCGGCAGCCTCGTCACCGTCGACCCAGTCCGGGCCACCGTCGTCGCCGTTGGCGCCGAGCCATGAGAGTGGCGGTGACCCCATTCCCCAGCGCACCATCGCTGGTGGTACTCCACGCCCTGCGCATCTCCGGCCGGGCCGCGACGCCGACGCTCCCCGAGCTCACCGGCCTCGCGGCCAACGTCATCGACGGCGAGCTCACCGCCGCCACCGCCGCCGGGCACGTCCGCCACCACGACGGACCCACGACCGGTTGGTCGCTCAGCGACGACGGCCGTCGGCGCCACGACGACCTGCTGGCCGACGAACGGTCCCAGGCCGGCCGGGACGCCGAGGTCGGGGCCGCGTACGTCGACTTCATCGCCCTCAACGCGTGGTTCAAGACCCTGTGCACCGAGTGGCAGCTGCACGATCACCCGCCGTCGTGCGTGCGGCGCCTCGGCGACCGCCATCACGAAGTCGACACGATCACGCACCGCCTCAGCAATGCGATCACCCGGTTTGGCCCGTACTCCCCTCGCTTCGCCGCGGCGCTGATCCGCCTACGGGCCGGGGACGGCCGCGCCTTCACCAAGCCGCTCACGGGCAGCTATCACGACGTGTGGATGCACCTCCACGAGGACCTCCTACTCACCCTCGACCGCCCCCGCTCCGAAACCGACGAGGGGTCATGAGCCTCAAGGCACGGGTTAAGAACAAGACAATCACAACCACTACGGATGCGGCGGCCTTTGCCTGCTCAGTGTCTCGGCTTCACCGCAGGGGAACCCGCCAACCATGGCCCTGCAGCCGCGTCCTCCTACCTTCTCGCAGCCAACTGACGACCGCAGCATCCAACCATACGCAGCCAGCGTACGGCTCGTCAGCGAGACCGATCGGTTTGGAACCCGAGACCCGACGTGTCAGGGGCCGACCCGTGGGCTACGGCGGTGCTGCCGTGCGGACGTTGCATGACGCACCGCTGCCCCCATGGCCCGCGCGCAACGTCGAGGACGTCGCCTCTCGCCTCGCCGCCGAGTGTCAGTGGCTGATCGCCAACGACGTCCTTCCCGCCGAGGTGATCACCCGGGACCGCCGACTCGCCGAGCGTGCCCTGCGGCCGTGGAGACCCGTGTTCATTCACGGCGACCTGCAGGTCGACCACGTCTTCCGACGAGGACAAGGTCACCGGCGTCCTCGATTGGTCCGAGGCGTCCCAAGGCGACGCCTGTTCGACCTCGCCACCCTCACGTTCGGACACCCAGACCACCTCAACGACGTCATCGCCGGCTACGGCACCGACGTGGACCGCGACCTCAACCGCGCCTGGTGGTCGATGCGCTGCCTGACGAACGTCCGCTGGTTGACCGAGGTCGGCATCTACGGCCCGCCCGAGTCGTTTCCCGAGGTCGCCGTTTTGGGATCACAGATGTAGCGCGGCACGAAGGCGACAAGGCATCGACAACGACTCGCCGGATGGAGGCGATCGGTGTGCACCCCGCCACTGACACAGCGTCCGGTAAGGGCGAGGGATAACACGTTTTGGCTCGTCCGATACCGCCGGCTACGTCACGCTGGCATCGCCCAGGGGACTGGCCCGCTTGCGGTGCATTGATGATCGGTCGACAGAGACTCTGCAGGGGCCGACGCCGCTGGCGCTCGCCAGGCACCAGGGCTGCGCAACGCTCGTAGGCATGGTCACCGCGAAGGTTCGACGTCGGATTTCTGTGACGCAGGCGAAGAACGTGATGCTCCAGGCATATGCAGGAAATTCTTGACCCCTCCCCGCTCAATGTGGGTCCGCTCTGGGACTACTTCGAATCCCGCTGTGCGTACTGCGACGTGCCATTGGACATCGGCGGTCGGTGGGCTCACATCGATCACGCCACAGCCGGCGGAGGCAACCATCTCGGCAACCTCGTCCTCGCGTGCGGCACGTGTAACGGCGACGACAAGCGCGACACGGGGCTGGCGCGACTTCGTCGAGGCGAAGGCCGCATCCGGGGACGATGCCGCCGTGCGAGTGACCCGCATCGACGCCTGGGCAGAGTTGCCCCAGCGTGGTCGAGCCCCTGCCGCTAGACGCGGTGCGGCTCGCCGAGGAGATCCGAGCACTTGCGGCCGAGCACTCCAGCAAGTGCGCCGAACCTTCTCGCGGCGATGAGGCCCTGACCCCGGGCGTCTGCCACCCGAACAGGAGGCGCCGGATTGTGGGCGGTTCTGTGACGTTTGGTGTCTGCTCCAGCTTCAACGCGGGCGTCTGCTGAAGATCGCCCACGTCAGGTTCACATGGGGCCGAGTGGCGCTTCGGCTGACAAGCGTCGAGCGCCCGTGAGGCTGGAATCGTCGGCTTGGTTGATCGGTGCGCATGTCGCCGGTGAGGCGTGGTTGCGGCACCTTGCTTGGAGTGCGTGCTTGGGCATTCTTGGGCATTGACTCAGTGTTGCGGCGAACCGCGACGGCATCGGGGCACCCACAGGAGAACGCCGGGATGGGTGGCGACACAATCGCTGGCTGGAGATCCGCGTGAGCTGGGTGGTGTCCGCTGTTGCGGAGCCTCTTTCCCTGTTGACGGCGGAGGCGTATGGTCGACACCGCGCCCCGGTCGGGAACCGGTGGCGAAGGAGGCGAGAAACGATGAGTTTGACGCTGTCGGGCGACGCAGTCGACGTGCTCCGGGCGCAGTTCTCCGGTGAGCTCGTCGGGCCTAATGATCTTGGTTTCGACGAAGCCCGAGCAGTACACAACGGTCTGATCGACAAGCGGCCGGCGCTCATTGCCATGTGCGCCAACACAGCCGATATTGCCGATGCGGTGCGTTTCGCGCGAGCCAATGGGTTGGAACTCTCGGCTCGCGGGGGCGGCCACAACGTCGCCGGCAAGGCGGTCACCGAGGGTGGGGTGATGGTCGATCTGGCGCGGATGCGGGGCAGCTTCGTCGACCCGGCCCGGCGCCGGGCGAGGGTGCAAGGCGGGGCGACGTGGAACGACTACAACCGGGTGACACATCAGCACGGGTTGGCGACCACGGGCGGGGTGATCTCGACCACCGGGGTCGCCGGACTGACCCTCGGCGGCGGGCTCGGTTGGCTGATGGGCCGCTTCGGGATGGCCGTCGACAATCTCACCTCGGTCGAGCTGGTCACCGCCGACGGCGACGTGCTCCACGTCAGTGCAGACAACGAGCCGGAGCTGTTCTGGGGTCTGCGCGGCGGCGGCGGCAATTTCGGGATCGCAGCCTCGCTGGAGTTTGAGGCCCACCCCCTGGAGATGATCCTCGGCGGAATCGTCGCCTACCCGCTGTCGGAGGCCCTGCCGGTGTTCGCCGCCTACCAGGAAGTCACCGCCGATCCGCCCGACGAGCTGGTCAGCTTCTTCGGGCTGGTCCATGCCCCCGACGGCTCCGGCCACAAGATCGTTGCCGTGCCGGTGTGCCACTGCGGCGATCTTGCCAGTGGTGAGGAACTCATCGCCCCGCTACGCACGGTGCGCACACCCGCCGTCGATCTGATCGGTCCAATGCCCTATCCAGTGATCAATACGCTGCTCGACGAGGCGTTCCCCAAGGGCGCCCGCAACTACTGGAAATCAGCATTCTTCAAGGAGCTCTCCGAGGATGTCATCGGGGTGCTCGTCGATGCTTTCGAGCGGGTGCCGTCGCCGATGAGCGGGATGGTCATCGAGCACTTCCATGGCGCCGTCACGCGCATCGACCCGACGGCGACCGCCTACCCCCATCGCCAGCCCGGCTTCAACCTGGTCCTCACCGGTGAGTGGCTCGACCCAGCAGACGATGAGGCCAACATTGCCTGGGTTCGCTCGACGTTCGACGCCGTGGCGCCGTACACAGCTGACGCGGTGTACGTCAACTACCTCGACGACGAGCCCGAACGAGTCCACGCCGCCTACGGACCGAACTGGGAGCGGCTGGTCGCCCTGAAACGCAGATGGGACCCGGACAACGTCTTCCACCTCAACCAGAACATCGACCCGGCCGACTGAACGTCGCCGCCCTCAACCAAACCGCGCCCGCGTGCCCCACTACTCCGGAGAAGTCGTCAACCTTCGAGCATCAAGAATCCGGAGCCGGCACGCGACGGCGGTTGCGCCCGTAGTCACGATCCGCCTGCCCCTTACCTACTCCCAGGCGTCCGGAAATGACGGGGACAACCGCCGGGCAACCGCGTCCGCCACCGCCGGGTCGAAGACGTTCGTCGACCAGTGAACCGCGTCACTCCAGGTGGAGCGCTTGAGAGTGTCGGGCCGACCGCAGTCGAGCCGAGTCACCCGCAACGCGCGATGCTCACTTTGGATCGTCTTTGGGCTTGCTATCACGCCGGATCGACTCGGCGTTCAGCGCTGCGCCGAGATGAACGTCGCCTGCGACCGCACAACCTGCCAGCTCCCCTCGCGCAGCAGGTACACATCCGTGTGCCAGTACACGCCCGGCTCGGCTGGGCCGCCGGGTGGGAAGGCGATCGCAGCTCGGTAGCGCAGCACAGCAAAATCGGCTCCGAGGAGTACGTCGATCTCCGAGACCGGCTCGAACTGGGCGTAAACGAGTTGGCCGCTCCCGATCGCACCGAGGTATTGATCCTTCGACAGTGCGCCGCCGAGCGGATTGATGAGCTCGTAGTCATCAGCATGCAGCCCCTGCGCTGTCGCAATGTCCCCGTCGACGAGGGCGGCCAGACGACGGCGCTCCATTTCGCGAACGTCATCGGTCGTGAACGTCATGCAGCAAAGCCTCGCGCGCGAGTGAGTCGCCACTGTGGCCAGACGTTCCCTGAGCTGTGCTGAACGCGTCGAAGTGGCGTCCGATACAACTGAACCATCGGCGTTGGGCGCGCCATCCGAGAACGCCGGCTCGCAGACGGCCGACCGACGCCGCGTCAGCTCTAGGCTGGGCTCACTCGCACGGCTCGCGGGAACCTGAGGTGGATCGGGGTACGGAGCGCGCCGCTGACGTAGGGCTGCGTTGTCAGGTGAAGTAGGCGTGCACCTCGTGGTACGTGTTCTGCGGCGGGTTCGGGAACTCCGCTTCGACGGCGTTGGGGACGACGTGTTCCGCGATCCAGGTGTCGAACTGTTCACGGCTCTTCCAGACGTCGACGACCTTGATGCCGGTCGCGGTTGTGGTCACCCAGTGGAACAGGCATCCGGGCTCGGAGTGCTTGCCGCCTGGTGTGATGCCCATCTTGTCGATGATGCGGTCGTACTGGTCGAGGGTTGCGCCCTCGAATTCCTGGATGATGGCGACGGTCACGCGGTTGCTCCCTTGTGTGATGACCGGGCGGTGGGTCGCAGCGTCGGACGCGTTGCGGGGCTCGGTCGGAACGTGCGGTCAGCGTGCACCGCGACCCTTTCGATTCGCTGTCGACGGCCGGAGGGAACGGCTTGGGGCCATCGGCGCAGTGCAGGCACTGACCACGTTGGTCAGCGTGGGTGAATCTGGCGCGTGGCATTCGCGTCCCCGATCCGCTACGCCCATGCAGGCGCGGTGAGCCTGGCGTTCCAGGTCTTCGGCGTTGGTCAGCGCGATGTGGTGGTGATCCCGCCGATGGCTCACAACATCGAGACGCTGTGGGAGCGGTGTGAGTTCCGGCGGGTGTTCGAGGGGATGGGCCGGTTCTGTCGGGTGGTGCACTTCGATAAGCGCGGCACCGGCGCATCGGATCGGACCGTGCCGGTCCCGACGCTGGATGAGCGGGTCGACGACACACGCGCTGTCATGGACGCCGCCGGGGTCGACCGGTGCTTCGTGTACGGGCTCTCCGAAGGCGGACCGATCGCCGTGTTGTTCGCGGCCACCTACCCGGAGCGGGTAGCCGGGCTGATCTTGCATGCGACCGCCGCCCAGTTCGTGTCCGATGACGAAGGCGTCGAGCCACGCGACGCTCGCCGCGACTTCCTCGAACAGTGGGTTCGTGGCTGGGGCACGGAGAAGACGACCACGTTGCAGCTGTTTGCGCCGACGGCCGCTGCCGACCCGTCGTATCGGGCCTGGGAACCCCGGTTCGAACGCCAGTCGGCAAGTCCGGCTGGGATGCGTGACCTGATCGCAATGTGGGAGGACGTCGACGTTCGAGAGGTGCTGCCGACACTGTCGGTTCCGACGCTCGTGATGAGTCGACGCGACGATCCATTGGTGCCGATCGAGAATGCCCGCGCGATGGCCACCGCCATCCCTGGCGCGCGCTTCGTGGAGCTCGACGGCGCAGACCATTGGGCCCACATCGGTGACGTGGATCAGTGGCTCGAAGCGATCGAACCGTTCATCACCGGCGTCGTAGGTGCAGCACCTCACCGAGCGAATCGCCGTCCAACGTCGACGTACACCGAGCTTCACACCTTCGGAGGACTCCGTATCGTCCGCAACGGCGAGGAGGTCTCGCTCGCCGAGTGGGGGTCCCGACGGGCCCGGGTCCTGTGCAAGCGGCTTGCTGCGGCGTGCGGTGAGCCGGTTCCTCGCGACGTGCTCTTCGAGCTCCTCTGGCCCGACGACCCTGAGCCCTCCAAGCTCGGAGCTCGCCTGTCAGTCCAGCTCTCAGTGGTCCGACGCATCCTCGGTGGAGGCGTCATCGCCGACCGAGACGCCGTCAGACTCGACCTCGACACTGTCTCGCTCGACCTGGCGCGGTTCCGCGACGCCGTGAGCGCGGGCCGCCTCGATGATGCGGTCGCGATCCATCGCGGGTCGTTCCTGCCCGAGGACGCCTACGAACCATGGACTGATGGGCCACGCGACCTGTCACGAGCCGCCTATCTCGCGGCTCTGGACACACTCGCCAAGGAGGCCGACAGCTGCGACGACCTCAAGGTCATCGGCTTCATGCACCGCCTCCTCGAAGCGGACCCCTACAACAGCGGCGGCCACCGCCAACTCATCGCAGCGCTCGACCGCACCGGTCAACCCGGCGCCGCCCAACAAGCCCGAGACCGCTACGTGCGCAACATGCGCGAGCTCGGCATCACCGAAACCTGACGCGCGACCCATCTCGTCGCGAACGCCCGATAACGACGCCAACGCCACAGACGCCTTGCGCCCGAGAACCCCGGGTAGCTGGCCCCGACCCAGCGGGGCTCTCGGCGTCACATAACACGCGGTGTCAATCAACTCGAAAGCGTCCCGAAACGCCGGGAGGGTGGCCGCCTATCGATCGGCGTCGCCGAGCAGCAGGTCGAAGCGGCTGGGTCGCATCACCGAACCGAAGTAGTGATCCTCGGCACCCGACCAGCGCGCCTCCCAATCCGCCCGGTAGTCCGCGCCCTCTCGCGCCAACAGTTGCCGCCGACGAACGTCCCTCGGGACCTCGAGCAGCACGAGGACATCGAGGACATCATGCAGCTCGGGTCGGGCGCTGTAGGCACCCTCGAGCACCACGACCGGCGCAGCCGCGGACATGACCGGCTTGCGTTGCAGCGGCACCTCGTCTGAGTCCAGTCCTCGGAGTTCCAGTCGAAGGCCTGCCACAGACCCTCACCTTTGGACCGCAGATCGGACAGAAGTCGGTGCTGACGTCGCCAATCGATCGCCCGATTCGCGCGCTCCACAGCAGAACGTGCATCCCAGGTGGCGGCGCTCCCGCCGGCGTAGAACTGATCACCCTCGATCACCATCACCGTGGGGTCCACCGAAACCGGGACGCCCAACGCGTCGACCAACGCAGCGGTCACGGTGGACTTGCCAGCACCGCTGCGCCCATCGATCGCCACGAAGATCGACGAACCAACGACGACGTCGCGACGGAGACGCTCGATCAACGGTGCGACGATCTCGGCTGGAGATCGCCGCCTGTCGCGTCGATAACCGTCCCCTGGCACCCCGATTCCCGCAGCCACCATCTCATCATCGCCGACCGAGCGGGTGTGCGGACCTTCGACAGTTTCGGCGGACAGATGGCGTGCCGCTCTCGAGACTTGTTCACCGTCGACGCAGTACTGTCGTGCTCGACCACGGGGGAACCTTCGGATGACAGACCCGCCTAGCGATCGGCTCGATCGGACGCAGCTCGAGTGGGGCGATCAGATGGGGCTCTCCACCGACGACCGATGGCGGTGTTCGCCGACACAACCGAAATCATGGGGTACCAGGACCGTCACGCAAGCGACGACCGGTTCGGCTCGATCTGGGTCAGGTACGACGACGGGTATCGGGTTCATATCCGCTACCTCGACACCTCGTTCGGCGACCACGTCCGGAGCCTTGAGCAACGTCTCGGCCGACCGATCCAGCGAGCGACCGGTGGCGCCTCGTTCCAGGCGCCGCCGTCGAAGACGCCCGGGTAGCCGCGTCGGTGACGTTCGACTCTCGGACAGGGACGGTCGACCTTGACGAACGGTGGACGGGTGAGGTGCCGGGTGTCGATCCATCGATCATCCGCCCCGTTCCGCATACCTGGGACCATTCTGGCGGCTCTAACAGCCGCTCGGACGCATCCCTAAACGCGCATGCGGATCGCACGACCGAGCGTCTCCGAACGCCGGCTATCAGGCGGAGCTTGGGCTCTGCGCGAAAGGTGCCGGCTCCGCTGCTCCGTCGATGATCACCACGGTGGTCTCCGAACCAGCCTGGCGAAGCGGCACGACTCGCTGATACTCCCAGTCGTTCCAGAACGCCCACGCGTCCTCAATCGCCGGGAACTGCAGGATCGACGTGACGACGCCGACGTCGACGCCCTCAACTTGGGCGTGCGGTCCGGCGGAGGCGACGTGGACGCCGCCATGCCTCGCCTCGGCTGCAGCTGCCACCGTGACGTACTCGGACTTCAGCCATGCCGTGCCATTGATCTTCAGGTGAGCCACCATGTACGCGACCATGCCGGACCATACGTCGGTAGTCGTCCGTGACGACGAGGTGTAGAGGCATCCGGATGACGCTTCCTCCGCGATCGCCGACCGCGTCCGGTATCGCCGGGTTGATGTCGATCGCGACGGCGTCCGGGAACGCGGATCACGGTGAGGGAACGGGACGGCGCTCAGAGGAGATCGTCGTGTCGATGACCGCTTTGTAGCCGGGGACGTGTCGCGATCGCGTCAGCGAGCGGCGAGGATGGCTCGTGCGGCGGCAGACGGGTCCAACTCCGAGGTGTCGATCTCGGTGCCGTAGCTGGCGTAGCGGTGGACTTCGTCGTACTCGGCGCGGGCAGTCCCGTTGAAACGGTCGGCGCGACCGCGTTCGCGTTGCTCGACAACCTCGAGCGGAGCTCGCACAGCCACCCACTGAACGTCGAGCCCGTCCAGGTGCCGTAACCATGAGTGCCAGTCAGATTCATCGACGAGGACTTCGTCGACGATCACGTTGACCCCCGCGCGAGCAGTCGCCGCGATGGCAGCCCGGTAGGCGTCGAGGAGCCGCTCGCCGTCGGGACCCACTCGGCGGGTCAACACACCGTCGACGATCGCCAGTGACACGCCCCGGTCAGAGAACGGGCCGACGTGCATCGTTCCGTAGCGCAAGAACGCGCGCGGGATCTTGCAGAAGAAGTCGTCTTGGCTCATCACCAGCCAACACTCACCGGAGTCGGTGAGCACATCCTGCAGCGCAACGGCGAGCGTCGACTTCCCTGCACACGACGTGCCGTTCAGCATGATCATCGACATCATCCGATCAGAGCAGCCCAGACCCCCCGGCCCGCGACGAATTAACTGCCCCGATTCCGCAACGAAATCCGGTCTGGCGTTGTCACCGCGTCCGAGGAGGCGCCCCGTGCCACCCCGCGCCACCGCCCCTACATCGTCGATTCGCCGACGCAGTGACGAAAGCCACCGGCAATCCCCACGTCATCGGCGATCCAACCGTCAAGGTCGCGCCCCATCCGAGAATCCTGGACGCGACCGAGCGAGAGAGTGTCCTCGACCGACGAGACGCCGGCGCCCCGGAGCCAGTGTCGGTCGGTGGCAGGCTGTCCCTGTCAAGCCAGGTAGGCCAAAGTCGTTCGATGTCTGACCTGGGCGGTCTGCGAAGATTCGTGGATCGCACGGTTGATTCTCGTCAACGGACCTCCGGCTTCGGGCAAGTCCACCCTTGCCCGCCGGTATGTCGACGACCACGACGGCGCGGTCCTCGTCGAGGTCGACGTGCTGCGGATGACGCTGCCGAACTGGGACCAGGACGAGGCGTCGAGGCTCGTCGCCCGCGAGCTCGCGGGCGCTGCGGTGGTCGAGCATCTGCGCGCGGGCTGCGACGTGGTCATGGCCCAGTACCTCGGCCGGCCCGGCTTCATCGTTGCGTTGGAAGATGTGGCGCGTGACCGCGGCGCGACGTTCGTCGAAGTGATCCTCGCGGCCGGTGCGCCCCTGGCGATCGACCGGTTCCGATCTCGTCGGCGGGCCCTTGCCGAACGCG
>JBBQTN010000140.1:0-13829 GCA_038213195.1 Acidimicrobiales bacterium | reverse complement strand
GCACCTCCTCGTTCGACCCGGTGAAGATCCTGCCGGTACTGATCTCGCGTGCCGCGCGCGGAGTGAAGTCCACCGTCGTCGCCTCGTCCTTGGCGCTGTCCTCGACGATGTCACGTGTCCCATCTGGGACACGTGAAGTGTTTCGAAGGCGGGCGGCGGTGGACTTCGAGATGCCGGTCGTCGCTTCGATCGCGCGGGTGGACATCCCCGCTTCCGTGAGGGTCTTGATCCAGTCGGTCTTGAGCTTGTCCGGGACGACCAGGGCGTAACCGTCGAACTCCGTCTTGATGTACTCCTCGTACGTCTTGTAGCTGAGCGGGATCCACACGCGCTTGACGTAGGCCTCCACCACGCTTGCGAATGCGTCGTCGAGGTCGGCCTTGATGTACTCGGTGAGTTTGCGCGCCTCCTCCGCATCGCACGGCTCGCCCTCGATGTCGGTCACCCATCGGGGGATCGCCCGCGATATCCAGGGCACGACGCTGGCCGTAGTCGTGTCCGGTCGTCGTTCCGGGGTGTTCACTCGGTGCCCTGCTCGCTGAGTTCGTGCAGCGCCGTGACGGGCACCAGCCGGCGTGAGCCGACGGTGATCGTGCGGAGCTGCCCGGAGGCGATCAACGCGAACAGCTTCGTGCGACCGATCGGGAACGCCTCTAGCACCTCGTTGATGGAGTACGCGACCGGTTCGACGGTGCGGCGGGTCTTCGTCACGATGCACCGAACAACTGGTCGACGGGCGCGTCGAGGACTTCGGCGATCCGAAGCTGGTTGTGCGATGTGGGGGCTACTCGGCCGCTGATGATCCCGCCGAGATGGTTGCCTGGCATGCCAGACAACGCCGCGATGAGATATTTGGGGCGCCCGTCGCGGGCTACTGCCATTGCCAATTCCTGGTTCCGGGGGGTCATCTCCACTCCTTACCTGTGTGTGATGACACCTTCCCAGAGGGGTGTCAGGTTGTGGCCTGCCACACCCGGGGGGAACGGGTCATCACCTGCGTGTCATGACCACCTTCCCTCGGTATCTATGTGGGGCGCCAGACCCGAAAACCGTGAACTTGCCTGTGGACAACTCCGCACGGTCGCGACCTACCTGGGGGCTGTCACTAAATGGCACGCGCTAAATGGTTTTGGTTTAGGCGAGGAGGGCGTCCATTGGGGCGACGGCGGCGGCGATGGACGGGCGGACGCGGTGCCGGTAGGTGAGGTCGAGCATCCGGGTGGTCTCGTGGCCGAGGACGTCGGCGATCTGTTCGAGGGGGACGCCGGCGTCGGACATGATGCTCGCCGCGGTGTGGCGCAGCTCGTTGGGGAGGATCGCGGGGACGCCGGCGGCGTCGCAGATCCGGGCGAGTTCGCGGCGCATGTTCGACGGGGCGAGCGGCGTGCCGTGTCGGGTGGGGGACACGATGCGGTCGTCGCCCCACTGGCGGGCGGCGAGGATGTCGACGGTCTGCGTCTTGCGGTGCGCCTTGAGCATGTCGACGACGACGGCGGGGAGGGCGATCGTGCGCCGGCTGGCGGAGGTCTTGAGTTCGTCGACGATCACCGGCTTCGCGGCTTCGTAGCGGACGGCGTGTGCGACGTTGACGGTGCCGTGGACGAGGTCGAGGTCGGTCCAGAGCACACCAGCGGCCTCGCCCGGTCGTAGGCCGATGGTGAGGCTCATGGCGAACAGGGCGGCGTAGCGTTCGGTCTTCGGCGGGTTCCGCAGATAGCCGAACAGTGTGCGGGCGAGTTCGGGTGTCAGCGACCGGCGGGCCTCGGTGCGTTTCGCTGTCGGGGTGAGTTCGGCGATGCGGGCGACGTTGCTGTTGACCATGCCGCGCCGCTGGGCGAAGTCGAGGATCTGGCCGAGGACGCCGCGGATCTTGATCAGCGCCGCCCGGGAGAGTGGGCGTGCGTCGTTGCGGTCGCTGACGAGCCGGTCGAACATCGCCTCGACGTCGTCTGCCGTCAGGGCGCGGAGTCGCTTCGCGCCGAGGTTGTCGCCAAGGACGGCGCAGCACCAGGCGTACACGGTCCGTGTGGCGGGTGCGACGTCACGGCCGGCGAGGACGCGGGTCTCCCACCGGCTGATCGCGTCGGCCAGGGTGGCGTTGCCGTCGCCTGCCTTGTTGCCCCGGTCGGCTTCGGCGCGCATCGTGTCGAGGCGTTTGCGGGCCTCGGTTTGTGTCGAGCCGACGACCTTGCGGCGTTGTCCGTCGATGTTGACCGCTCCGATCCACCGCCCACGGGCACGGTCTTCGTAGACGGTGCCTTCGCCGTTCGCTCGTTGCCTGGACATCCACTCGCCTCCCGCTTGATGTCTTACCATCATAGCCGCTGGGGGTTCATGTGGGGTGCAACGGCTGCGAACGGTAGCGGACCATCGTGACCGTATATGACCTGGTCAGGACGGGTGCGCACTACTCTAGCAGGGGTGTTTACTTCCCTTACAAGGAAGATGCCGGGGGTTCGAGTCCCTCTGCGCCCACGCAAAACCCCAGTTGACAGCCTGTCTACTCTCGTTGAGGAGGCTTCGAACGTGCCGAGGGGGGCCATTGGGGGGGCCATTGGAATCTCGGGCACTCACCGCGAGGCACAACAAACCGGAGTGCGTGGACACGCTCTTTCGCCCGCCCACAGGCCGTGAGATCCCGCACAGGACAGCCCCACCGAGCAACCTCAAGATCGCCCTCACTCGGCCTGATGGCTTCCCTGCGTCGAACCATCCGGACGCAGCCACTCGACCCTGTGATCTTGGTCACACGAATTGTCCGCCGTGTACCGCCGCAGACCCTCGCGTACCGGGGCGTACCGTCCTGTCCGCTGGGTCGCGGGAACGCTGGACTTGCAAGGGTTGCGACGCAAACGACATCGGTGTAGTCACAGTGGGAATGACGTCGATCGACATGATCGGTGCAGCCGAAGAACCGCTGGTGCTGCTGACGATCAGCGAGGCTGCCGCGTTCCTGAGAATCGGCCGATCGAGGGCCTACGACCTCGCTCGTGGCTACCTCGACTCCGGCGACACGATTGGCCTTCTGGTCATTCGGCTTGGTCCGGGCTGTCTGCGCGTCCTGCAATGGGCGTTGATAGAGCTCGCGACCACCGGGCGTGTCGTCCGGTTGTGCGACGTCGAGTTGCCCGACGCCGGTGGACGGATTGTCAGCTGAGCTCGATGCTCGGAGCGTGTCGCTCGGCGTGGTTGCTCGTGACCCCCGGCGCAACGTCGGACCGACCGCCTCGATTCCGCTCGAGGAGCTGAACGAGCACTCCCACTGCGGAGCTGAGAGTCGAACCGCCTCGGTGGCAGTGCCGGAGTTCGGCCGGTCAGACGGGGTCGCCAAGACGACTGCAAGTCCGGAACACCTCAGGTGACGGTCCGCATGACCATCCTTGAGGGCTCCGACGCGCGCCGACTCCGACGAGCTTCTGCTCCACCACGATGCGCGGCGAGCGACGCGGCACGGTGTGAGATGACCATCGCTTCGGCGGCGACCGGCGTCGGCGTTGTCGTGCGGCCGGAAGTTCGGAAGGTGATGCGTGCGCTGCGGCCCTCCGTTTGGCCCGTGTTGCTGGACGTCGCCCTGGATGCCGAGTGGCGCGATGGTCACCTGGTTGCTTCGACCTCGGCGCGATTGGTCGCCGACCATTTGCGGATCGATCCGGGCACAGCTGCGGCTGGGCTGCGCGCCTTACGCGAGCACGGTCTCGTCGAGCTTACGCAGGTCTCGGGGGCCAACGGCCGCTTTGGACTCGCGATCTACACCCTCCACCTCCCGGACAGCATCCGCCTGCTCTCAGCGCATCCGCTTCGGGCGCGCAAGGGCACGCCGCGCACGGAGGAGCCGTGCACGGAGAAGCCACACGCGGAGCGAACTCGGGAGGACTCGTGGTTGGTCTTGTGGTGCCCGCCGGATAGTGATTCGGCGTCGCTGCAACGTGACCGGACGGACATGGTGCACCCACCGGCGACCGCTGGACACGAGAGCGCGCATCAGCCGACCGACTCGCCGACGCGCATCGAACCATGGCCACCGCCGATGGCTTCGTTGATCGACGCGGCGTCGCCGACTACCGCCGCTGGCGGCGACACCGCTACGCCTCGCTCGCCTGTCCCATCCCGCGGTGCAGTGGCGAAGCCGTCGTTCGAGCAGGGTGTGTTGGACCTGGAGACCGGCGGATGAGCCGGGCGCGGGTTGCCTGCCCGGAGGGCTGGCAAGTGTCTGTCGTGCTTTGCTGGGGGTGTGGGGGTGTTGGGTGTTGACGGTGACGGCATTGACGAACGCGGAGTATGTGTTGTCGTCGGTGGCGTTGGGGATCGACGAGTACTACACGGGGGTCGGTGAGGCACCTGGGGTGTGGGCAGGGTCGTGGTCGAGCACGCTGGGTCTGGTCGGGATGGTCGAGGCCGACGCGTTGCGTGCGCTGGTTGGCGGGAATGATCCGATGTCGGGGGCGCGGTTGTTGACGGGTCGGGAGCGGACGGTGAAGGCGTTCGATTTGACGTTCTCGGCGCCGAAGTCGGTGTCGGTGTTGTGGGCGTTGGCGTCGGACCGGGTTGCTGATGTGGTGGCCGCCGCGCATCGTGAGGCGGTCGCCGCGGCGCTCGAGTTTGTGGAGGGTCGGGCGGCGGTGGCGCGGGTGCAGGTTGACGGGGTCCGCCGACATGTGCCGACGGGTGGTTGGGTGGTGGCGGGGTTCGTGCATCGCACGTCGCGGGCGGGGGATCCGCAGTTGCACTCGCATTGTGTGGTCCCGAACGTCGTGTGTCGTGAGGATGGTCGGTGTGTGGCGATCGCCGCGCGGCCGTTGTTCGTGTGGGCGCGGGCGGCGGGGTCGTTGTATCAGGCGGAGCTGCAGCGGTTGTTGGGGTTGCGGTTGGGTGTCGAGTGGCAGGCGGACCGGCACAACACCCGTGAGATCGCCGGGTTCGACGCACCGGCGTTGCGGGCGTTCTCGAAGCGCACGGTGGAGATCGAGGCTGAACTGGCGGCCACCGGCGCGCAGTATGAGTCGCCGGTGTTGCGGATGCGCGCCGACGACGAAGCGTCGCTGGCCACCCGACCGGCCAAGGATCATCGGGCGACACCGCAGATGTTGTGTAGCCGGTGGCTGACCGAGGCCGACGCTGTCGGTCTGGCGGTCGGGCGGGAACTGGAGGCATCGGTGTGCTGGCGCGATCCGCCGGCCCGGTCATTGGGGTTCGACGAGGTGGCCCGCTGGTTGTGTGACGAGGAGACGGGTTTGTGCGCACATGATCCTCGGTTCGCCGAGCACAACGTGATCGAGCACATCGCCGGTCTCGCCGCTGGCCGGCTGTCGGTGACCGAGATCGTCGGCTTGACCGGTGAGTTCCTCGAGTCGGACCTGGTGTGCCGGCTCACCCCGAAGACGACGGGGTCGGGTTGGGAACCGGGACGTTGGTCGACAGTCGCCCAACGTCACCTCGAAGATGACACGGTCGGGCTCCTCGATCGTCTCGCTGCGGCCCGGGTGGCGCCGGTCGACGTGGCGATCGTCAACGCAGGGCTGCGTGCGGCCGGGTTCCTCGGCGCCGATCAGGCGGTAGCGGTTCGCACGTTGTGCGGAACCGGGGGAGCGGTGCGGGCGGTACTCGCCCCTGCCGGATACGGCAAGACGGCGATGGCCCATGTGGCCGCCGGATGCGCGGCGGCCGGCGGGCGTGCGGTGCTCGCGGTAGCGACGACCGCGAAAGCGGTCGCTGAGCTCGACGCGGCCGGACTGGCGGCGCAGACCATTGCCGCGTTCCGCATCGACGTCGACCAGCAACCTTTGCCGGCCGGGACGGTGGTGATCGTTGACGAGATCTCCCAAACCTCGACCCGCGACGCCCACACCGTGCTCGCCGCCGTCGCTGACTGTCCGGGCGGTCAGTTGTGGGTGCTCGGTGACCCGCGCCAGGCGCCGGCGGTCAAAGCCGGTGGGATCGCGGCCGAGATCGCCGTGCGTGCTGCAACCCGGGTGATCCCGGCGGCCGAGTTGACCGTCAACCGCCGCCAACTCGACCCGATCGACCGGCACGCCCTGAACATCCTGCGCGGCGGCGACCCGCACACCTCGCAACAGGTGCGCCGCGATCACCATTGGGAACACACCGGGGCAACACCCGAAGCGACCCGCCGGGCGATGGCCGACGAGGTCACCGCCGACATCCTCGACGACGGCCCCGAGCACACCGTGGCCCTGGTCATCTCCCACGCCCAAGCCGAAGACCTCGCCGACCGCATCCGAGCTCGACTCGCCGCCGTGGGTGTGCTCGGCGGGACGTCGATCACCGGTCCCGGCTGGACCAGCGACCGCCGCTACCAGCCCGGGGATCGGATCCTGCTCCACACCCGCCACGGCGACCGGCGCTCATCGCTGATCAACGGCACCGTCGGCACGATCACCGCCGTCGACCACGGCGGTGTCATGTTCCACCCCGAGCGTGGGCAGCAGGTCGTGTTGGCACGATCGTTCGTCAAGGGAACCCGCGCGGATGGGTCACCGAACGTGTCGCACGCCTGGGCCCGCACCGTCGACGGCGCCCAAGGCGGCACCTGGGACCATGCCCACCTGCTCGGCACCGCCGCGCTCGACGCCTACCGCGGTTACACCGCCCAATCCCGGTCCCGGCATCCCACCCACACCTGGAACACCGCCACCATCCCCACCGTCGACTTTGGTGGCCGCCTCGCCCACCATCCCGATCCCGACGAGCAAGTCGTCGCGGCCCTCGCCCGTATCCCCGATACGACGATGGCCGCCGTCGACGACCCGTGGATCGTCGACCGCCAACTCCGCCACACCATCACCACCCATCAAGCCGAACTCGATCGACAACCACCCGACCGCCAACACCAACTCGACACCGCCCTCCGAGAACTCGCCACCGCCCGCAACAGACTCGCCGCGACCGACGCCAACGTGACCGCCACCCGCGACCGGCTCGACAACCTCGCGACGTTCGTCGGGCTCACCCGCTACGGTCGCGCCGAACGACGCGCACTACAAGCCCAACTGCACAACCACCAGACGTGCGCCGTCGCAGCTGCCGGTGACGTCGCCCGAGCCCATGGTCGGGTCGAGCGGCTCGGGTCCGACCAGGCGGCCCACGACACCCACGAACAGGCCCACGGCTGGCGGCGCGCTGCGATCGAGCAGCTATCGGATCGGCTCGATCAACACTGGACCGACGTCGCCCTGACTTGTGTCCGCGGCGACCAGCCGCTCGCCCACGGCGTTGGACCACTGCGCACCGCCCACCGGCACATGAGCGAACAACTCGCAACGATCCAAGCGACGATCCGCCCCGACAGAAGCCGTGATCTCGAAGCTGTCCGTCAGGAACTCACGAGTGTCGTTCGCCGCCGCGACGAATCCACGCGCCACACGGCCGCGCTCCAAGCCGAACTCGACCTCCACAACAGCCGACGGTGGCCACGACGCGACCGTCACACGGTGGCACGATGCAGCCAGCAACTCGAGCTGGCGTGCAGTCAGCTGGCCGACGTCGGGCACGTCGAGAACCGCACCAGACACCACCTCGATGACATCCTCCAGCACCAGTACGCCCGCGCCGCGAAACTCGCAGCGACCGCGGACGAACGGCACACCCTCGCAGCGGGGATCGCGCAGATCGACGCGGCCCTCGAACGAACCCGCATCCAACGCGTCGTCCAACTCTCCGAACAACCGAGCAAACTCCACATCGAGATCCTCGGGCCCGTCCCCACAGGCAAAGCCGGACGAGCCGTTTGGTGCCACCAAGCCAGCCGACTCGAACACCACCTCGACTCCCGCTCAGGCCGCGACGATGGCAGCTGGCGACAACTCGTCCACGAACTCGCCGAAACACCAAACCTCGCCCACCTCGCCGACCGCCACGTCTCCCACCACCCGGGCAGCGTCGACCACGACGGATGGCGCCAGATCACCCAACACGCCACCAAACTGCGCGCCACCACCATCAACCCCGCAAGTCATCTCCCGCCACACGCCCCCGAACGCGGCCTCGAGCTCGAACTATGAACGAGGAACCGGGCTCATCATCACGCCGCGGCACACGCCGGCGCCACCTCGTCGACGAATCGGCCGAAACACCCCTGCTTGCCCAGTTCGCCCACTGTGATCGTGGTGGGACACGATCCGTCGGCTTCGGCATGCTTGGCTGGTGCGTTGTGCACCTCCGGGTACGCCGTCGAGTGGTGCCGGACGGGTTGCGCGGCACTGCACAACGGTTCGTCACCTCCCGATGTGGTTCTCCTCGATGTCGACGTTGGCGACATCAACGGCTTGACGTTATGCCGGTGGATCCGTAGCCGTCATCCCGAGATGCCGGTGGTGTTGATCGCGGCGAGCGGTTCCGACAGCGACGGGTTGCCGGTCTCGACGCGGGGGCGACCGACTATGTCGTCGCACCCTTGTCGCCGGTGGTGCTGGGGGCGCGGGTGCGCGCCCGTGACGACGGGGTCGGGCGTGGCGTTGCGTCGATCACGATCGGCGGGTTACGCGTCGATCGTCGTGCCAATCGTGTCTTCCTCGATGACCACGAACTGGTGCTGCGTCCGACGGAATTCGCGTTGCTGTAGGCCCTGGTTCGCCAGGCGGGCAGGGGTCGTCACCCGGCGCCAGCTGCTCGAGGCGAGCGGATCGGTGTGTCTGTCCCAGGTGAGGGCCACGCTCACCGCGTGCTGATCACCACCTCTGCCCAACGCGCCTGAGCGGCCTTCCTCGCGACGGTGCGCCGATCGGCTCGCACTGGGAGGCCGAGTCCACAGCACACCCCACCGCCGGTGACCGCTCCGGGGAGGAGGAGGACCAGCGATGGGGTGCTGTACGAGCAGTGTGACAGTTCTGCGACAGGGCTTACCAGCGGGTAGCGGAGGTCATCAGACCACGACCGAAATGTCACCTACGGGTGATATTTCTCGGAAGCGCCGCCCGCTCTGGCTAACGCTGGGGCAGCGGTTGCGCGTCGACCGAGGATCCCCTGCACGCCGCGTTCACGATCGATCGGGATCATTCCCAGCGCCGGGAGGAGGTACCTGGTCTTCCACGAGTCGAGGTACTCGATCTTGCCGATGAACCGCAACGGACGATTGCGTCGAAGAAGCTGAGGTGGTTCGGCAGAGATCGCGGCACCGTCGGCGGGCACAGCGTTGTACCCGTCGCGGCGCACCCGCCACAACACACGTGCCGGTCGGCGCAGCACGGCAGGCACGATGCGTTGCAGCATCAGCCCGTGATTCGCGGGTTGGCGAAGGTCGTGGCTGCTGGACACAGGTTTGTGGGACATCGCACGGTTCTGATCTGGCGAAGCCACAGAGCCCTGTGGTGCAAGGCAAACAGCCCGACCTGGTCGGGCTTGAGCGTATCGAGATCAGTTCGCCCCGGACCGGCGGGGTGAACAATCAGTGGTTGTCTGCCTGCCAGCCGTGGTGCTGCGGCGCGGAACCGCGCCGGGCCACACGGTTCGGCTGTGGTTGTTCCCGCACGGTTCGTCGCGTGCGGCGCGTCGATCACTGCGGGTCTCGCCGATCTGACCGCAGATGACGGGGTCGATGATCTCATCGGCCGCGCTGACGGCGCCCTGTACGCGAAGCGGGCTCGACCGGCTGAGCCCTCGACTTGAACGAGGTCCCGGCGACGGTGACCGGTGCGGCGAGGATGTTCAGCGAAGCCGGGTGAACGGGGGTGGTCGTGAGGTTGCAGTTGATCAGCGCGTGGGCGACGTCGACGAGGCGGCGATTGTTGTTCCTGGCGTCGCGGCGCAGCTGGTCGAAGGCCTCGTCGATGCTGATCCCGGTGCGCTCGGCGAGCATCCCTTTGGCTTGTTCGATGGTCAGCCGGCTGTGCAGGGCGTGTTGCAGCTGCTCGCCGATCACGTTGGCGGCGACGGTGTCGCGATGCTGCAAGATCGCGATCGTGGCGACATCGGCGAGCGCTTGTGCGGCGCGCACGTCAGGTGCGGGCATGACGTATTCACTGGTGCGGAACAGGTTCAGCGCGCCCAGGGTTTTGTCGCGCAGATGCATCGGCAGCGCGTACACCGACCGGTACCCGGCCGCGAGCGCCTCGGGGGCGAACCGCGGCCAGCGTGTCGCGGTGTCGGCCAGGTCGACGCTGACGATCGGGGTGCCGGTGCGATAGCAGTCGGGGCATGGGCCTTGGGCGGTTTGCTGCTCGAACAGTTCAAGGGACCGCATCGTCTCGCTCGACGAGGCGATCACGCGCAGCTCACCGTTGGGTGCGGCGAGCATGATCCCCGCCGCGTCGACGTCGAGCGCTTCGACGCAACCGTCGCTGAGCAACGTCAACAGTTCGACGACGTCGAAGTCGGCGACAAGGTTGTCAGCCAGCCCGACCAGCGTGGTCAACAACAACGCTTCTCGTTCCATCGCACGCCCTTCGCCCGTCAGCGCTTACCTTCGGGCCACCATCGAACGCGATTGTAGTCGACCTATCACTGGCTGTGACGTCACAGCAGGCTCAAACGGGTGGTCCGTTCGAGCGTCGTGGGCGACGGCGGCGAGTGGCCGCCCGTTGCCGAACGCGTCGCCGGGCGGTGCGCCAGGTCGTCGCCGGCGCCGCCCAGGTGTCGGGCACCGCCCAACGCCAACCCGAATCGCTGCGCCTCGCGCAGTTGGCGCCGCCGGGGTGGGGCTCGTTTTCGCGGTGGCCACTTGAGGCCGCGCGCGATCGTCACCGTTTCGTCTGGTCACGTTCCACAGGAGTGCATCGTGGGCCGCGAAGCTGTGCATGTCGGTGGGCGCCCCTGGGTTCGCCCCCCGGGCCCCGCAAGCAGGCGCCCACCGACCCCGATCCCGCATCGCCAGGACCGCCCGCGCCGATGAGTTGCTGGTGCGCGGGGGCGGATATGTTGACCTGCGGCTGGAGGTGGACGGCCGGTGGCAGCCGATCGGGGGTCGAGTCTGCCAACGGAGTACACGCATCCGCAGCAGCGCGACCCTCGACAGCCAGGCGACCATTCCGTCGGCAACCGACGAGCCGAGGCTCGGCTCGAGCCGGTCGGCGTCTACACAACCCGGACAGAATCGAGGACGTCGCGGACCGAGGTCACGGGCTCGTTCGGGGTGAATGGCTTGGAGATGCACTTGTCGGCGAGCCTGGTCGGGGTGTGACCGTGCAGCAGGTCGTCCAGGTTGGTCAGTACCAAGACGATCTTGGTGTCTGCAGTGGACTCGTCGGCGCGGAGCTGTTCGGCAACTTCGAGACCCGTCACCTTGGACAGCGCGACGCCGATCACCGCAACATCGAGACGACGGCGCACGTCTGACCGTCGGAGCTGGACAGTGTTCCTGGCCCGAGCCGGCCGGCGCCCGGCAGTCGGTAGTGGTAGTTGACCATCGCCGTGTTCGCCGCTCGCAGGGTGTCTTCGTGCAGGTACCACTCGGCGGTCCACGCGAGCGTCTCATAGGAGACGCCCGACGCTTTGGCCATCGCCGTCAACCCGATGTTGGTTGATTCGGCGAGGAGCACGTAGACGAGATTGCGGGTCAACTCGGGCGGTCGGCTCGTGGTCCCACCAGCGTGGACGAGATGGCTGAACAACCCGACACGGGTGTCGACCTCGACGAGGATCGATGCCAGCGACACATGCGGCAACAGCCGCGCCAGGCCCTCGCGTAGCACCGCGACCTCGTCGGGGACGGTCTCGGCGGCGAGTGCCGGGATGATCAGGTCGCCGTTGTCGTCGAGGGCACGTGGGCCGGTCCCGTTGCGGTAGCCAAGACGTCGTCGAGGTCGCCGAGCGCGTCGTGCAACTCGCGGGTGACCTCGGCAGTGCGTCGTCGGCCGCGAATGGTTTGCCGACCAACGCGCAGAACTCGTGACGTAACGGCGCCCACCGATCCGCGGTGAGCAAGAACGCCGTCGGGTCGCTGTAACGACGAGAGCCGGGGACGAACACGTCACCGCTGCGTAGCCCATCGCGCAATGCCAGCAGCACGCACAACTCCCGGTAGTGACGGTATCCGAGCGTGTCGGCCTCGACGGCCGCCCGCTCGAGATAGCCGCGCGACGGGCCGGCACGAACCCGGTGGGAGCTCCCGCCGGGACGCGGCGCACGCGGTGCGATGCAGCTCGTTCAAGATCGCCACCGCGGCGAGGGCCTCGGCGGCGCCGACACCGCCATCGAAGACGCCCGCGTCGAGTATCGGTGGCGCGAACCTGCGGACGTACGACATCGAGGCGTCCAACGCGTCGAGATGGCCGTGGTCTTGAGGTAGGCGCCGTCGGCGCTGCTCCCACGACGCTTGGAGCCGGCCTACGCCGATCCCGTGACGTCACCGGCCGCCCAACTCCGGGTCATCGATGTCCTCGTCGAGGATCAACACCAGGGGCTCGTCGAGAAGTTCTTGGCGGGTCTCACCGCTACGAGCCCGTTCCGCCAACGCGTTCTTTGCTTTCACCGTCGCGAACGATTCCCGGCCCGACAGCAACTGGTCGAACTAACCCCAACGTTTCAGTAGGTTTGGAGATCCCCTCGGATCGTGGAGGCATCGTGAAAGCTGAGATGCCATGCCAGAGGTACGTCGAAGGTTCGACCCTGATTTCAGGGAGGGGGCGGTGCGGATCGTGTTCGACACGGGCCGCCCGATCGCTGAGGTCGCTCGGGAACTGGGAGTTCATGAGGGGACGCTGGGGAACTGGGTGAACCAGCGCCGCACCAAGCCCACGTCGGGTGCGGTGGGCGAGGATGAGCGCGCCGAGTTGGCTCGGTTGCGCAAGGAGAACGCGGAGCTGCGGATGCAGCGTGATGTCCTCAAACGATCCGTGGTCCTGTGGGTCGACGAGGCGATGGGCCGGACACGGTGATCGCCGAGATCGTCGCCTGCAGGACCGAATTGCAGATCCCTCACGCGGTCGCATGTCGGGCGCTGGGTGTCAGCGAGTCGTGGTTCTACAAGCACAAGGACCGTCCGTCGACGGCGACGGTGTGCCGGCGCCGGCAGCTGGACGCGGCGGTGGTCGAGGTGTTCGCCGCCCAGGACGGCGAGTATGGGTCACCGCGTGTGCACGCCGAGCTGATCGAACGGCCGGAGTTCGCCCGGTTGAGCGTGAACACTGTCGCGGCGCGGATGCGGGCGTGCGGGTTGTATGCCAAGAAGCGGCCGGTGCGGCGTTGTTTGACCCGGCCGGACAAGGCGGCGTTCAAGTTCGCCAACCTGCTGAAACGGAAGTTCGACCCGCCGGCGGCGAACGTCGCCTGGTGTGGCGATATCACCGAGATCGTCACCTGGGAAGGCAAGCTGTATCTGGCGACGGTGATCGATCTGTGGTCGCGCCGGTTGATCGGCTTCGCGATCGCCGAGCACTGCCGAGCGGATCTGGTGTGCGACGCGTTGCGGATGGCGATCGCCACCCGTGGCGGCCGGGTTGCCGGAGTGATCATGCACACTGACAGGGGCAGTCAATACACCGCCGGCCTGTTCACCGGCCTGTGCCGTCGCCACCACATCACCCAGTCGATGTCGCGAGCCGGGTCGTGCCACGACAACGCCGCTGCCGAGAGCTGGTTCGCGACGTTGAAGACCGAACTCGTCTACCGGATCGCCCTGCCGACCAAGACCTTCGCCCGCCAGCGAGTCATTGCCTGGACCGAGCGCTACAACCGTCAACGTCGCCACTCCCACTGCAGTTACCGCTCGCCGCTCGCCTTCGAGCGAGCACATCGGGATGTTCAACCGGGCGCAGCATGAAAACCGGGCTCTACGATCGCCTCACAGCCCCGCAGCCGGCGCCGGAGGTATCAAGGGTGCGGTCGATCCGACCACGCCAAGACCAACAACAACCCTCCACGATCTCAGGGGAGCTCCA
>JBBQTN010000139.1:0-13837 GCA_038213195.1 Acidimicrobiales bacterium | reverse complement strand
GGCGGGCAGATCGCGCAGGACTACGTCTTCGAGGCGCTCGACGATGGCGGCGCGGTCACCGAGGTGAGGCTGTCGGAGCTGTTCGCGCCTGGCACGGACGCGCTGGCGGTCTACAACTTCATGTTCCCGCGCCACGCCGGCGACGAGCGGCCCGGCCCGCAGACCGGCGAGAGCGCGCAGCTGCCGCGCGAGGAGGGACCGTGCCCCTCGTGCACGGCGCTGATCGACCAGCTCGACGCTGCCGAGCCGCACGTCGCCGCGCACGCCAACCTGGTCGTCGTCGCCAAGACGACGATCGACCGGTTGGCGACGTTCGGCCGCGAGCGCGGCTGGCGGCACGTCAGGCTGCTGTCGTCGGCCGGCAACTCCTTCGCTCGCGACTACGGCGGGGAGGTCGACGGTCAGCAGATGCCGATCATGAACGTGTTCCAGCGAAGGGAGGGCGTCATCCGCCACTTCTGGGCCTCCGAGCTGCTCTACGCGCCGACCGAGCCGGGCCAGGACCCGCGCCATGTCGGCACGCTCGAGCCGGCCTGGAACGTGTTCGACCTGATGCCGTCCGGTCGCGGGGTCGACTGGGACGAGCAACTCGACTACGGCTGCTGCCAGTGAACCCGACGATGCCGACGGCCAGCGAGTAGGTCGTTCGACCCGGTCCACGGGTGTGCCACGCGATGGCACGGCGGCGTCACGCCTCCTGGGTATGACGACGACAGCGGAGAACGGAGCGGGGCGATGAACGACCTCTACGAGGCGTTCTGCCTGACCGACCCGGTGTTCTACGACGCGCCGGGCGCCGCGCCCGACGCCGACGGGCTGCTCGGCCGGATCGTGCGGACCCTCCCGGCAGGGTGGACGACTGCGGACAACGGTGTCTGGCTGGGCGTCCACCCCGACGGCGTCGAGCTCCCCGAGCAGGGCTGGAAGGTCCACGTCGCGGCGTGCCTCGACAACGCCCGGCGGGTCCTCACCACCGTGTGGGACCACTGCGTCGCAGAACGGATGCACTTCAAGTTCCTGAACACGCCGGCGACGTTCATCGCCCAGAACGCGAAGTACGCGGACCGCAGCGGCTCGGGCAAGTTCATCACGATCTACCCGGTCGGCGACGACGCGCTCGAACGCACGCTGCGCCAGCTCGGCGAGCAGCTGCGTGGCGAGCACGGCCCGTACATCCTCAGCGACCTGCGCTGGGAGGACGGCCCGCTGTTCGTGCGCTACGGCGGCTTCCTCCTCCAGGAGTGTCGCAGCGAGCAGGGCGCACTTGTGCCCGCGATCCGTGACCCGCGAGGGCGGCTCGTCCCCGACGAGCGGATGCCGACGTTCCACACACCGTCATGGGTGCAGCTGCCGGCGATGCTCGAGGACGCACGCGCCGCCCGCGACGGCGCTCCCGCCGAACCGTTCCCGTACGAGGTGACCGACGCGCTGCACTTCTCCAACGGCGGCGGCGTGTACGTGGCCACCAGCCGGGCAACGGGGAAGAGCGTCGTGGTCAAGGAGGCTCGCCCGTTCGCCGGTCTCGACGCGCAGGGTGTCGACGCGGTGGAGCGCCTCGAGCGCGAGCACCGGATCCTGCAGCGGCTCGTCGGGCTCGACTGCGTGCCGGCCGTCGTCGAGCTGCGCGCGCATTGGGAGCACCGCTTCCTGGTCGAGGAGCTGATCCCCGGGGCGACGCTCAACGAGGAGATGGTCCAGCGCCACCCGCTGATCCACCCGTCGCCGAGCGATGCCGACATCGCGGCCTACACGGAGTGGGCGCTGGACGTGATCGAACAGCTCGCCGCGGCCGTCGCCGCGGTCCACGCCAGGGGCGTCGTCCTCGGCGACCTGCACACCCGCAACGTCATCGTCCGTCCCGACGGCCGGACGTGCCTGATCGATCTCGAGCTGGCCCACGACGTCGACGAGCCGTGGAGCCAGACGATGGGTGCGCCAGGGTTCGCCGCGCCGCCCGGCTGCTCCGGCTTCGACGTCGACCTCCACGCGCTCGCCGCGATCCGCCTGTCGCTGTTCCTGCCGTACACCGAACTGCTCCGCTGGGATCCGGACAAGGCCGAAGAGCTGATCGAGGCCGTGCGGCGGCGCTTCCCGGTGCCGCTCGGCTGGGCGGCCGCCGTCCGACACGGCATCCATGTCCCGCCGCCGGGCGTCGACGGCAACGCCGAGCATGGTTGGCGCGAGCACTGCTGGCCGCGCCACGGGCTGCCGCGCTGGGAGGCGTTGCGCAGCTCGATCGCGGCCGGGATCAACGCCAGCGCCACGCCGGAACGCGGCGACCGGCTGTTCCCCGGCGATCCTGCGCAGTTCGACAGCGGAGCGCTCGGCCTGGCGCACGGCGCCGCCGGCGTGCTGTGGGCGCTGCACGAGACGGGCGCCGAGGTCGACCCTGCACACCTCGACTGGCTCGTCGACGCGGTCGACCGTCGCGAGACGGTGGCCCCCGGCCTGTACGACGGGCTGGCCGGGATCGCGTTCGCGCTCGACCGCTGCGGCAGACGATCCGACGCGCTGTCGGTGTTCGCCCGCCTCGGGCGGATGCCGCTCGACGCCGGCGATCACAGCCTGTTCGGCGGCACCGCAGGGATCGGCCTCGCCCACCTCCACCTCGCCCACATCACCGCAGACGACCGGCACGCGCAGACCGCGCGGCAGCTCGCCACGAGCGGGTTCGCCGCGCTCGCCGAACGCCCCGAGCTGCACACCCGGGCAGGGCTGCTCCACGGCTGGTCCGGCCTGGCGCTCCTGGCGATCCGCCTCGCCGAGCTCGACGACGAGCGTTGGCTCGATCGGGCGGAGCTCGCCCTGGAGTCCGATCTCGCCCACTGCATCCTCGCCGCCGACGGGACGATGCAGTACGACGAGGGCTGGCGGTTGCTCCCCTACGTCGGGGTCGGCAGCGCCGGTGTCGGCGTCGTGCTCGACCAGTTCCTCGCCCTCCGTCCCGACAGCCGGTTGGGCGTCCATCGCCACCCGCTGCAGCGCGCCGCCACCACCGAGGCCGTCATCCAGTGCGGCCTGTTCAACGGCCGCGCCGGCCTGATCCTGTTCCTCGACGGCAGCCGTCCTGCACACACCGACGAGGTGCGCGCCCACGTCGCCCGGCTCGCCTGGCACGCCGCCCCCTACCGCGGCCACACCGGGTTCATCGGCGACCAGCTCGCCCGCCTGTCGATGGATCTCGGCACCGGCGCCGCCGGCGTCCTGCTGGCCATCGGCGCAGCGATGTCCGAGCGCCCGATCACCCTTCCGTTCCTCCGGCCGACGCCATGGACCTCCTGCGATGACCCCCCGTTGCAGGGCCGTGGCGCGACCCCCGGCGACCCGACCCCGCGCTCTCTCGCATTCTCTCGAGATCACGAAAGGAGGTGAATTGACATGGCATCAGTACTCGACATGCAGACCATGGGCGGCAACGCCCGGCCCGCTCTCGCGGCGTGGAGCACCCTCTCCGGCGCGAACTGCGGCGGGAAGGGGTGGAGCACCTTCAGCGGTGCGAACTGCGGCAACGCCGTCTTCCGCTGACACGACCACATCGGGGCGCCGGAACGGACGGAGACGTCCAACCCGGCGCCCCGGCGGCCGTTCCCCACCCACGTCGCACGCCGCTGAACGTCCCCCCGGCCGGGCCATCAACCGCAGACGTCTGTGTGCGACACCGAGCCAACTCGTGACCCCCCGACCACGACCTGACCCCCGACCCCAACCAGACCCCCTGCCTTGCCCGAAGTCTGAGCACGACCCGATCCCCGGAGCACGATCCACGATGCGCACCGCCGCCGACGAAGCCGAACGACTCGCCTCGCGCGACACGGACCAGCTGCTCCGTCGCGCCGGGCGGGTGGCGCGCACGTGGTGGGGCGTGCTGGCGGTCGACACCGCGGCCGGCGTCGGCCTCGGGCTCGCCCGGCCTGCGCTGCTCGCCACTGCGATCGATGCCGCCGTGCGCGGCCGGCCCGGCTGGACGCGTGCCGTCGCGGCCCTGGCGGTGCTCAGCGCGGCGAGCCTCGTCGTCGGTGTCACGGGCCAGCTCGTCGAGGCCGCCGGGGTGGCCCGCACCGACGTCTGGCTGCGTGGCCGCGTGTCGCGGCGGATGCTCGGCCTCGGGCTCGCCGGCCAGCGCGCCTTCCCGCCGGGCGATCTCGTCAGCCGGATCAACGTCGCCGCCCCGCAGGCCGCGGGGCTCGTCCCGAAGCTGGTGGACACCGCAGCCGGCCTCGCAATCTCGATCGGGGCGCTCGTCGCGCTGTGCCTGATCGACTGGCGGATCGTCGTGATCATCGCCCTCGCCACACCGTTCGTCGTCGTCCTCGTACGCGTCCTGACGCGGGAGATGTCGCTCTCCACGCTCACCTACCAGCAGGCGCAGGGTGACCTCGCCACCCGGTTCGTCGAGGCGCTGCGCGGGGCACGCAGCATCCGCGCCTGCGACACCGTCGAGCAGGAGATCGAGCGGGTCACCGCCCCGCTGCCGCGGATCGAGGCCGCCGGCCGGGCGATCTGGCGGACGCTCGGTGACTCGGCAGGTCGCGCCGGGCTGATCGTCCCCCTCGTCAGCCTCGGCGCCCTGGCCGTCGCCGGGCAGGGTCTTGCCGCTGGACGGCTGACCCCTGGCGAGCTGATCGCCACGACCGGGTACGTCCCGATCGCGCTCGGCCTGTTCGACCACATGTCCAGCCTCGGCAGCGTCGCCGTCGACCGTGCATCGGCGCGGCGGCTGGCGGAGGTGCTGGCGGTGGAGGCGCCTCGGCAGGGGCGGACCCGTCTCGCTGTTGTCCAGGGCCGGCTGGAGCTGCGCGGGGTGACCGTCGTTCGGTCGGGTCACGTCGTGCTCGACCACCTCGACCTCGATGTGCCGGCCGGCTGCACGCTCGCCGTCGTCGGACGGTCGGGCGCCGGCAAGACGACGCTCGCCCACGTCGCCGGCGGGCTGGTGCTGCCCGACGCCGGCGAGGTGCTGCTCGACGGCGTCCCGATCTGCGACCTCGACCCCACCGACCTGCGCGACGCGATCGCCTACGCGTTCGACTCGCCGCACCTCGTCGGCTCGACGATCGGCGACGCGCTCGGCTACGGCATGGTCAGCCCGCGTCGCAGCGAGCTGCACCGCGCCCTCGAACTGGCCAGGGCGACCGCGTTCGTCGCCCGGCTGCCCGGCGGGATCGACGCTCCGCTGGCGACGGCGCCGTTCTCCGGCGGCGAGCGGCAACGGCTCGGCCTCGCCCGGGCCCTGGTGCGCCGGCCGCAGCTGCTGATCCTCGACGATGCGACGTCGAGCCTCGACACGGTCACCGAGGCGCAGGTCCAGGCCGCGATCGGCGAAGCAGGTGGCGACGGCACCGTCGTCCTCGTCGCCCACCGCGTCGGCACTGCGGCGCGCGCCGACCTTGTCGCGTGGATCGAGTCCGGTCGGGTCCGCCGGCTCGCTCCCCACGCGCTGCTGTGGCGCGACCCCGCCTATCGCGCGCTGTTCCATGACGGCCGGCGAACCTGCGACTTCCCCGCGCCCGTCACGGAGCGGACAGAACTGGCGGCGTCATGAGCCGCTCCATCGCCGTCGCCTCGCCGCTGGCAGACCGGCGCGCCGTCGCGCGCCTCGCCGCCTGGTCGGCGCTCGGTGCGGCTCCCGCGCTCGCCTCGGGGCGGTGTGTCGAGCTGGCCCTCGACCGCGGCTTCCTCGCCGGTCGGACGCTCGTCGGGCTGGCATGGCTGCTGCCGATGGCGATCGCGGGGCTGCTCGGTGCCTTCGCGTCACGACGGGTGACCCCGTTGATCGGTGCCTGCGTCGAACCGTTCCGCGACCGCCTCGCCCGCCACGTCGTCGCCGGCGAGCTGCGCACGGCCACCGCGCCCGGGTCGTCCGGGCGCACCGATCCTGGCGCGGTCGCACGGCTCGTCGGCCAGACGGACGCGGCTCGCGACATCAGCGCCTCCCTGCTCGGTGAGGCGCTCTCGCTCGCGGCGACACTGACGATGGCGTTGGTCGGCCTCGCCGCGCTCGACCCGCTCGCAGCGCTGGTCGTCGTCGTGCCCGTCGCGATCACGGTCGTCGCGATCTGGTGGATGCTGCCGGCGCTGGCCAAGCGGACGCGGGGCGCGGTGCGCGCCGACGAGGCCGTCGCCGCGTCGGTCACGTCGACGGCGATCGCCCTGCGCGACATCATCGCCTCCGGTGGGCAGGCACGGGCGTTCGGCGAGGTGCGCCAGACGATCGACGCGCGTGCTCGGGCGAACGTCGCGCTGGCGCGCACGATGGCGGTGCGGACGACGATCGGTTCGATCGGCGGCAACGCCCCGCTCCTGCTGCTGCTCGCCGCGACTCCATGGCTCCTCGGGCACGGGCGGCTCACCGTCGGCGGCGTGCTCGGCGCGATCGTGTACGTCTCGGGCAACCTGCAGCCGGCGTTGCACGCGGCGATCGACACGGCCGCGATCTCGACGGTCAGGCTGCGCGTCGTGCTGCGCAACCTGGCGCGCAGTGGCTCGGCCGCCGCCGCCGCCGACCCCGACGCCGACGTCGGCTCCGACGCCAACGTCGGCGTCGGTCGGCCTCGACGCGCGGTCGTGCTGCTCAACGCCCCAGACCTGCGCGTCGAGGTTCTGTCGTTCGCGCACGCCGCGGGTGCCCATCCGATCGTCGACGGTCTCGATCTCACGATCGGCTTCGGTGGCCATCTGGCGATCGTCGGGCCGAGCGGCGTGGGCAAGTCGACGCTCGTCGACCTGCTCGCCGGGCTGACCGCGCCCGACAGCGGGCGGGTCTCGATCGGAGGCGTGCCGCTCGACCAGATCCCGCCCGCCGGCCTGCGCCGATTGGTGACGGTCGTGCCGCAGGAGGCCTATGTGTTCGCCGCCTCCGTCCGCGACAACCTGACCTACCTGCGCCCCGACGCGACCGATGGCGAGGTGCTCGCCGCGGCGGATGCGACAGGGCTGCGGCCGGTGATCGACCGCCTCGGCGGCCTCGACACCGGCCTCGACGACCCGGACCGGTTGTCGGAGGGCGAGCGCCAGCTGATCGTCGTGACCCGCGCCTGGCTCTCCCCCGCGGTGATCGTCATCCTCGACGAGGCCACCTGCCGCCTCGACCCCCAGGCGGAGGCGCGAGCCGAAGCGGCGTTCCGCCGGCGCCGCGGCACCCTGCTCGTCGTCGCCCACCGGATCAGCTCCGCGCAGCGCGCGGACGAGGTGCTGGTGATGGACGGTGCTGGCGTCGTCGTCGGGCGGCACGCGGACCTGCTGCGCACCTCGCCGACCTACTCGGAGCTGGTGGGGCACTGGGACCGTTCCGGCGCGACCTGTATCCCCGTGCATCCGAGCGCCTCTGTGTGACGTTCTCGCCTGCGCTGCCCGTGGCGGCCGCGCTCGATGTCCAGGAGGTTCGCCGTGGTTGCTCTCTGTGGCTCGCGCGCTGCGCAGGCGCTGTTGATGGAGGGCCGGCTCGCCGAGGCGCGGATCGGGTTCTGGGAGGAGGCGGAGGCCGCCGAGCGGGAGGGGGACGGTGCCGCGCTCGCCACGGCGGCGATCGGCCTCGGTGGCGTGTGGGTCCACGAGCACCGTTCGACGCTCGAGCGGGCGCGCGTCGAGTCGATGCAACGCCGCGCTCTCGACGCGGTCGAGCCGACCGGCCCGCTGGCGTGCCGGCTGCGCGCCCGCCTCGCCGCCGAGCGGGCCTACGTGAGCGGCGACGACTCTGCGATCACGGCCGAGCTCGAGGTTGCGCGGCGCCTCGGCGATCCCGTCGCGCTCGCAGAGGTGCTGTCCGTCGCGCATCACTGCGCACTGGGCCCCGCGCGCGCCGCCGAGCGCCTCGCCCTCGCCGACGAGCTGATCTGCACGGCGTCGCTGACGGGTCGCCCCGTCGACGCGATGATGGGTCTCGCGTGGCGCACGGTCGATCTGTTCCTGGCCGGTGACCGGCGCGCCTGCCGCTCGCTGCGCGAGGTGCGCGACCGGCTCGCAGTTCAACGCTGCGACGCGGTCGCCTTCCTGGTCGCGGCGATCGATGTGATGGCGGCGATGCGCGCCGGTGACCTCGTCGCCGCCGAACGTCTCGCCGAGGAGTGCAGCCGCCTCGGTGCCGAGGTCGGCGACGCTGATGCGGAGGGCTGGTACGGGGCGCAGCTCCTGGCGATCCGCTGGCTGCAGGGACGCAGCGCCGAGCTGCTCCCGTTCGTGCGCGACCTCGACCAGGCCACCACCGTCGTCGAGTCGAACGATTCGTTCGCCGCCGCGACCGCCAGCGTCGCAGCCGCAGCCGGCGATCTCGAGCTCGCCCGGGCCGTGCTCGCCGGCATCCGCAGCCGCGGGCTGCGCGCCACCTCAGCGTCGAGCTGCTGGCTGGCGACGCTCACAGCAGTCGCCGACGCGGCGTACGTCGTCGGTGACGTTGCGATCGCCGCGGAGGTGTACGCGCTGCTCGCCCCGTTCGCCCACCTGCCGGTCATGGCCAGCCTCGCCGTCGCCTGCTTCGGCTCTGCCCACCATCCCCTCGGGCTTGCCGCGTCCACGCTGGGCGACCTCGACAGGGCGATCGCCCACTTCGAGGCGGCGGTCGTCGCCGATCTGGAGATCGGCAACCTCCCCTGCCACGCGATCGCGACGGCGTCGCTCGCGGAGACGCTCGACCGGCGCGGTCTGCCGGGCGACGCGGAACGGGCCGGCGCGCTGTGGACCTCGGCGATCGCCGTCGCCGACCGTCTCGGCCTGACCGAGCGGGCGCGCCGGTGGCGCGAGCACGCCGGCCCGACGCCGAACGTGATCTGCAACCGTGACGGCGGGATGTGGACCATCGGCGCCCAGAACAGGCTCGTCACCGTGTCGCACAGCGTCGGCATGGACTACCTCGCCACGCTGATCGCTCATCCCGGTGTCGAGATCGCGGCGGTCGAGCTGGTCAGCCGCTACGCCGTCGGCCGCGCCGACCGTCCGCAGGTCGTGCTCGACGACGCCGCCAAGACCGCGTACCGGCGTCGCGTCGAGGACCTCCGCGTCGAGATCGACGACGCAGACGACTGCGCCGACATCGAGCGCGCGTCGCGAGCCCGTTACGAGCTGGACGTGCTCCTCGACGAGCTGCGCCGCGCCACCGGCCTGGGCGGTCGCAGTCGGGGCTTCGGGCACGCGTCCGAGCGGGCCCGCGTCTCGGTGCGCAAGGCGATCACGCGCGCGCTCGACGCGCTGCGCGCGGTCGACGCCGAGGTGGCCGGTGAACTGGGCTCACGCGTCGTCACCGGCGTCAGGTGCGTGTTCCTCGATTCGCCGACCCGCCAGGTGGCGTAGCGCTCGGCTCATCGATCACGGGGTCGTGAATGACATCATGCGTCCATGACGACCGAATCGACCCGCACGCTGATCGAGGACTACTACAGCGCCCTGCGCAAAGGCGACCGTGCCCGCCTGTTGGAACTGCTCACCCCGGACGCGGTGTGGATCCCGCCGATCAGTGCCTCCGTGGGCCGCACGGAGGGGGCCGAGGCGATCGCCGACGCGCTCGGAGGTCAGATCGTGCGCCAGACGTTCGATCTGTCCAAGCCGTTCGCGCTGGAGGTCCGGCGGATGATCGCCGACGGCGACACGGCCGTCGTGCAACAGCGGCTCACCGCCACAGCGAAGGCCACCGGCAACGAGTACGACAACCAGTACTGCTGGGTGTACGAGGTTCGTGACGGCCGCATCGCCGTCCTGGAGGAGTACGCCGACACGATCGTCGCCGGGCGCGCGATGGGGTTCCTGTGAGCATCCTGGTGGTGTTGGAGCTCGAAGCCAAAGAAGGTGCCGCCGACGAGATGATCGCGCTCCTCAAGACGAGCCTCGTCGACACGCGGGCACGCCAGGGATGCGAGGGCGTGACCGTGCACCAGGATCACGATCGACCGAACTCGATCGTGCTCGTGGAACGGTGGGCCACTCGCGCCGACGACGATGCGTACCGCGCCTGGCGGGCCGGTGCAGGGGCCGTCTCGGCGATGGGCCCGCTCGTCGCCGGGGCGCCGCGCATCCGCTACTTCGACGACGTCGACGCCTGAGCGCGCTGGCGCGCCACGCCCGCCCACGGTTCGCACAGCCTGACCGGGAACTGAAGAGGAGGTCGCATGCGCGCAGTGCTCGTCGATCCGGCGCAGCATCGCCTGGTGCTGGCCGACGTGGCGTCGCCGACGCCCAATGCCGGCCAGCTGCTCGTGCGCGTCCGTGCGGCCGGCGTCAACCGCGCTGATCTGGCTGTCACAGCCGGCGCCTACCACGGCACGGCGCAGGCCGAGCCGTTCGTGGCCGGCGGGGAGCTGGCCGGCGAGGTCGTCGAAGTCGGATCGGCGGTGACCGGGTGGCGCCCCGGCGACCGGGTGATGGCGATGGGTCGTGGCTTCGCCGAGCTCGCGGTCGTCGACGCTGCAGCGGCGATGCCGGTGCCGGCGTCGCTCGATGATGTGCTCGCCGGCGCGCTGCCGGTGGCGCTGGCAACGATGCACGACGCGCTGTTCAGCAACGGACGGTTCACAGCAGGCCTCCACGTCATCGTCAACGCCGCCTCGTCGGGCGTCGGGGTGGTCGGGGTGCGAATGGCGCTGCACGCCGGCGCCGGCTCCGTCGTCGGCACCTCGCGATCGGCCGACAAGCGGCACCGCTTGACCGAGCTGATCGCCGACGACCGCTTCTTCGCCGTCTCGCCCGACGAGCTGCTCACCGCCGCTGATGCAGTCACCGCAGGTCACGGCGCCGACGTGATCGTCGACAACGTCGGCGCGGCTGCGCTGTCGGACAACATCGCCGCAGCCGCGATCGGCGGTCGGATCGTGCAGGTCGGCAGGCTCGGCGGCCGCCACGGCACCATCGACCTCGACGAACTGGCGCGCAAACGGATCGCCCTGATCGGCGTCACGTTCCGCACTCGGACCGCGCAGGAGCGCACGATGGTCGTCCAACGGGCATGGGCGGAGATGGCTGGTGCGGTCGCGTCCGGCGCAGTCGTCCCCGTCGTCCACGAGCGGTACGCGCTCGATCAGGTCAGCGCGGCGCACGTGGCGCTGGCGCGGGACCTGCACCTCGGCAAGCTGGTGATCCTGCCGTGAAGCCCGGCTGACCCCGGGGAGATCGTGCCTACAGCGCGAGCGGGGCGATGTTGGTGACGCTCTCGGGGTCGGTGCGCCAGACATCCGAGGTGTCGACGTACACCTCGATCGTGTTCCCGTCGGGATCGTCGAAGTAGATGCTCTGCGACACGGTGTGGTCGACGATCGTCCGGATCGTCACCCCGTGCGCGTCCAGATGTGCCTTGGCTTCGCGTAGGTCCTCGATGCAGTCCCCGACCTTGAAGGCCACGTGGAACAGCCCGGGGCTCTTCGTGATCGGATCAGGAGCGTCGTCGCCCATTGCGACAATCGCGAAATCGTGATGGTTGCCGAGCGTGAAGAAGGTCATCCGTGGCTTCTCCCGGCGCGCCGCCACCGGTATTCCGAGCACCTCGGTGTAGAAGTGCTCCGAACGATCGCGATCACGGACCTTGAGGACGACGTGTCCGAGCTGCTGCACCTTCATCGTGAGCCCCTCTCATCGGACCACCCGTTCCCCAGGGCACGTCAGTACAGAGACAGCATGCCCGAACTCGGGCATGCGTGGCAAGCGTCGGTCCCAGCACTGACCGTGGGATCTGCTGGTTGCCGGGTGGCGTGGAGTCGGCGCAGTGGTGGCTGGGACGGTGGATCGACGCGTCGCGGCGGTGCGTTCGATGAGTTCCGGGTCGCAGGCAAGTCTTGAAGTGCACCGACAGCTCGCCCCAAGGAGACAGATCATGCACAGCACCACCATCACGACGATCCGCACCGTGGCGATCCCCGCCTCGGACCAGAGCCGAACCGTCGAGTTCTTCGTCGAACAGCTCGGCTTCGAGAAGCGGATGGACGCCGAGATCGCCGAAGGGTTGCGCTGGATCGAGGTCGCGCCGCCGGGCTCCGAGGTCTCGGTGGCGATCGTCAGCGCGTCGAGCACATTGCCGTCGGGCATCGACACCGGCATCCGCTTCGTGACGACGGACGCCGACAAGGAACGAGCCTCGATGAAGGAGCACGGCATCGACGCCGGCGAGGTGATGCGCTGGCCCGGCGTACCGGCGATGTTCTCCTTCCGCGACATCGACGGCAACACCTTCTACCTCGCTGAGCCGGGGTTCTGAGCTGACACGTCGAGAGTCGCCGTCGCGGCGCGCGTTGCGTCTACCGTGTGCACCACTGGCGCGCGCGTCGAGGCACCCGTCGTGCGAGTGATCAGGCGCGACGAGCAGCCGGGGGCGAGTGACGTCAGCTGCACAGGGGGACGATGAGATGAAGCTCGATGGGTGGACGGGGGTGGCGGTCAGCCGGCCGAGCGACGGCGTGCTGCTGATCACGTTGCAACGGCCGGAGCGGCTGAACTCGCTCACCGCGGGGATGAAGCGCGACCTCGTCGAGCTGTTCACGCAGGTGCAGGCCGACACCGAGACCCGCGCCGTCGTGCTCACGGGCGCCGGGAGGGTGTTCTGCGCCGGCGACTACGTGCACCCCGACTACACGAGGGAGCAACCCGGCAGCGTGCCCGAGATCTCCGGTGGCCACGCCGACGCCGGGTCGACCTACACGGGGCTGCGGATGTTCTCGCACGCGCTGAACCGTGCGCTGCGCTCGATCGACAAGCCGACGATCGCGGCGATCAACGGCGCGGCGGTGCAGAGCGGCTTGTCGCTGGCGCTGGCCTGCGACTTCCGGATCGCGTCGACCTCGGCCCGGCTCGGCAGCGCGACGCTGCGCTTCGGGCTGATGCCGGACGAGGGCGGGCACTTCCTGCTGCTGCAGCACCTCGGCCTGGCCGGGACGCTCGACTTCCTGCTGCGCAACCGCATCCTCGACGCGGCCGCGGCGCTCGACCGCGGCCTCGTCAACGAGGTCGTCGAACCCGACGAGCTGATGCCCACTGCGCTGCGGCTCGCGGAGGAGATGGCTCGCGGCCCCCAGCTGGCGATGCGGATGCTCAAGCGCGCCGTCTACCGGGCCGCCGAGTCCGGGTTCGAGGACGCGGTCGACGACATCGCCGTGCGCACCGCGATCACCGACCATCACGCCGACGCGGCCGAGGGGGCGCGGGCGTTCAGGGAGAAGCGGCCCGCCAAGTTCGGCTGACCCACAGCGGCCGCGTCGTGTGGTGTCGCCGCGGTCGCGCTGGGCGAACTGGCCGAACATGCCGTTCTGGTCGCAGCCGGAACGGTACGTGTGCTTCTGGCCGCGACCGGAAGCTCCGCAACCGCGCTGGTCTCACGCAGCCGCGGTCGGTGGCGATCAGTAGGGTTCACCGACAGGGCCGACGGGCGAGGGAGGTCGGGCATGGGACTGCGCATCAGCGAGATCTGCTTCAACTGTGCCGATCCGGCCGCCATGGCGCAGTTCTGGTGCTCGGCCATCGGGTACCGCGAGACCGAACGCGACGAGACCGGGGTGGCGATCGCGGGAGCGCCGAACGCGCCAACGATCCTGCTGGTGCTCGTCGACGACGTCGACCCGGCCACCAAGATCGGCCACAACCGGCTGCACCTCGACCTCTCGCCGACGGCGTCCGATCAGGACGCGGAGGTCGCGCGCCTCGAAGCGCTCGGGGCGCGACGCATCGACATCGGCCAGGGTTCGCCGACGTGGGTGGTGATGGCCGACCCGGAGGGCAACGAGTTCTGTGTGCTCCGCCGGCCGGTTCCCCCGGAGCCGGAACCGTTCGCGCCGCCCGAGGTCCCGTGAGCCCGCGCTAGCGGAACTCGATCCCCGTGTAGCCCTGCTCGGCGACGTCGTTGAGCTTCGCCCGGAACTTCGGCGTGCCACCG
>JBBQTN010000138.1:0-14068 GCA_038213195.1 Acidimicrobiales bacterium | reverse complement strand
CGCCGCGAACGCCGCGCCGCACGCCAGCAGATCGTCGACCTCGACGGCCGTCAGCCCGGCGCGCCGAGTGAGCACCTCGACGGTGTCCTCGCCCATCGAGGGCCCCGCGCGCCACCACCGCCCCGGCGTCTCCCCGAGGCGGATCGGGTGGCCGCTGAACAGGTCGCCGTCGGGGAACCGCGCCGATTGCACGATCTGGAACCAGCCCCGGGCGCGAACCTGCGGGTCGTGCAGCATGCCGGTGTTGTCGAGCACCTCGTACGCGGCGACGCCGGCCTCCTGCAGCCGCGTCGCCGCATCCGCGGCGGTGCGTGTCGCAGTCCAGGCGCCGATCAGTGCGTCGAGCTCGTCCTGGCGCTCGAGCCGACCGGCGAGCGTGGCGAAGCAGGCTGCTGAGGCCGCGCCACCGATCACGCCCGTGAGCGCACCCCAGTCGTCGTCGTCGGCGACGGTGACCGCCACCCACCCGTCCTCCCCGAGGCAGGCGTAGCAACCTTGCGGGGCCAGCCACGGCACCCGGCTGCCGGCGCGCTGCGGGGCGCGCCCGCTCAGCGCGTGGTCGAACAGCATCGGCCCGAGGCACGACACGGTCGTCTCGAACTGGGAGATGTCGATGCAGCTGCCCTCGCCCGTGCGCTCGCGGTGCTCGAGCGCCGTCAAGATCGCGGCGAGAGCGTGCTGGCCGGCGAAGTAGTCCGGTGGGGAGATGGTGGCGATGCCCGCCGGGTCCTGGTCTGGGTAGCCGGTCAGCGCATCGAGACCGACGAGCGGCGCCTGGTTCGGGCCCCACGCGATGAACTCGTAGTACGGCTGTGCCGCGTCGGAACCGAAGCCGGGAAGCGCGACGTAGACGATCCCGGGGTTGACCGCAGCGACGTCGTCGTGGCCGAGACCGAGGCCACGCACGGCCGGCGTCGAGTAGTTGGTGACGAACACGTCGGCCTTGGCCAGCAGCGCGAGTGCGGCGCGCCGCCCTGGTGCGGTCTTGAGCTCGAGGCCGACGGAGCGCTTGTTGGCGGACATCTCCGCCAGGTACGGCGAGGTGTCCATGTACACCGCCGGGTCGACGTCGCCCGCCCATGCAGAACCGAACAGCCGCGCCACGTCGGGGTTCGTGCGCGATTCGAGCTTGATGACCTCAGCGCCGTGGAACGCGAGCGCACGCGCGCAGCTCGGCGCAGCGATCGCGATCGAAAGCTCCACGACCACAAGGTCGTCCAAGACGCCCACAGTTCCCCCCTGGTCCCCAAGCCCCGGCAAGTATGCCACGAACCACCGACCGGTCGTCCGAGACCTTCGCCTCTCGCGCGCCGCCCGCCTGGGGCCGGCAGCGCCGCCGAGGGGTACAGTCGGGTGAGATTCGTTGCACGCCGGAACGTCGGGCTGGCGAACGCCAGGGGCCGACGATCCGGGATGGAAAGGTGGCTTCCCATGCCCGCAGTCAGCCCGATCTTCCCCGGTATCAACATCATCGACACCGACACCCACTGGAGCGAGCCGCCCGATCTGTGGACGTCGCTCGCTCCGGCCAAGTACCGGGACCTCGTCCCGCAGATCCGTGAGCACAACGGTCGCCGCAAGTGGGTGGTCAACGGCGACGTCCCGCTCGCCGGCGACTCCGCGGTCAGCGCGATCGGCCTCGACGGCGAGAAGATGCTCGGCCTGCGCTTCCTCAAGCACGACATCGAGATGGTCCACGCCGCGTCGTACGACTGCAACGCCCGGCTCGAGCTGATGGACCAGATGGGGGTCAGCCACGGGATCGTCTACCCCAACGTCGGCGGCTTCGGGAACCAGAACTTCCTGAAGGTCGAGGACACCGCGCTGCGCATCGCCTGCGTGGAGATCTACAACGACTGGATGAGCGACTTGCAGCAGCGGTCTGGCGGCCGGATCCTGCCGATGGCGCTCGTGCCGTGGTGGGACATCGACGCCTGCGTCGCCGAGGTCGACCGGATGCACCGCAACGGCGCGAAGGGCATCGTGATGTGCTCGAACCCCCACGACTCGGGCATGCCCAACTTCGCCCAGCCCGACTGGCGGCCGTTCTGGGAGATCTGCGAGGGGTTGGAGATGCCGATCAACTTCCACATCGGCGCGTCGGAGGGCGACATCGACTGGTCGGGCAAGGTGCCCTACTCGACGTGGTCGGGCGACGTGAAGATCAGCCTCGGCGGCGCGGCGATCTTCCTCGGTCAGCTGCGGTGGATGGTTAACCTGTTGGTCAGCGACGTGCCCGAGCGGCACCCGAAGCTCAACTTCGTGTCGGTCGAGAGCGGCGTCGGCTGGATCCCGTTCCTGCTCGACGCCCTCGACTACCAGTGCGGTGAGACTGCGCCCGAGCACCTCGCCCACCTGTCGATGAAGCCGTCGGAGTATTTCCGCCGGCAGTTCTTCGGCTGCTTCTGGTTCGAGAGCGCGACCTTGGCGCCTTCGATCGCGGCCCTCGGCGCCGACCGGATCATGTTCGAGACGGACATCCCCCACCCGACCTGCCTGTACCCGCACAGCGTGGAGCGGGTGCGTGCCGCGATCTCCGCGCTCGAGCCGGCCGTGCAGAAGCGGATCCTGCAGGACAACGCCGCGGAGCTCTACAAGATCCCGCTCTGACACCCGCCGCCGCCCGGGGTGGAGCCAGGCGGGTGATGCCGACCGGCGTCACGCCGCCGACGGGAGGTGGTCGTAGATCGTGGTCTCGAAGCGGTGCAGGTGCTCGGTCGCCATCGGCGAGGCGAACGGGAACAGCTGCGTCGCCCACACGGCGCACAGCCGGTTGACGGGATCGATCCAGTAGTAGCTGTTCGCCAGACCGGCCCACCCGAGGCTGCCCGCCGGCCGGCCTTGCGCGCTGCGCTCGGTGTTGATGATGAACGACAGGCCGTACTTCGCCACCTGGCCGGGGAACAGGTCGACATCGCAGGTCAGCCCCGGGTTGACGCTGGTCAGCGAGGCGACCTCCACGTCGCCGATATTGTTGCGGCTCATCTCCGCGACCGTCTCCGGCTGCAGGACCCGGTTGCCGTCGAGCACGCCCCCGTTGAGGATCATGTTCGTGAACCGCAGGTAGTCGCCGGCCGTGGACAACAGCCCGCCGCCGCCCATCTCGAACTCCGGCGCCTCCGCCTGCGTCGGTGGGAGCGCGACGCACCCGTCGGGTGTGATGACGTGCACGCTGGCGGCGCGACCGGCCATGTCCGGCGTGGGGGCGAACGCCGTGCTGCGCATCTCCAGTGGCCCGAACAGGTGCTGCGCGCAGTACGCGCCGAGCGTCTGACCCGTGACCTCCTCGACGAGCAGCCCGACCCAGTCGATGCCGATGCCGTAGTCCCACCGATCACCGGGATCGAACATGATCGGAACGCGGAACGCATCCTTGCGCAGGGTCGTGAACGACGGGGTGCCGGTGGCCTCCAGGTACTTCGTCAGGTCGGCGCTCCACATGTCGTACACGAACCCGGAGGTGTGGGTGAGCAGGTGCCGTAACGTGATCGGTCGCAGCGCGGACCGCAACCGCGGTGTCCCGTCCGCGTCGAAACCGTCGAGGACCGGCACGTCGGCGAGGTCGGCGAGCACCTCGCCGGCGGGCCGGTCGAGGGACAGCCGGCCCTGCTCGACGAGTTGCATCGCTGCGGCTCCGGTGATCGCCTTCGTCATCGAGGCGATGACAAGGACGGTGTCGACGGTCATCGGCTGCGCAGAACCGGCGGCGCGCACGCCCGCTGCGCCCTCGAAGACCGTCTCCCCAGCGACGGTCACCGCGGCGACCACACCCGGCAACCCGGCGGAAACTGCCTCGTCAAGACCTGCGGAGAGCGAACGGGAGAGGTCGTGACGGTCCATGACAGAGCGTATGCGAGGCGTTCGGCGAGCTGATGATCGGCCGCCTGTCGATCGAGGGACGCGGCGACGCCCGCCGGACCTCAGCCGGGCTCGCCCGCAGGAGCGGGACCACGGACGGTCGGATCAGACCGCCGAGTAGGCGGCGGTGATCAGTGCGGTGGCCGTCGGGCCGCCGATGATGCCGCTGGCCATCTGGTTCATCATGTACGAGATCGTCATCCGCCGGTCGAGGTCGATGATGATCATCGAACCGCCCCACCCGCCCCAGAAGCACAGCCGGCCGTCGCTGGGCAGGTAGGGCAGGGTCTCGGGCTGGGGGAGCCCGTAGCCGATGCCGAACTTGAGCGGCACGCCGAGCACGAGGTCTGTGCCGTCGGCCTGGACGTCGAAGATCGTGTCGATCGTCGTCGGCGAGAGCAGTTGGACCCCGTCGATCGTGCCACCGTTGGCGACGATCGCCTGGATGCGGGCGACGGACCTGGCGTTGCCGTGGCCGTTCGCCGCGCCGATCTCGGCGCGACGCCATGCCGTCGTGTTGGCGTGGTTCGCGTCGACGGTCGGACCGGTGAAGGTCTTGAACATCGGCGAGTCCGTGTCGAGGCTGTCCATGTCGAACGGGAGCGGCGGCGGCGGGATCACCGGCGAGACTCGCCCGTCGTGCTCCGCCGGGAGCCCGATGTGGAAGTCCGCGCCGAGCGGCCCGGCGATCTCCTCCGCGAAGAACGTGCCGAGCGACTTGCCCGCGATCCGCCGCACGACCTCGCCGACGAGATGTCCCTGGTTGAGCGCGTGGTAGCCGGACGCCGTGCCCGGCTCCCACCAGGGCGCCTGCGCGGCGAGCATCGACGTGCTCTTGTCCCAGTCGTAGAGGTCCTCCTGCACGACGGGCTGATCCCAGCCGCTGACCCCGGACGTGTGTGACATCAGGTGGCGCACGAGCACCCCGTCCTTGCCGTTCTGGGCGAACTCGGGCCAGTAGCGGCTGACGGGTGCGTGCACGTCCAACAGGCCGCGGTCGGCGAGCACCAACGCGGCCAGCGAGGTCATCGTCTTCGTCGTCGACCAGACGTTGACGATCGTGTCGCGCTGCCACGGCGTGGTCCGCGCGGCGTCGGCCCAGCCGCCCCAGAAGTCGGCGACGAGCTCACCCTCGACAGTGACGGCGACCGACGCGCCGAGATCACCGCCGTCGTCGAGCGTCCCCGCCAGCACGTCCACCAGCTTCTCGAACGGTGCGTTGCTGAAACCCTGCACATCGGCCACGGCGACCCCCTGATCCGAACCTCAGGCCCGCACGGTAGACCCGCTAGCGCACGTCGATCATCAGCGGGTGCGTGGCAATCGCGTCGGTCCATGCCGGAATGACGCCGGCCACGGGGACGCCGGCCAGCCAGACGCGCAGCTGGCCGAGTGGCATCGGCCGCGCCAGCAGGAAGCCCTGGGCCACGTCGCAGCCGGCCGAACGGAGGTGGAGCAGGACCGCGTGCGTCTCCACGCCCTCACCGACGACGCGCAGGCCGAGGTTGTGCCCGAGGTCGACGATCGAACGGACGATCACGTCGTGGGTCGGGTTGTCGACCATGTCGCTGACGAAGATGCGATCGATCTTCAGCTCGTGCACCGGGAGGGTCGACAGGTAGCCGAGCGAGGTCTGCCCGCAGCCGAAGTCGTCGAGGCTGACCTTGACCCCTGCCGCTGACAGCTCGGCGACCACGCTCGCGGCGCGCACGGGGTCGGTGAGCAACGCGGTCTCGGTGATCTCGATCACGAGCCGGCCGGGTGCCACGCCGACCTCCTCGATCGTGCGGATCACGTGCCGGGCGAAGTCCGGACGGGAGAGGTTGCGCGCCGAGACGTTGACGGCGACCTCCAGCTCCTCGCCGAGCGCACCCAGGTCGCGCAGGCCGCACAGCGCGGCGCGCAGCACCCAGGTCGTCAGCTGATCGACGAGGTCGGTCTGCTCGGCCAACGGGATGAACCGATCGGGACCCAGCAACCCTCGCGTCGGATGGTTCCAGCGCACGAGCGCCTCGACCGCCCCGACATGCCCGTCGACAGCGCGCATCATCGGCTGGAAGTGCAGCACGAGCTGCCCGGCGTCGATCCCGCGGCGCAGCTCGGCGATCAGCCCGAGGTTGTTCGGGTCGTAGTGGTCGTCGGCGGAGTTGTAGCGGGTCGCGTCCAACTGCTTGGACTTGGCGACGTACAACGCGACGTCGGCTCGCTGGAGCAGCTCCTGCGCGTCCTGTCCGTCGGTCGGGGCGACGACGAAACCCGCACTGGCCTCGATCGTCAGGTGCAACCCGTCGATCTCGACGACGGGCGCGGTGACCGTGCGGATCCGCAGGCCGAGCGAGTCGGGGTCCGCCGCACAGAGCAGGATCAAACCGAACTCGTCGCCTCCCAGGCGGGCGACGGTGTCGCCGGCCGACGCCGAGTCGATCAACCGCCGGGCGAGCTCGATGAGCACGCGATCACCGCTGCGATGGCCGAGCGTGTCATTGATCTCCTTGAACCGGTCGAGATCGACGATCGCGATCGTCACCGATGTGTCGTCGCGCAGGGCAGCAGCGATCGCCTCCTTCGCCCGGCGTTCGAACAGGCGGCGGTTGGGCAGCCCGGTCAGCGGATCATGCTCGGCGAGGAACGCGTTGAGCACGACCTGCCGACGCAGACCGCGGGTCACCGAGGTGCAGATGCCGAGCAGCACGAGCCACAACACCGCCAGCCCGATGGCGAGATCGCGGTACAGGCGGTCGAGACCGGCGCTCACGTCCTGGTTGATCGGGCTGTAAGGCAGGTAGATCTCCAGCACTCCCACGATCTGGCTTCCCGGACCGGCGACCAACGGGCGGTAGACCTCGACCACCTGCACCCCACTCCTCCCTGAGTCGTTGGAGTCTGTGTTGAGGTCGGTCAGGTTGGTGATCACCGCGCCGTGCGCCGCCTCGAGCGCTTCGTCGTCCGGAATCTCGTTCACTCCGGAGCCGTCGTCGGAGAAGACCACCCGGCCCTGCACGTCGCGCAGGCGCAGTCGGAGCACCGTCCGGGTGCCGACCAGCCGGCCGACGAGTCCCTCAAGAGCGACCTGCTCGGCCGGGCCGAGCCGGTCGCTCAGTGGCGTCCCGTCCAACAGCGGTTCGATCGCCGTCTGGGCGACGAGCGACGCTTTGGAACGTCCTTCGGCAAGCCCCCGGTCGCGGGCATCGGTGCGGTAGCTCCCGGCCAGCACGACGCCGAGCGCGAGCACGGCGACGAGGCTGATCGCCGCGTACACCAGGAACAGCCTGATCATCGACCAGGGTGGCCGTTGGAGGGTGTTCACGCCTGCTCATCGGCACGCGTCTGCGAGAACCTGAGCACGCGCCTCGTGGCGTTCATCGTCGTCCCCGATCGCCATCACATCTGCGACCTCGGACGGGTACGGTGCGGACGTCTCCCGCCGCCGCACACCACCTCGCGGATGCCCGACACGACGACCGCGGCCCGGGACGAAGCAGCCCACCGCAACCGGCCCCTCTAGCTCAACGGTAGAGCAGCGGACTTTTAATCCGTTGGTTCAGGGTTCGAGACCCTGGGGGGGCACGGCAGAAGCCCTGCTAGATCGAGCTTTTTGGAGAACACCGCGACTCGTCGTCTGCCGCCATCCAAGATCCATCCAAGATTTGAGGTACGGTTCGAGCATGCGAGGTTCGCTGCGTGAGCGCCGACCGGGGGTGTGGGAGCTCATCGTTCAGCTGCCGCGAGATGTCGCCGGCGGGCGTACACGGCAGTTGAGTCGGACCGTCCGTGGCACCAAGCGCGAGGCCCAGCGGGCGCTTGCGGCCGCCATCGCCGACGTGTCGGCGGGAAAGGTTGCGTCCAGCAACGAAACTCTCGGCGAGCTGCTCGCGCGATGGCTCGACCATGTCGCCGGGAACCTGTCGCCGACCACTGCGCGAGAGTATCGACGGCTTGCGACAACGCTGATCGTTCCCGCCTTGGGGACGCTCACCCTGCGCCGGGTCACCACCCAACGGCTGGATGGATTCTACGCGACGCTGGTCCGAGAACGCGGCTTGTCGCCCTCTTCCGTGCGACAGGTCCACGCGGTGCTGCGCGGCGCGCTCGGCCAGGCTGTTCGTTGGAGTCTGATCCCGATCAACCCAGCGGCCATGGCTTCGCCGCCGAAGATCAAGCGCCGCGAGATCACGCCGCCGGCGATGGCCGACACCCGTGCCCTCTTGCTGGCGGCTGATCAGCATGACCCTGAGCTCGGGGCGTTGCTGCGTGTGCTTGCGGCGACTGGGGCGCGCCGAGGCGAGGTGTGTGGGTTGCGGTGGTCGGACGTCGATTTCGACGGAGGGACAGTGGCCATCCGCCGCTCGGTCGCCGCCGTTGGTGCGGGCACCGTGATGAAGGACACCAAGACGCACGCGGCACGCCGCATCGCGTTGGACGGTTCAACCGTGACGGCGCTGTCGGACCAGCGGCGTCGAATGGAAGCACGCGCTGCTGCCTGTGCGCTGACGTTCGATCCCAACGGCTTCGCCTTCACCGCGACCGCCGATGGCTCGGCGCCATTGCATCCAGACATCGTGACGGGCAGCTTCCGCCGGCTTTGCGGGCGGGTTGGAATGGCGGGCGTTCGCTTGCACGACCTCCGCCATCTCCATGCCACCCAGCTGCTGGCAGCCGGCGTCCCCGTGCGGACGGTCAGCGGTCGTCTCGGCCACGCCAACGCCTCGACGACGTTGAACGTATACGCCCATTTCCTCGAGGTCAGTGATCGTGTCGCCGCCGACGTGATCGGTGGGCTGTTGCAAGCCTCCCGCTGAGGTGGTGCCGTGAGTGGGGGACTGAACTTCGTTGCCGTCAATATACGCCGATCAGCCGTGACCTTTGCCTTTGTCTTTGCCCTTCGATTTAGGTGTTGGTTGGGTGGCGATCGTGCTTGCCGTAGGTTCTGTTACGCCCACTGACAACACGACCGTTGCACCGAATGAGACGGCGCCGTTCGGTTGGACGTCGACCACGGTGGCTGCTTGATCGCTGGGGCCGACGATCTCGGTGCGCGTGACGACGAAGCCGGCCCGCTCCAACTCGTTCTGAGCCTGAGCGGCTGGCTGCCCGATCAACGCGGCCCGGTCGACCGTGACCAGTTCAACAATGGGTGTCGTGGTCGCCGGTGGATCGAGCGTGATAGACGCGGTCGCTGGTGGAACGGCTTCGACCGCGCCGGTGGTCGTGATGTCGGTTGCATGGCGCAGCGCGATCACTGCGAACAGCACAACGAGGATGATCGTCGAGGCGATGATCAGGCGACGGTGCGACCGTGTGACGGTCAGGCTGCGCGCGCTGACGAGATCGCGCGGCGCGGCGTACGGCGGTCCTGGTGTGGCACCTGGGTGGCCCGGGGCGCCGCTGACCGTTTCTGGGTTGGGGAGCAGCGCGGTGGGCGACAGCGCGGTCCGATCGTCGGTCGACGGCGCTTCGTGAACTGAGACGAGGTCTGTCGGGGCATCGCAGAAGATCGGGGGCGGTTCAGGGGGTGAGGCGTCGGCCAAGCCGAGTTGGCGCAGCTCAGCGGCGAACGTTCCGGCGTCAGCCGGTCTTCGTGACGGATCTTTGGCCAACGCACGCAGGATCAACGCGTTAAACGCTTCGGGCATGTTCGCGGGGAGTGGGGGCGGCGGCCGGTGCATCTGTGCCAGGGCGACTGCGACCGGTTCACCGGTGAAAGGTGGGTGGCCGACCAACAGCTCGTAGGCGACGATCGCCAGCGAGTACACGTCGCTTGCCGGTGTCGCCTCTCCGCCAGCGGCCTGCTCAGGCGACATGTAGCGCGGGGTCCCACTGATCTGACCAACATCGGTCATCGGTGCCGCGTCGGTTGCTCGTGCGATACCGAAGTCCGTGATCTTCACGTGGTAGTCGGCAGTGACGAGCAGGTTGCCCGGTTTGACGTCGCGGTGGACGAGCCCCATCTCGTGTGCGGCCTGCAGCGCATCGGCGATCTGGATCAACAACGAGACGGCAAACGGAACCGACAGCCGACCGGTTCGGGCCAGCACCTGAGACAGCGGTATGCCCGGCACCATCTCCATCACCAGATACGCGAGCGGCGTACCGTCGCCGACAACTTCGCCGTAGTCGTAGACACGGGCGATCCCGGGATGGGTCAACGACGCAGCGTGGAGCGCTTCACCTCGGAAGCGGCGCAGGAACGACGGTGTCTCGACGAGATTGTCGCGCAGCACCTTCACCGCGACCTCACGGTGCAGCAGCTGGTCGGTTGCCGCCCACACCTCGCCCATGCCGCCCGTCGCAATCCGGGTGACAAGCCGATACCGGTCGTCGAGCAGGCGGCCGGCGAGGGCCGAATCTCTCACCACACCAGTCTTCCCGCCCGGTTCCTCCGACACCAATCGAACGTCCGCGAAGAGTGGTGCAGCCGGGCTCCCCGAGTCAGATCGACTCGACCCGGGAGGTGCGTGTGGCGGTCCTCGGCATCACCAGGCTGACGAGAACAACCACGACCGCAGCGACCACACAGAGCCACGCGAATCCGGCTTGTAACGCTAACGACCGGCGAAACGACACCGTCTGGACCGCACCGACGATCGCACCCACACCGAGGATCACGCCGAAGAAGATGGCCCCGCCCCGGCTCGTCATCGCCGCGCAAATCAGCAGCAGCACACCAAGGGCCACCTCGATCGCTCCCAGTGTCGCAGTGTGGGTGAAGGCGAACACCTTGACCACGGGTTGCGCCATGGGTCCTTCGACACCGGCACGAGTCACAGCGATCAGACCGATGACCATCAACACCACACCGACGATCCCGACGATGATCGAGTCAGCCGCGAGTCGCTGCACATACGATGTCGTCGCCCGTCGATGGACGACGGCGCGCTGTGCGTACACCACCTCGCCGACGGGCTGTGGGCTGCTCAGCACCGCGCTGACCGGACGGACCGCAACTGGTTGGACCACTGCCTCAACGGGGATCTCGCCGGGGAGCAGTGGCCGCTCGAAGGGGTCAGGTTGGTACGACATGGGGCTCCTCGACGGGCTCGACGTCTGCATAGGTCGGCTCGCGAACCATCGGCAGCATCCGCTCGTTCTTGAGGGATTCTTCAGACGTCGCGTTGGTGGATCTCAGTCTGGACCGGTCCGTCGGCAGCAATACGACGTTTCGGCGGTCGGCGTGGACGATCCCGTGTCGCACCTCGGCGACGAAATCGGGCGTCGCTGCCCTCCGCCCATGCCCAATCCTCGCTGGTAGCGGTCCCAGCGCCTACAGTTGTTGTCGTACTGTTGACGATCAATTCGAAATGAGGCCAAGCGAATGTTTTCTACAGCAATGCTTGCGGACGGGGTGTACATCGGTGGCGGGGCCGTTCTGCTCGTCCTCATCATCATCGTCGTGGTCCTGCTCCTACGCCGCTGACAGCGGCTCGGACATCAGAGCAGGTCCACGCCAGCGCTTCGCGCGGACATCACGAAGCGTCCCTTAGTGTCGTGAGTCGTTGATTCGTGGGAGATATGACGGGAGGTTGTCGAGCGTGCTCACCGATCTCCGCAACCGCGGTGTCCGTGACGTGTTCTTCGTCGTCTGCGACGGCCTCAAGGGCCTGTCCGAGGTGGTGACGAACGTGTGGCCCCAAGCGATCGTTCACGTGCATCATCCACCTGATCCGCAACACCTTCCGGCTCTCCAGCCGGCGAGACTGGGACGCGATCAAAACGAGCGGTCAGACCGATCTACACGGCGGTCAACGCCACCGCGGCGAGGCAGGCGTTCGACGAGCTCGCCGAGACGCGGGGGCGGCGCTACCCGCGATCACCAGGCTGTGGGACAACGCCTGGGCGGAGTTCATCCCGTTCTTGGACTACGACCTCGAGATCCGCACAGTGCTCTGCTCGACCAACGCCATCGAGTCGCTCAACCCCCGCCGCCGTAGGGCGGTCAAGGCTCGAGGGCACTTTCCCTCCGAACAGGCCGGGTGCGTTCAACGGGTCAGCGCAACACCTTCGATGAGTGAGGTGCTGTGTGAGGATCGGAGGCAGGCCGGCGATCCCGGTCATGGTTCAGCGGGAGTTCTGGGCGGCGGTGCGCTCGGGTCTGGTTGTTGCGGAGGCCGCGGACGCGGTCGGCGTGTCGAAGAGCGTCGCGTGGCGCTGGTTCAGGCATGTTGGTGGGGTGATCCCCGAACCTTTCCGTGCTAGCCGACCGATTGTTGGAGCGGGTCGCCTGTAGTTTGGAGAGCGCGAGGAGATCAGTTGTCGCCGCGCCGCTGGTGAGGGTGTGAGGGAGATCGCCAGGGCGTTGGGCAGGTCGCCCTCGACGATCAGTCGCGAGCTCGAACGTGGCACCGTTCGCCGCAAGTCTGGCTATCGAGCCTCGGTCGCGCAGGCCTTGGCGGACCAGCGAGCTTGTCGACCGAAGGAGCGGATGCTCGCGTTGGATGACAGGCTCCGTGAGCACGTGCAGAATCGGCTGGATGCCAAAGACAGCCCCGAGCAGGTCAGCCGGCGGCTGGAGCTGTTGTTCCCCGGCGATCCGGCGATGCGCGTGAGTCACGAGACGATCTAGCAATGCCTGTATGTCCAAGGCCGTGGCGGGCTGCGCCGCGAACTGGTCAAGTGTCTGCGCACCGGACGCGCGCTACGCAAGACTCGCCGAACTACCGAACGACGAGGCCGTCTGGCCGGCATGGTCAACATCGCCGATCGGCCCGCCGAGGCCGACGACCGGGCGGTGCCGGGGCACTGGGAAGGAGACTTGGTCACCGGTCAGGAGAACAAGTCCGCGATCGGGACCATCGTTGAACGCTCCACCGGCTACCTGATGCTGTTGCACCTGCCCGACCGTCACGGCGCCGACGACGTGCAAGTCGCGATGCTCGACGCGATGAGCCGGCTGCCCCAGACCCTGCGCCGAACACTGACCTGGGATCAAGGTCAGGAGATGGCTAACCACGCCGCGATCGCCGATGCCACCCAACTCGAGATTTACTTCTGCGACCCGCACTCACCTTGGCAGCGAGCCACGAACGAAAACACCAACGGTCTGCTGCGCCAGTACTTCCCCAAGAGCACCGACTTATCCGGCTACCACCGCGACTACCTCGAGTTCGTTGCTGCGCAGTTGAACAACCGACCCCGCAAGCGACTCGGCTGGCACACTCCAGCCGAAGCACTCGACCGGCTACTTTGCGAACGGCAAGATCCACCCTGTGTTGCGTCAACCGGTTGAATCCACCCCGCACTGAAGTGACTGTATCTTGGTGGTCAGATCACTGGACCCGACCGGCGTGGTCGACAACGATGGGCGCAACGCTGGAAGCCAGCACTGAACGCGTTCTCGATCAGCTTCGCCGACCGCTTTTCGGGCGCCGAGACCTACTGACCAACAACGCCAGAAACAGCGTTACCCATACAGACCCGGTGCGGTCGCGGGTCGGTTTAGGTTTTGGACCATACGCAGCGGCGGTTTGCTCGTGAATGCGGGAGGCCTGGCTCCGGTCCCGATCGCTGGATGGTTGGTCGAGCGAACCGGGGCCGGTCCGGGGTCAGCGTCCGTTGTTGGCGGGCGGTTGCTGTCGGTTATGCGATCCGCTCGATGACGAGGTCGCCGGTGTAGAGAGCGGCGACTTGGAGGATGCCGCTGGCGGCGACCTGGATGATGTCACCGGCGTTGGCGGTCACGAGGATCGTGTCGTTTGCTGGTGCTCCGATGGTGGCGAGGGTGATCGTTGGTTCGACCGGTGTGCCGTTGCGTTGGACGCCGATGGTCGCCCCGACCCCGAGGGTGGGTCCGTTGATCCGGTAGGAGATCTGGTATGTGCCGGCAGCTGTCAGCGTGAACGAGTTCGTGGTCGCAGCCGTGCGCACGACGTTGGTTCCGACGACGGGGCCGTCGACAGGGAAGTCGAACGGCGCGCGGGTGGCAACCGCCAAAGTGATCGGGGCGGGAACGTTGTCATACGCGCTGCGCGCGGCGACCAAACCACCAGCGTCACCCTTCGGGCCGACGAGGCTCGTTGGGGTGTTGGCCCAGTGGCCGCCGGTCTTGGGGCCGTAGAGCTGGTGGGTGGCGTTGTCGATGTAGAAGTCGCCGTCGTTGCCGATCGCGTCTGACGGTGCGCCGGTTCCGTTGCGCACGGTGTTACCGGCGCCGTTCTCGAAGCCCGTGACCTGGTTGAGCGGGACGAGGTAGCCGACGACGTCGAGGACGAGGTTG
>JBBQTN010000137.1:0-14070 GCA_038213195.1 Acidimicrobiales bacterium | reverse complement strand
ACGTACTCGTCCACCGCTACAACGCGCGCCCAAATGTACGCGTTCATCAAACCGTACAATAACTTCCTGAATAGCGCAAGAATCCCGTTGATGATTGGCGAGTGGGGGTTCCCATCCGGTCGCACTCAAGCGTCCGAACAGGCATGGATCGCAGATGCGATGCCAACGTGGAACGATGCTGGGGCAATCATCGAAATGCACTGGAACTACGACGGAAACTCGGCGAACACGCAGTGGGCGGCCCGTCCGGCGGGGACGACATGGCGGCCGAGCATCCTGTTGTGGCTGGCTGCGACGAAGGTGACCCGCTAAACGATGTCCGAATCTCTAGACCCTCGCAGGTGCGCGCCAAGACGAACACGCTGAAGTTCTTGCTGTCCGGCGCCGATGATGACGCGGTCGGCCCCAGGCGGCGGTACCGGACCCGGCGACCCCCGTGACGATCGATGTTGATTCCACGATCTGCTAGGCGGAAGGGTTGCAGAAGCACGGTGGGTCCAAGTTCACCTACACCGGGTGCGCGGCTACCACGCGTTGATCGCCACGATCGCCGACACGGGTGACATCGTCCATAACGCCTGCGTGGCGGCAACGCCAATCACCGCCCGCGCCGCGCCAGGTTCTTGACCGAAACGTTCAACCGTGCGCGCACCGCGCAAGCAATCGGAACAATGGCGTTGCGCGCAGAATCCGGACCATACCCCACCGGTGTCGTTTCTGCCCGGCGGGGCCGCTGTCAGGTTCTCGATCACCGTGCGGATGAGCACACCGGTCCACGCTGCGATCACCGAATCGACGACAACCAGTGGGTGCCGATCCCGTACTTCCTCGACGGTGCGGACGTCGCCGAAACCGGCTATACCCCATTCGCCGGCAGGTGGCTATCCCCTTCCCTACAGTGACCACAAGATCTTGCGGCGCTGCCGCGTCTGGAAGGTTGTCCGAAGCGCAAGATGTGGGTGCAGCTGTAACGAAGGGGATAGCCCTTCGCCGGCAAATACGCCAAACCGGTGCGGCTGATCGTGCGCCACGTCCGTCCCACACCCGGCTGACAGCTCGCCTTGTTCGTCGAGCCACCTACCACGTTTTCATCACCGACCGCACCGGGACCACCCTCCGTGGAAGCCGACCACCGCGGCCTCGCCGTCGTCGAAGACGTCATTCGCGACGTCAATTACGGTGTCGCAGTGAACCACAAGCCATCCGGACGGTTCGTAGCCAACACCGCCTGGCTCGGACTGAACGAGATCGCCCACAACCTCGCCCGCCGGACCAGCCGGCTCGGGCTCGTCGAAACAATCATCCCCACCGACACCCTGCCCCGCCACCATCTCCGCCTCCCGCCCGGATCACCCGCTCAGCACGACGCACCACCCTCCACCTCCCCACCCGTTGCCCATGGCAAGAACAGTTCAACACCGCTCGCCGGGTCCGCTCCGTCGTCCTCGTCACCTGAACGCGAGATCTGACTGTGCCCCCAACACGCCCGGGCACCAGAGACCACCCGCGAACACCGAAATCACTGAACTCGCCACCCGCTACCACAACCGTCACACGACCGAGCACGCTCCCCGGGCCATCAACCCCCACCCACTCCCGTTCAAAGACCTCCACCGCCTGCGGCCCACGCCGATCGGTGGATCGGGGTAAGCTGCGCTCCTCCATCTGGAGCGGCCACCAAGCGTCACTCCTCGGTGTGGCGCTACACCGTGGGCAAACCATCGATCGGAGAGTCATCGTTTGTTGGACATCACTGTGCGGATCAGCCCATGGTTCCCGACCGCGCGCCGCGATAGCTGGGAACGGCCGGGAACGTTCCGGATGCCGGGTTGCCGTTCTGACGTTCCTGATCTCGCGCCCGCACGTGCTCTCCGACGAGGCGGGACTCTCGGGATCTGCAGGGAGCGGGCGCGCTGTCGCAGTCGCGTTGCGCCTGCGGCGGTCGCCGGAGCTCCGGTGATGGGGGTCGCGTTCGTTTCCGGGCGGGCGACGCGGCCAGATCTTTGTCGAGCGTTGTTGCATCTCTCGGTGCCCCGACCGGCGCCCCGTAGCCGAGTACCTGCGGGTTGGGCAGCACCGGCAATGCATCAACCCAAAAACGTCGAAGCGCCGCGTGAGCGAAGTTTGATGAGCGGCTTCCACCGACAGAGTCGCAGGATCGTGTGATCCCCGCAACGGGCTTGAGCGGCGTCACCGCAACCCCCGTTGAGCCGGCGCCGATGCCTGGCGAGAACGCCATCCGGATCGCGATGGGTTCGGCGCTCGACGTCATCTGCCTCAGCCTGGCGCTCGTGTTGTTCGCTCACCTCGTGTTCGACGTGAGCACCCCCGCCCGGCCCGCAGTCGCGCTGTGTTTTTTCGTCTTTGTTCCCGGTTGGGTGTTCGCCCGGAATCTCGGCGCGCATATGAACGGCGCCACAATCGCGATTTCATTCGTCCTAAGCATCACAGTGGCGATCGTCGCAGGAGAGCTGTTGGTGCTGGGCATAGGGTGGCATTGGTTCACCACAAGCTTGGTGCTCACGGGGTCCTGTTCGGTCCTTGCCATCGTGAACATCGTCACCGGAAAACATGATGCCGCTCGCCTTTGCGGATTCGCATCCGTGCTGCCATTGACCGTGGCGGTCGTCACGACCCTCTTCACCAGAAACATCTTCCCCGAACCCGCCCGAGGTGGTCCAGGTCCAAGGCTGGCGTGGTGGCTGGCGACAGCGATGCTCGCGTCGATCGTCGCCACCTCGACCGATCGCGCGTGTCGTCGTCTCTTCCGACTTCCTACCGCTTCCGTCAGCGATCGCGTTCGGCGAACCTTGGCTGACCGTGCTGCTGTGACGTGCGTCGGGATCAGCGCGACGGGCTGCGTCTTTACAATTCTCGGACTTAGTCGTTCGAGTACCGACCCGACTTCGCAGATCGGCCTGCTCGGCGCCCTGTCGTTGTGGTGGTGGGTTGGCACAGGGGTTTTGATCGTGAGTATCGCTGTGGGCTGCGCGTTGCACACTCGATGGGCCTGGGCAGGAGTCATTCCCCTTGTCGCGGCTCTTCACGGTGCTCCAGGGCTGCTCGAGCAGCATCCTCGCTTTGCGCCGGCGTGGGTCCACGTCGGATTCATCGAGCACATCGCAGTACACGGAACGCTGCTGAACATTGACGCACGGTTCAGGTGGGCTGGCTTCTTCGCCGCCGGCGCGCTGTTGCAGCGCGTGGCGGGCACGGACGACGTCTTGTGGATGGTGCGCTTCGCCCCGGTGTTCTACAATGCTGTGGCAATCTTGCTTGTTGTTGTGCTTGCGCGCCGACTCGGCGCGACGAAGGAACAGCGAATTGTTGCCGCCGCAACTTTTTGTTGCCTGAACTGGGTAGGGCAGGACTACTTTTCACCGCAAGCGGTTGGATCGATCTTGTACCTCGGTCTAATGGTCATCCTCGTGTACACGTTTCCGACCGACGATGACAGAGGGAGAAGTAGTCACCTGAGATGGCTGCGCCCGGAGATTTATCCGCGACACCGGCAGGAACTCGGCAAGAACGCCACCGTCGCCATACTCTGTGTCGGTGTCCTTCTACTCGCGATGGTGTCAAGTCATCAGCTCACGCCGATCTTTGCCGTAACCGCGATGGCCGGTCTCGCGCTCGTCAGCGAGATCAAGCTTCGTCTCATGTGGGTGTTTTGTGTCGTGGCGCTTCTTGCGTGGCTGTCGTTTGCTGCGCAGCCGTACTGGATCGGTCATCTTAACGTTATCTTCGGCAGTGTCGGTGAGGTGAAAAGCATTGCCGAGGCAAACGTGACGAGCCGTACGCCGGGCGCGTCGTCGAGCGTCGAACGCAGCCTCGTCCTATATTCACGAATCATCTTGGCTCTGGTCACCTGGGTGGGCGCGGTTGCGGTCGGCGTAGTGATGTGGGTGAAACGTCGCACGCCGCTCGTACTGATCGTTCTGTTCTTTGCACCCTTCCCGATGCTCCTCCTTCAGCCGTACGGCGGCGAAATGGCACTGCGGGTCTGCTTCTTCACGCTTGCACCGAGTGCGATCTTGCTTTCTCGGGTTGCCGCACCATCCCATCGCAACATGACAGCGCGGCGTGCCGGCGCGTTGGCAGTCATCGGTCTTCTCCTTCTTCCTCTTTTCGTCACTGCGCGGTTCGGCAACGAAGCCTTCGAGCATTTCTCGACTGCTGACATCGACCTGCTCCGTCATCTCTACGAGATCGCGCCGGATGGTTCAACGGTGTTCGTGTCGAATGAGCAGACACCTCTGTACGTCACGCGAGTGTCCGAGGTGCGATTCCGAACGCTCCCGGAGGGCGGCGCCGACGACTCGATCAACGAGCTCGATCGTGCCGCTGCAGACGGAGCCGTGTTCGTCCTGCTCACGCAGAGCCAACGTGCCTACGGTGTGATCACCTTAGGGCGTGGCGACGACTGGATGAGGCAACTCCTGGCAGACCTACAGCAAACCGGGCGATTCAGGGTCAGCGCGCAGGCGGGTGACGGCATCATCTTGCGGCTGATCGACGCCCGTTGAGGTCGGGAGCCGGCGTCGTGGAGCTTGCGGAGGTGTCCGTCTGATGGGTGAACCGTTCAGGCTTATGCAGATCGCGGAACCGTCACCATGGCTGGACAACCGAGGCGCTGTCGAGCAACATCGGACGATGAGGTGTCAGGAGTGATCTCGGGCGCGTACCACCCGCAGCCGAGCCGCACAGTCCCAGTTTCGTCGCGCTCCCGCTCCAGCCATGCGTGACGTTGTCCTCTCGCCCACGTTCGGTGTGCCGGTTGCTTGTCTGGCGCTCGTTCTCCTCCTGGCGCGCGAGGTGGTCGCGGTCGCTGGCGGCCGTTCACGTGGACAGCGGCTGCTCACTGCGGCGGCAATCGCCTCGTCCGTGATGGTTCTTGCACTGGTGGTGGCGCGCTTCCTGGAATACGCCTGATCGGTTGCTCGCCATGTGCGATCACGTTCAGCGTCCTGTCAAGGCCTGCGCACGGCGTCGCGGATGCTGCGCCGACTCAGGCGCTTGCCGTGCGTTCGCTGCGGTGTCAGATCCCCAGCCGGTCGTCGGGCCTGGAATCGGTACGACGCGACCGCGACGGCTGCGGCAACGGTTTGTCCTAACAACCATCCGAGGCCAGCGCCCGAGATTCCCATGTTTGGCATCAACAACAGGTCGAGAGCCAGGGTGACGACCGTACCGGTTCCTGTGATCAGCATCGCTGTTCCAAACTTTCCGCTGATGCGATCAATGGCGATCACAACACCCGCGATCGAGAAGGGCACGAGGCTAATCGCATAGTAGCGAAGCAAAGATGCCCCGGCTTCGTAGCCTGAGCCGAAAATGCCGAGGATCACCCCGGGGACGGCGAGACCCACGAGCATGGCTGGTATGAGAACAACTGCAGCGAGTCGTGTGGAACTCCTGAGAAGCGCGGGCACCGCCGCGCGATCGTGGGCAGCTTCCGTGATCAACACGTTGGACATGTTGATCGAGATGAGCCGCATCGAGTAGCCAATTGTCCACGCGGCGTAGTAGTAAGCATTTTCTCTCTGCCCAAGCAGCCGGATCACGAGGAGAGGCACGAGAAACTCCGGTATCCACGCCAAGAGGGCAGTTCCCGTCTGACCCGTGGAGTAGATCGCAACGACCGACCTCGATGGGAGGTCCGAATGGCTGTCCAGGGCAGGTGCAAGGGGTTGCGTGAAGAGGTAGGTATTCACGGCGGCTGCCATCACGAGTGAGGCGCCTACCCAGACGCCAAAGATCGTCCACGGGCTATTGACCGACGCGAAGATGATGAGCAGCCCGAGCTTTGAGACCCCATAGAGTGCGTTCTCGACAGGCACCCATACCGACCGTCTGACCGCCACTAATGCTGCATCTTGGAGTGAAAAGACGAACCAGACGATCGCGCTGACGCAGAAGACGATTCCACCGAGGGTATTCGCGCTGATAAAGCGCACTCCAAACCAATTGGTCCCAAATGCGACCATCGCCATCGCACACAGCACCACCGCTGCACCACCTGCACCATACAGATATGCGAGAAGCAGTCGCTTGTGAGGACCCGCGGCGGGGAGGTACCGGAGTATTGTGAATTGCAGACCGGCCCACCCCACCGTACCGACGAGTTGCATCGCGCTGATTCCGCCGGCTCCGAGACCGACCATCCCTGGAGAATAGCTACGCGCAGCTGTGATCCAAAATGCGAGACCGAGCAATCCATTGACAGCAGTTGTCACAACAAGTGCGAGCGAACTTCGATGAAGTTGAGACTGACCGACTGACTCGAGACCATCCGATCGCCGGGACCTCCGGCGAGAGACCAACCTCCGCATCACTCTTGCGATTTGAACTGGCTGTCCATCAGACACGCCCTCGTGATCGCACGTCGCAGCGCGGCGCAGCTCGCGAGCATTATGACCCGGCTGGTAGCCAGAACCGGATGATTCGATCTCGTACGAAGACGTGTTTCGAATCAGAAAGATGACTGATCCGCGCGTCCTCAATACGTGCTTCGACGAACGCGAGGATGAACCGGGGCGTAGTAGGCGAGTCCATGCAGAGACAGCGTAGCAGCGAGCTTCAGTTGTGAAGTCGCCGAGACGCACAGCCGGCGTGAAAATGGTCCTGCCCCGGCGAGGGTCAGCCTCCGGGACGTGCGACCCGCCTGAGGGCTCGGCGCACGTCCCGGACCGAAAGAACTCAAAGTGTCGATGTCGGCCACCATTTGCGAGTCGATCCCGGTGTCGCTGGGGCGCGTCCTGATCGACCTGTAGACTCGCCCATCTTCGCGCAGAGCGCGCGCATACCAAGTTCAGACGACGCGGAGGCTGCTGTGCGTATTTCCGCCCTAGGAGGCACCTCGCTCCAGACGAGTTCCCTCGGCCTGGGCTCCGCTGGCCTTTTCTCACTGCCGAGCAGGCGCGCTCGAGTCGACCTGGTGAGACAAGCGCTCGACGAAGGAATCCTTCACTTCGATACAGCGCCGATGTACGGCTTGGGGGCGGCGGAGTCGGAGTTGGCAGCTGCACTCGGACGGGACCGCGAGAGGGTTACAATCGCCACCAAGTTCGGCATCGAGCCGCGTTGGTGGGTCCGCACGCTTTCGCGGGTGCAAGCGCCAGCACGCGCGATCGTCGCACGATCACAAGGGCTCAAAGCTGGACTTCAAGCTCAGGCCACGGGACCCGGCGTCGGTGTCGCCGGCTCGCTGCTGTACCGATCGACGGGCTACACCGGCTCAGCGGCCAAAGTCAGCATCACATCCAGCCTTCGTCGCCTCGGGATTGACTACATCGATCTGGTTCTGCTGCATGATCCCTCTCCTGGGTCCGACATCGATGATCTCTGCGCAGCGATGGACGAACTGAAGGAGCGCGGCGACGTGCGTGCATGGGGGGTTGCCGGTGAAGTCGCTCCGGTCAAGGCGGTGATCGACCGCTTCGACTGCGCAGTGCCTGTTGCACAGGTCGGCTGGAACATCTTCCAACAGCACGCGCTCCCAGACGTCGGTTCTGCTGGTCTCATCACCTTCGGTGCGATCGGCGGTGCGCTCCCCGTCTTGACCAAGAGACTTCGAGAAGACCGCACAATGGCTGAGCAATGGGCTACCGCTCTGGGGACGAAGCGTATCTGCCCCGAATTTCTCGCGCGGCTCCTGCTAGCCGATGCCACAGACAGAAACAAGAATGGGATCACACTGTTCAGCACGACCCGCTCCGATCACTTGACCCACGCTGCACGGCATGCTGCAGACCCGGAGCTAGCAGCCGTGTTGCCCACGTTCAGGGAGTTGCTTTGAGGACTCCCGGAGGCGTCGGGTGTCGTAGAGGATCATCGTAGAAATTTGGCTCTTGTGACTGATCCGTGGGTGGCTGAGTAGCCCCATCCGCGGGTGCACCCCGTTGCCTTCCTACGTTTTCGAGCTTCTTGAGGGTTCGAAACGATGGAGGAGAACGGGGTGCGATCAACGATGTTATGGGCTCGTCTGCTCGGGGTGGTGCAGGCGGTCGTCGAGGGAGTCTGCTTCGACGAGGTCGAGGAGTGCATCGTGGTGTCGGTCAGGCCGCGCAAGGCGAAGAAACGGCGGTGCGGTAAGTGCGGGATTCGGTGTTCGGGGTATGACCGTGGTGAGGGCCGACGGCGGTGGCGGGCGTTGGATCTGGGCGCGGTCTGCGCGTATCTGGAGGCCGACTCGCCGCGGGTGCGGTGCCCGCAGCACGGCGTGGTCGCGGCCCAGGTGCCGTGGGCGCGTCATGGTGCAGGGCACACGTACGCGTTCGATGACACGGCGGCCTGGCTGGCGACGCATTGCTCGAAGTCGGCGGTGCGTGATCTGTTGCGAATCGCGTGGAGAACCGTCGGGGCGATCGTGACGCGGGTCGTCGCTGACGCCGAGACGAAGACGGATCGGTTCGTCAATCTGCGCCGGATCGGGATCGATGAGATCTCCTATAAGCGCGGCCACAAGTATCTGACGGTGGTCGTCGATCATGACAGTGGGGTGTTGCTGTGGGCCCATGACGGCCGCGACACCAAGACCCTGTCGAAGTTCTTCGATCGGCTCGGCGACGACCGTTGCGCGAAGATCGCCTTGGTCAGCGCCGACGCGGCGGAGTGGATCGCCAACGTGGTCACGGCTCGTTGCCCGAACGCGGAGCTGTGCATGGATCCGTTCCACACCGTCCAGTGGGCAACCAACGCGCTCGACGAGGTCCGCCGTCAGGTGTGGAACGCGGCGCGCCGCAACGGGCAGAAAGCCGTCGCCCGGGACCTCAAAGGTGCCCGATACGCACTGTGGAAGAACCCAGCCGATCTCACCGACAACCAGGCCGCGAAGCTCGCCTCGATCGCCGTGACGAACCAGCGCCTCTACCGTGCCTACCTGCTCAAAGAACAACTTCGCCAAGTATTCGCGTTGAAAGGTGAAGCTGGCATCACCCTGCTCGAGCAATGGCTGCAATGGGCGCGCCGCTGCCGCATCCCACCGTTCGTGAAGCTCGCCAAAGCAATCACCCGTCACCGCGTCGGGATCGAGGCGGCCCTCACCCACGGCCTCTCCAATGCCCGCGTCGAGAGCGTCAACACCAAGCTCCGCCTCCTCACCCGCATCGCCTTCGGGTTCCGCTCACCCGACGCACTCATCGCCCTCGCCATGCTCAACCTCGGCGGACTCTGCCCACCACTACCCGACCGCGCCACCACCTGAACCCCACCCACGGATGCATCACAAGAGCCAGAAATTTCGGACCTCGGAGATTCAGCGTCCCTCCACGGTGATCTGGTGGTCGTCGGGCCAGCCCGCAGGCGTGTTCACCGCATTGTAGGTGGCTCGAGCTGGTTTCGAGGTGCTGCTTGTCGAGAGTGGCAGAGCGAGTTCAGCGGGAGGGCGCAGAGGCTCAGCGACGCCGAGCTGACGGATCCCGATCGCCACGAGGACATGGCAATTGCCGTCCGGCGGCAGAACGGCGTGCCAGCACATCTGGGGTGGGCGACGCGTGCCCTACGACCGAGTTGACTTCGACGACCGCCCCATTTCGGTTCCAGACGCTCGATGGCCGATCACCTACGGCGACGTCGTAAAGGCTTCGAAGCATTCCGCTAGACAACCGATCGTCGCCGGCTGGAACTACCAGTGGATCAGCCAGCTCTGCTTCACCCCGGATTCGTGGACTGAACCGCCGACCTGTATGTGAGGTGCCAGTCATTGCGGTTAAGGTTCGTAGCGCCTGGTTGGTCGTCGGTCGGGTTGGCTCGTGAATCGCCTGCCGTCTTCGGGTTGGCTCTCCCAGGGTTTGCCTTCCGGCCGGCGACCGGTTACGGTCGGGCTCAACAGCGGACTGGTCCCGCCCGGCTGGTCTCGAAGTCGGCATGCCGTCCGTGGCTTCACACCAACTCATCCAGGGACGGAGCATGTCGATGATTATCGGGGTTGACCCGCACAAGAGCTCGCACACGGCCACGGCGGTTGACCCTGCGACGAACAAGCCGGTGGCGTCGCTGCGCGTTGTAATCGTCACTGGCCGGCTATCGACAGTTGCTGCGTTGGGCGCAGCAGTCCACCGATCGACGCTGGGCCGTGGACGGGGCTCGCGAGCTTGGCCGTCATCTCGCGCAATGGCTCGTGACTCGCGAGGAGGTCGTGTGGGACGTGCCGAGCAGGGCGACAGCGCTGGTGCGTGAGCTGTCACGTGGGAGCCGGCGCAAGACCGATGTGATCGACGCAGCAGCAGCGGCGAGCGTCGCCGCGTTGCACGGCGACGCGAGGGTGGTCGCCGGGGAGGATCACACGACGGTGTTCGCGTTGCTCGAGGAACGACGCGCCAACCTTGCCGCGCAACGAGTTCGTGCCGCCAACCAACTTCACGCTGTGCTGCGCGACCTCGTCCCCGGCGGTGCCGCGCTGGCGATCACAGCGAAGTCGGCGTCGACGCTGCTGCTCTCGATCCGTCCGGCATCACCATCGGAGAGGGTCCGCAAGGAACTCGCCCAGGACCTCGTCCGCGATCTGCGCACGGTGAACGCGTCGCTGACTGACATCGAGCAACGGATGAGCACCGCGCTCGACGACCACGGCAGCCGCCTGCGTCATGTCGACGGTGTCGGCTCGATCACCGCTGTCCGGTTGATCGGCCGCACCGGACCGGCGTCTCGGTTCCCGACCAGCGACGCATTCGCGACGTACGCCGGTGTCGCCCCGATCGAGGTCGCCTCCGGTGAACATAGCCGTCACCGCCTGTCGCGCAGCGGTGACCGGCAACTGAACTCGGCAATCCACCTGATCGCCGTGACCCAGGTGCGCATGCGCGACAGCATCGGCCACCGCTACGACGACATCAAGATCGCTGAGGGCAAGTCACGCAACGAGGCGATGCGCTGCTTGAAGCGGCGACTCGCGAACCACATCTGGCGACTGATGATCGCCGACGAGCACCGAATCAGCCCACCACCGAAACGGTCCAAAAATGCTGCTTGACAAACACAGAGGAATCCTGGGTCTGGTGGAGGCTCGGGTTATTGGGTTCCAACCCTTGCGGGGTCGGTCTGTTGGGCAGCGTAGAACGCTGCTTCGAACTCTGCAGGCGGGATGTCGCCGCAGTGGCCGTGGAGGCGTTGTTCGTTGAACCAGTGCACCCACGACAGCGTGGCGAGTTCGAGCTCGTCGACGTCGTCCTACGGCCTTGGCGCGTCAGGCCCGTAGACGCACTCGGCCTTGTAGAGGCCGTTCGTCGTCTCGGCGAGGGCGTTGACAGTCATAGGAATCGGCGACAGTCCCGATCGAGGGTCGGGCACCGATCTCGTCGAGGCGCTCAGTGAACCTCACGCTCGTGACTGGGGGGAATCAAGCGGTCGTCGCAACACCTCGACATGGAGGTGGATGATGGGCAGAGAGCGTGGTTGGATGGTGACGCAGACGGGGAGGCCGTCGATGCGTTCGCCGGGTCGACCGCCGACCCGTCGAGCTGTGGAGCGAGCGTTCTGGGTCAAGATCGCCGAGGGACTTACGAGCGAGGACGCGGCGATCGCATGCGGCGTGTCAGGTCCGGTTGGCAGCCGCTGGTTCCGCGAACGTGGCGGCATGCCGACCATCGAGTTGAGCCCGCCGACAGACAGGTATTTGTCGTTCGATGGACGGGAGGAGATCGCGGTGCTGCGCGAGCAGGGCTGCGGTGTCCGGGCGATCGCTCGGAAGATCGGTCGGGCGCCATCTACGATTTCGCGTGAGCTTCGCCGCAACGCGGCGACTCGCAGTGGTCATCTGAAGTATCGGGCCGGGGTCGCTCAATGGAAGGCCGAACTGGCTGCCCGGCGACCAAAGACTGTGAAGCTGGTCGCCAATGAGCGGCTCCGCGACTACGTGCAGGATCGGCTCGCCGGCACCGTCCACTCCGTGGATGGATCAGTGGTCGGGCCACCGACAGCGACGTGGAAGGGACGGAACCGGCCACGTCGACAGGACCGGAGGTGGGCAACTGCGTGGAGCCCGGAGCAGATTTCGAGTCGGCTGCCGATTGACTTCCCCGGGGACAGCACGATGAGGATCTCGCACGAGGCGATCTACCAGGCGCTCTACATCGAGGGCCGTGGTGCGCTCAAACGTGAACTCGTGGCGTGCCTGTGCACCGGGCGGGCACTGCGTGTTCCTCGTGCGCGTGCTCAACAGCGCGCCCGAGGTCACGTGACCGACGAGGTCAGGATCAGCGAACGCCCACCCGAAGCCGATGACCGCGCCGTTCCGGGCCACTGGGAGGGAGATTTGGTGCGCCACGAGGCGCTGTTGAACCGTGTGGTGATGAAAGGGCACCACCTTCTGCTCGTCGCAGCGAGTAGCTGAAGCTGGGGGCAGCCTGGCGGCCGGAACGGGCCTGTTGGGTGGCAAGCAGCCCCGACAACGCCGGGACAGGCCAGCACTGTCAGATGGTCTGGGTCCGGCAAGCAAGACAGGACGGTGTACGTGAGAAACCAGTGTTGAACGCTCCTCAATCCTCCCTCCAGCTCGAACCTGACGGATCTGGGCTGGTCAGCGGCGCGCACCCATCACAGTGTGGTGGCGAACTCCTGAACCGATTTAGGTCGTCGGTGCGGAGGCCACGGTGAATGCCTGCGGCGTAGCCGTGGCGATGCCGCAGGGGCATAGCTGGGCACCACCCCTGTCGAACGGTTCGCAGTGAACGTGGGAACCATCCCGGCGGTCCCCAACCCGGTCGGCAGCCTGCCGATCGGCGGGAACGCTCGTTGCCGGCGGATGCTGCCGGGATGGGACGGAGGGGTCGTAGTAGTCCGCGCGCAGGAAAGCTGTGCACATGGCGAAGGACCCCAGCGTGTTCGCAGTCTCAACGCTGATCGTGGAGGACGCTGGTGAATATCGGCGCTTCGTGGCCCGACCGTGACACGGCCGAGCTACGAGTACTCGTGATGCAAGCGAAACTGCATCAATGGGCGGCGGCTGATCCTGGCCGCTGTTTCGATGACATTTACAACCTCGTATGTGACCCGTCGTTCCTCGTGGTTGCGTGGAACAGGGTGCGGGGCAACCAGGGTGCGCGATCCGCCGGTGTCGATGGAGTGACTCCTCGCTCGATCGTGTTCGGTGCTGATGATCTCCTCACAGAGCTGCGAGAATCTCTCAAGGCTCAACGGTTTTCGCCGGTGCCGGTGCGGGAGAAGATGATCCCGAAGACCGGCGGGAAGTTCCGCCGGTTGGGCATCCCAACGGTCCCGGCATAGGGCCCGTTCTTCTCGGTCGAGCCCGGTTTCGGATTCGGTTGTCGTTACGCATCCGTTCCATCCGTTGGCGGGCCAGCGGGTAGTGGTCATCTTGGAGCGGCGTCGCAGTGGCGCGGAGTTGGTGTTGGTGTGTGAGGGCGGTCCTGCTGGGAGGGTGACGCTGCCGGTCGGGTGGACCGATCGTGCGCCAGGGCCACTCGGTCACCGTTTGGTTGTGGAGGGTCTCGTCGAGCTGGCTCGTCTGGTCGCGGTGTTGGATCATCCGCGTGTTGCGCGACGGGATCGGTCATGATCTTGTATAGCGATGACGTACAAGACAGATCCTGGTTCGAAGACCGTCCGCCAGTTGCGGGCCCGCCGCCGACGTTTGGCCGGCTCGTTGCCCGACGTCGCGGAGCTGATCGCCGGGTCGGTACTCGACCAGCGTCGACGGTGTGGCAAGGAGGGATGCCGATGTGCGAGTCGAGAACTACACGGGCCCTACACCTACGTGGTGTTACCGCGGGCGGGTGGCCGCACCCGCACGGTGTACGTGCCGGCGGCGGCGGCCGATGCTGTGCGGCGCGGTGCGATGGTGTCGGCCGGGGTGCGCGACGTGCTGGAGGAAATCTCGGCGATCAACGTCGAGTTGTTGTCCCGGGGAGCGCTGGGCTGAGTGGCGCTCGTCGCCGAGGCCGTGGCGGTGGTCGCGAACATGGCCGCTGCGGTGTTGGCGGCAGACGGTGAGGGGCAGCGAGAAGATCACCGCCGGCCACTTGGAGCGGGTCGCGTTGATCTATGTCCGCCAGTCGTCGCTGGCACAGGTGCGCGACAACACCGAGTCGACCGCTCGCCAGTATGCGCTGG
>JBBQTN010000136.1:0-14102 GCA_038213195.1 Acidimicrobiales bacterium | reverse complement strand
GGGCAGCGAGCTCGATGGTCTCGACGGCGCCGACGCGGCGCTGTTCGTCGGGGCGGTGTGGGTGCTCACGCCGTCGTCGACCACCGCCGACGAGACCTTCAGTGCGGTCGCCGCCGTCGTCGCCGAGCTCGGTGCCGATGTCGTCGCGCTGCCGCCTGACCGTCACGACCAGGTGGTCGCGGTGATCAGCCACGTCCCGCACCTCACCGCAGCGACGCTGATGGGCCTGGCCAGCGACCGCGCCGAGGAGCACGCCGCGCTGCTGCGCCTCGCCGCTGGCGGGTTCCGGGACATGACCCGCATCGCCTCAGGGCATCCCGCGATCTGGCTCGACATCTGCGCCGAGAACCGCCCTGCGATCCTCTCCGCGCTGGACGGGTTGATCGAGGGGCTGACGTCGATGCGCACCGTCGTCGACACCGACGATCGCGCCGGGCTGCACCGGCGGCTGATCAAGGCACGCGAGGCGCGCGTCAACCTGCCGAGCCGGGTCAACCAACCCAACGAGCTGGCCGAGGCGCGCATCCCGATCCCCGACCGGCCGGGCGCGGCGGCGGAGATCTTCACCCTCGCCGCCGAGCTGGGCGTGAACATCGCCAGCTTCGAGGTCGTGCACAGCGTCGAGGGCAACAAGGGCGTCGTCGTCGTGCTCGTCGACGCCGCCAACGCGGAGCTGTACCGCGGTGGGCTGATCGCCCGCGGCTTCCGCCCCGCGATGCACCGCCTCACCTGATGGACGCAACGCTCGTGCGCAGCCTCACCGGTGCGCTGGACGCGGTGGTCGATGTACCGGGGTCGAAGAGCATCGCCAACCGCGCCCTCGTCTGCGCGGCGCTGGCGATCGGCGACTCCACCCTCACCAACGTGCCCGGCGGTGACGACACCGCGGCGATGCTGGACAGCGTCGAACTGCTCGGCGTCGGGATCGGCCGCATCGGCCCTGTGACGGGCGCGGCAGCCGTGGTCTCCCGCCCCGACCCGGGCGCGGGCGCCTCCCGCCCCGCCGGCCCGGGCTCGGGCTCGGCCGACACCGTCCTGGTGCACGGGGTCGGGCCGCGCCACTTCCGTCCCGGCCCGATGACGCTGCCGGCGCGGCTGGCGGGGACGACATCGCGGTTCGTCACCGCGCTCGCCGCGCTCGGACCCGGCCCGTACACGATCGACGGGCTGCCGCCGCTGCGCGGCCGGCCGATGGCGCCGCTGCACGACGCACTCGCCGCGCTGGGCGCCCGCGTCACCCCGGGCGAACGGTGGGGCCACCTGCCGGCCACCGTCGCCGGTGGTCTGCGCAACGGCGGGACCGTGGAGATGCGTGGCGACGTCAGCAGCCAGTACCTGTCGGCGCTGATGCTGATCGGCCCGTACCTCGAGGGTGGGCTGACCATCACCCTCACGACCCCGCTCGTCTCGCGCCCGTACGTCGGGATCACCGCCGCCGTGATGGCCGCATTCGGTGCGACCGACGTGCGCGTCGGCGAACGCGACGTCCACGTCGCTCCTGGTCGCTACCAGGCCCGCGACTACGTCATCGAGCCGGATGCCAGCTCGGCCAGCTACCCGCTCGCCACGGCAGCGGTCCACGGTGGCAGGGTGCGCGTGCCCCGCCTCACCGCCGCCTCGATCCAGGGCGACGCGTCGTTCGCCGACCTGCTGGCGACGATGGGCTGCACCACGACCCGCGACGACCACGGGACGACGGTGCAGCGCACCCACGAGCTGACGGGCATCGAGGTCGACATGGCGGACCGATCGGACCTCGTCCCGTCGCTGGCAGTCGTCGCGGCGTACGCAACGACGCCGACCGTGATCGGCGGGGTCGGCTTCATCCGTGGCAAGGAGAGCGACCGCATCGTCGACCTGTGCACCGAGCTGCGCCGCGCCGGCGTCCGCGCCACCGAGCGCGAGGACGGGCTACGAGTCGAGCCGAGCGCGCCGCGTCTGGCGCGCCTCGGCACGCACCACGACCACCGGCTGGCGATGGCCTTCGCGGTGCTCGGACTCGGCGCGGAGGGCATCGAGATCGAGGATCCCGGCGTGGTCTCGAAGAGCTGGCCCGGCTTCTGGGCGATGCTCGACGGGCTGCGCTGATGCCGACCCCACCGGCAACGCGGCGCATCGTCGCAGCGTTCGATGTCGACGGCACGCTCACCCGGCGGGATTGCATGCGGCCGTTCCTGCAACGTCTCGGGGGACGCCGCGGCCTCGCGCAGGCGGTGCTCCGCCGGCCCGCGGCGAGCCTCGGCGCCGCAGCACACCTCGATCGCGACGCGCTGAAGGAGGTCGTCGCCGGCGGGGTGCTGGCCGGCAGATCGGTCGCCGACGTCGACCTCGTAGGAGAGGAGCTCGCCGAGCACGTCTTCGCCGACGGGCTGCGCCCGGACACCGTTGCCCGGCTGCGCTGGCACCAGCGCCGAGGCGATGCGGTCGTGCTCGTCTCGGCCTCGCTCGGCCCCTACCTGCGGCCCCTCGGCCGTCGCCTCGCCGTGGATGCGGTGCTGTGCACCGACGTCGTGCACGACGGGGTGCGGTACGGCGACCGGCTCGCCGGAGGCAACTGCCGCGGCGCCGAGAAGGCTCGCCGGCTGACCGGGTGGCTCGTCGAGCAGGGCCTCGACTCGGCGGACTTGTGGGCCTACGGCGACAGCGCAGGTGACCGCGAGCTGCTGGCGATGGCGACGCACCCGGAATGGGCCCGCGGTCGGCTGCTGACCGTGGTGCCGCCCGCGGGCGATGAGCTCGGGGTCGGATGATCCGGGCGCTCGTGCGCGAGGCGCGGCCGAAGCAGTGGGTGAAGAACGTGCTCGTGTTCGCCGCCCCCGCCGCCGCCCACGTCCTCCACCACAGCAGCGAGCTGGCCCGCTCGAGCGTCCTGTTCGTCGGGTTCTGCCTGGTCAGCAGCGGCACCTACTACTGGAACGACCTGTTCGACATCGAAGCCGACCGCCTCCACCCGACCAAGCGGTTCCGGCCCATCGCGCTGGGGACGATCTCGCCGGGAACGGCCCGGGTGGTCGGCACGTTGCTGATCGTCGTCGGCCTCGCGCTGTGCACGGCGGTGCGCTGGCAGGCCGGCGCGGTCGTCGCCGGGTACGTCGCGCTGACCGTCTCGTACAGCGCAGTGTGGAAGCGGGTGGCGGTGATCGACCTCGTCGCCGTCGCCAGTGGGTTCGTGCTGCGCGCGATCTCGGGCGCGGTCGCCGCGAACGTGCCGATGAGCACCTGGTTCCTGCTGTGCACCTCGTTCGCCTCGCTGTTCATCGTCACCGGCAAGCGCTACGCCGAGCTGCGCGAGCTCGGCGAGGAGGCCCCCCAGGCGCGGGCGACGCTCGAGGCGTACTCGCTGACGTTCCTGCGCACCGTGCTCAACGTCAGCGTCGGCGCGGCACTGGTGACGTACTGCATCTGGGCCTTCGACACCACGCAGGCGACCCACTCGCCCTACCCGTTCTACGAGCTGTCGATCGTGCCGGTGCTGTGCGCACTGCTGCGCTACACGTTGGTGATCGAGCAGGGCCACGGCGCCGCACCGGAGGAGATCTTCGCCGCCGACCGCACGCTGCAGGTCCTCGGCCTGCTGTGGGTGCTGGTCTTCGGGCTCGGGGTCTACCTACGATGACCGGCGATGCGACCATGACAGCGGGCAGGGCCGGCACCGCGGGCGCGGCGGGGCGGACCCTGGACGAGACGCTCGCCGCCGTGCGCGCGGTGGATGGCTGGCTGTCGGCCGGCCAGGTCGCCGAGCTGCACCGCGCCGCCGCGGCGACGGCGCGGGGCGGGCTGATCGTCGAGATCGGCAGCTTCCGTGGACGCAGCACGATCGTGCTCGCCGGGGCGGCGCCGGACGGCGTGGAGGTGGTGGCGATCGATCCGCATGCCGGCAACGACCGTGGGCCGCGGGAGATCGACGGGTTCGCCGCCCAAGCCGGCGCGGACCACGATGCGTTCGTCGCCAACCTCGCGGCGGCCGGCATCGACGGCCGGGTGCGCCACATCCGCGCCTTCAGTGACGCTGCGCACGGCGCGGTGGACGGCCCGGTCGACGTGCTGTTCATCGACGGGGCCCACCGGTACGCGCCGGCCAGGGCCGACATCCGCGACTGGGGGGCGCGGGTCAAACCTGGTGGGACGGTGTTGATCCACGACGCGTTCTCGTCGGTCGGGGTGACGCTCGCGATCTGCCGCGAGCTCGTCGCCGGGAGGCGGTTCCGGTACGTGCGCCGGTGCGGCTCGCTCGCGGTCTACCGCGCCGACCTCGACCGTGCCGACCTCGAGCCTGGGCGAGGCAGTCGCGCCGCGAACGCGCTGCGCCAGGCCGGCGCGCTGCCGTGGTTCGCGAAGAACCTCGCGGTGAAGGTGGCGCTGACCGCCCACCTCGGCGGGGTGCTGCGCCGCATCACCGGCCACGACGTCGAGTGGCCGTACTGATGGGGGCCCCGCTCGAACGCAGCGAGCACACCCGCCAGCGCCTGCACGGCTGGGGCCGCACCGGCGCCACCGTCGCGGACCTGCGCGATGTCGATGTCGCAGACCTGCCCGGCGCGATCGACGTCGAAGGCCCACGCGGCACCCTCGCCAGGGGGCTCGGACGCAGCTACGGCGACGCGGCGCAGAACAGCGGCGGAGCGGTGCTGCGCCTGCGCGGCTCGATGGACGACGCGCTGCTCGACGCCGTCCGGGGCACGATCACCGTCCCCGCCGGCGTGAGCCTGGAAGCGCTGCTGCAGGTGATCGTGCCGCACGGCTGGTTCGTGCAAGTGCTCCCCGGCACCCGCCAGGTCACCGTCGGCGGCGCGATCGCCAGCGACATCCACGGCAAGAACCACCACCTCGAGGGATCGTTCGGCAACCACGTGCTGTCGCTGCGGCTGCTGCTCGCCGACGGCACGGTCGCCGACCTCGCTCCTGACCGCCGGCCGGAGCTGTTCTGGGCGACCGTCGGCGGGATGGGCCTCACCGGCATCGTGCTCGACGCGACGTTGCGGTTGCTGGCGATCGAGACGAGCAGGATGTCCGTCGACACGGACCGGTTGCCCGACCTCGATGCCGTCTTCGCGGCGATGACCGAAGGCGATCACCGGTACCGCTACTCGGTCGCGTGGATCGACCTGGTCGCGAAGGGCGCGCACCTCGGGCGCAGCGTGCTGACCCGCGGCGACCACGCCCACCTCGACCAACTCGACGCCTCGGTGATCGACCCACTCGCGTACACGCCGCACCAGCTCGCCTCGGTGCCGCCGCTCGTCCCACCCGCAGGGCTGCTCAACCACACGACCGTCGCGGCGTTCAACGAGCTGTGGTTCCGCAAGGCGCCACGCCACCGCCGCGCCGAGCTGATCGGCACCGGGATGTTCTTCTGCCCGCTCGACCTGGTCGGCCACTGGAACCGCCTGTACGGGCGCAGGGGGATGCTGCAGTACCAGTTCGTGGTGCCGTTCGGGGAGGAGCCGACGATGCGCTGGGTGATCGAACGGCTCGTCGCCAGCGGCACCGCGAGCTTCCTCGCCGTGCTGAAGCGGTTCGGCGCCTCCAACCCCGCCCCGCTGAGCTTCCCGATCCCCGGCTGGACCCTCGCCCTCGACGTCCCGGCGCGGGCACGCGGGCTGGGGGAGATGCTCCACGAGCTCGACGACGTCGTCCTCGACGCCGGCGGCCGGCACTACTTCGCCAAGGATGCGCACACCACGCCGGCGGCGATCCGCCGCGGCTACCCCCGGCTCGACGAGTGGCGCGTGATCCGCGACGCGGCCGACCCGGGCGGCGTGTGGCAGAGCGACCTCGCCCGCCGGCTGGCCCTGGTCGAACGCAGGTGAACCGCACCGTGAGGTTGCCGGCGCGACGCGCGACGTGGCGCGGTCGGCCCGGCTGGATGGAGATGTGATGGACAACGCCCTCGGCGAACCGCAGACGATCGTGCTGCTCGGCGGCACAAGTGAGATCGGCCTGGCGATCGTGCGTGAGCTGCTCTGCCCGACGACCCGGGCGATCGTGCTCGCCTGCCGGGACGTCGCCGCAGGCGAACGCGCCGCGGCGGAGCTACGCACCGACGCGATCACCGTCGAGGTCGTCGCGTTCGATGCCGCCGAGCCGAGCTCGTTCCAGGCGATGATCGACGCGATCGGTGCCCGGCACGGTGACATCGACGTCGTCGTCCTCGCCGCGGCCGTGCTCGGCGACGGCGCCGTGACCAGCACCGACGCGCTGGCCGCCGCCCAGCTGGCCGCGGTGGACTTCACTGGCGCGGTCGCCGTCACCGTCGCCGCCGCGAACCTGCTGCGTGCTCAGGGGCACGGGGCGATCGTCGTCCTCAGCAGCGTCGCCGGCGAGCGGGTGCGTGCGACCAACCCGGTGTACGGCGGGTGCAAGGCCGGGCTCGACGGCTTCGCCCAGGGGCTCGGCGACGTCGTCGCCGCCGACGGCGTGCACGTGCTGGTGATCCGGCCCGGCTTCGTGCACTCGGCGATGACCGCCGGGCTGAAGCCGGCGCCGTTCGCGACGACACCCGAGAAGGTCGCCGCGGTGACCGTCGCCGGACTGCGCAACGGCCGCCGGATGGTGTGGGCGCCGGGCGTGCTGCGCTACGTCTTCTCCGTGCTGCGCCACGTGCCGGCGCCGCTGTGGCGCCGCCTGCCGCTCGGCTGACGTCGTGGGCACGGCGCCGTGCTCGGCGGTGGCGCCTGCCGCACGGCGCGGGCGCACGGCGAGCGCCGTCGTCGATGGTGACAGCTGCCGCTCGGCGGACGCCGCCGGCGGCGCGGCCGCCTTCCGGAACGCCGGAGACGCCGCCGGACGGGTGCACCACCGTCCGGTGCGCCGGCGACGCCGTCCGCCGTCCGCGAGCGTCAGTCCGGGAGCATCGGCATCGCCTGACCGGGGTCGCGGTGGAGCAGGACGGCGCGCTGCAACGCGCTCGTGCCGAAGCGCTCGCGCACTGCGTCGAGCGCGGCGTCCAACGCGATGCCGTGCAGCTCGTCGAACGGCAGCGTCAGCTGCAAGGCGTCGTCGTCGTCGAGGTTCGCGACGGCGATGCCGATCAGTGTCAACCCGTTCGCGTCGATCAGCGGTCGGGTGGCGGCGACCAGGGCGCGCGCCGCGTCGAGCACGCTCGCGGTGGTCGAGGTCGGGCGGGGGAGGGTGTGCGAGCGAGTGACCCGGCTGAAGTCGTCGAAGCGCAGCCGCACGACCACCGTGCGCCCGACGCGCCCTGCGGCGCGCAGCCTGCGGGTGACTCGGTCGACCAGCGCGACGAGGTCGGCATCGACCTCCTCGGGTGCCCGCGGGCCGTGCCCGCCGGCGCGCTGCGAGCCGATCGAGCGCCTGCGCCTGCCGACGACGACCGGCCGTTGGTCCTGGTTGTGGGCCAACGCATGGAGGTGCCGGCCGGACCCGACGCCGAGCATCGCCACCAACGCCCCCTCGCTGAGCCCGGCGACCTCGCCGACGGTGGAGATGCCGCGCTCGTGCAGCTTCGCCGCGGTGACCCTGCCGACGCCCCACAGCCGCTCGACCGGCAGCGGGTGGAGGAACGCCAGCTCGCCGTCGGGTTCGACGACCAGCAACCCGTCCGGCTTGGCCACCGCGCTGGCGACCTTAGCGAGGAACTTCGTGCGCGCGATGCCGACGGTGATCCGCAGTCCGACGCGCTCGAGCACCGCACCACGCAGGCGACTGGCAATCTCCACCGGTGCGCCGGCGATCCTGCGCAGACCGCCGACGTCGATGAACGCCTCGTCGATCGAGATCCCCTCGACGATCGGCGAGGTGTCGCGGAACACCTCGAACACGGCCTTGCTCGCGTCCGAGTAGGCCGACATGCGCGGCGGCACGACGACTGCGTGCGGGCACAACCGCAACGCCTGGCGGCCGCCCATCGCGGTGCGCACCCCGCACCGCTTGGCCTCGTAGCTGGCGGCGAGGACGACCCCGCCGCCCACGATCACCGGCCTCCCCCGCAGGCGCGGATCGTCGCGCTGCTCGACCGAGGCGTAGAACGCGTCGAGGTCGGCGTGGATGATCGTCGCCTGCTCCCTCACGAACACATGTTCGCATCGACCGGCGCACAGAGCAAGCGGATCGGGAACGCGTTCCGGAGCACGTCACGCTGGTACGGGATCTGCCCAGTTCTGAGCAGATCCAGTCCCAGCGTCGGGTGCTCCCATTGCCGGGTGCGGGTCAGCCGCCGCCGTGGTTCGCCAGCTCGTGATCGAGCGAGGCGCGGCGGTCGGCGCCGAGACCGATCCCGGCGGGACTCACGCCGCCGCCGTGCGCGCAGCGGTGGTAGAGCAGGACGAGGGCGTCGACGTAGTTGCCGACGAGGCAGAACTGGGTCGCGACCACCTGGTTGGGCGCATCGCCGCCGAACTTCGACGAGGCGTTCGGCTCGTACCAGCCGGTCCAGAAGTTCGTGAGCAGCAGCCAGTCCGCAGAGGCGACGTCGCCGGCCAGGCGCGACCCGGGCTTGTCCGGGAGTCCGGGATCCATCTCGATGTAGTAGGTGGCCGGCGTCAGCTCCGGGAACAGGTAGTAGAACACGACGTCGCTGTAGATGGTACGGCTGAGGTCCGCCGGCCCGACCAGCAGCCGCTCGCCGGGCTTGGCCGATTCGGCGAGCTGGTCGATCGCCTGCTGGCTCGCCTCCTGCAACGGCTGGTTGCCGAAGTAGAAGTCGCGGTCGCCGCGGGACACCTCGAACCCGCTCGGTTTGTTGCCGGCGGCGATGCGCGCGTCCAGCAGGTAGTAGCGGTACGTGTAGTACGGGCAGACGACGCCGAGCACCACGGCGATCGCCACGCCGGCGACGAGCCACGGCCGCCGGGCCAGCCCGGACGCACCCCACGAACGCGTCGAGCCGGACGCACCCGACGCGTCGGGCGGACCGAGCGAGACGGGCGCGGCGAGGCGCCGGCGGGCGACGACCTCGGCGATGACGCACGGCAGCAGCGCCACCGACACGCACGAGCCCCACGCGAGGTGGGTGCTGTCTGGGCGCTGCAGCGCCTGGGGCAGCATCCCCAAGCCGAGCAGCGCGGCCGCGAGCAGTGCTGTGTGGCGCGCCGCGGCGCCGCGCCGGACCCAGCGCACGGCGAGGACGACGATCCCGATCCCGACGACGATCACGAAGAAGAACCACACGAACAGCTGGTGGTTCGCCGACAGCGCCGGGAACCGCCACCACGGCGCATCGGCGGGACCCTCTGCCACCGCCTGCAGCGCCCCGTCGATGTGGCCCCAGCTCGGTGGCCGGGGCAGCTCCCTGCCGGGTCGCAACCTGAACACCGGGTCGAGCACCATCCCGCGCACCGACGCACCGATGCCGGCCATCGCCAGGTGGACGACGATCGGCACGACCCCGATCGCCGATCCGATCAACAGCGGCCGCCAGCGGCGCGACCGCCACAGCAGCCACCCGTGGGCGAGGCAGAGCGCGATCACCAGGTCGGGGCGGTAGCCGAGCGAGAACCCGGCGAGCAGACCGGCGCCGAGCGCGGCACGCTGCTGCCAGACACCATCGGCGTGCAGTGCGCGCACCCCGAGCACGACGCTCCACAGCGCCAGCGCGACGCCGCCCTCCCACGCCAGCGCCGACAGGCCGATCGGGGTGAGCACGAGGAACGTCGCGGTGACCGCGCAGATCACCGCCAGCCGCCTCCCCCAGGCGCGTGTGAGCACGAAGATCCCGAGGATCAGGGCGACGTGCTGGAGCAGCCCGAACGTGCGCTCGCTGGTGAGTGTGTAGCCGAACAGGGTGTACCAACCGGCGAGGACGTGGATCGAGAACGGTCCGTAGAGGTGCAGGTAGTCGACGTTGGGCACGTCGCCGGCGAGGAGGCGCTTGGGGAAGACGAGCATGAACCCCTCCTCCATCGAGCTGCCGGTGGCCTTGAACAGCCCGCGCACCGGCAGGGCGATCACCGCGAGCACGATGGCGACGGCGGCCGCCCCCTGCCACTGCGGCCGCCGCAGGGCGCCGCCGAGCACGTATGGCGTCGGCGCGTGCACGCCGTCCGCGATGAGCGCGCCGTCCGCCGCCGGAAAGTCGTCCCTCGTTGGCGCGTCCGACCCTGGCGCGTCGTACGTCGCTGGCGCGTCCGACCCTGGCACGGCGGCGACTCTATGGCGCGGACCGCAGCGCCGGTCGGACGGTGGGTGGCGCTGGATAGCGTCTCGGCGTCATGTCGGGAGCGTCGATCGATGAGCTGGCGGCGGAGATGATCGCCGCGGGCGCGCGTCGCGTGCACGTCCTCGCCTGGCGGGACCTCGACGATCCCGACGCAGGTGGATCCGAGGTGCACGCTGATCAGTTCATGCGCCGCGCCGCCGCCGCCGGTCTCGAGGTGACCCACCGCACGTCGGCCGCCGCCGGCCTCGCGTCGACGGCGGAGCGCAACGGGTACCGGGTGATCCGCCGCGGGAGCCGCTACACGGTGTTCCCGCGGGCCGTGGCCAGCGAGCTGACCGGGCGGATGGGAGGGTTCGACGCGCTCGTCGAGGTGTGGAACGGCGTCCCGTGGATGGGTCCGCTGTGGACCCGCAAACCGCGGATCACGTTCCTGCACCACGTGCACGGCCCGATGTGGAACCAGCTGCTGCCGGGCCCGCTCGCCCGCCTCGGACGCACGCTGGAGTCCCGCCTGGCCCCGCCGTTCTACCGGCGCAGCCTCACCCTGACACCCAGCGAATCCACCCGCCTCGACCTGCTCGACCTCGGCTTCCGGCCCGATCGGGTGCTCGCGGTGAACAACGGGGTGGACGAGTTCTTCGAGCCGGGCGGCGAGCGCAGCGCGACGCCGCTGGTGGTCTGCGTCGGGCGGATCGCGCCGGTGAAGCGTCAGGAAGCGGTGATCGAGGCCGCGGTCGTCGCCCGCCGCCGCGTGCCCTGCCTGCGGTTGGTGATCGCCGGCGACGGTCCGCTGGAACCGTTGCTGCGCGAGCGGATCGCAGCACACGATGCCGAAGGGTGGATCCACCTCGCCGGCCGCCTCGACCGCCATCAGCTGGTCGGCCTGTACCGCAGCGCCTGGCTGGTCACCAGCGCGTCGCTGGCGGAGGGGTGGGGGCTGACCCTGACCGAGGCCGCCGCGTGCGGGACGCCCGCTGTGGTCACCGACGTCAGCGGCCACCGCAGCAGCGTCGTCGACGGTGTCACCGGCGTGCTCGTCCCCCTCGACCGGCTCGGCGAGACCATCGCCGACGTGCTCCTCGACGACGACCGCCGCAACCGGCTCGCTCGCGCCGCGTTGAGCCGCGCCCGCACCCTCACCTGGGACGCGTCGGCGACGGGGATCCTCGCCGCGCTGCACGGCCAGGTGGTCGGCCGCTCAGCCCGGCAGCAGCCGCGTCGCTGACTTGAGCAGCTTGAGCACACCCTGCTCGGCCGTCGTGCGGTGCTGCGAGCGTCCCGCTGCCGTCGTCGCGGCACGGTTGGCCACGAACCAGTCGTAGCTGTCGGCGAGCATCTCGGCGTTCGACAGGCGCGGCCGCCAGCCGAGCGCGTCACGGGCGTGGTCGATGTCGAACCACAGCGATTCTGCGTACATCAGCCAGTGGTATGGCGCGAACGGGGCGAGGTGCGCGGCAGCGCCGACGCGCATCGCCAACGCTGCCGGACGGGCGGGGAGGGAGCGCACCCGCGCTCCCGTGCCGGCGTGCGCGCACAGCGCTTCGAGCGACTCGCGCATCGTGCCGAAGCGGTCGGTGCCGGCGTTGAGCACAGCGGGTCCTGCCGACGCGCCGGCCAACAGGCACAGCTGGGCCAGGTCGTCGGCGTGCACGAACTGGTAGCGGTTCGAACCGTCACCGAGCACGAACACGTCGGCGCCGTCGGCAACCCAGTCGAACAGGATCCCGAAGATCCCCAGCCGACCATGTCCGAGGATCGTCCGGGGCCGCACGATCGTCACGTCCAGCCCGCGCCCGACGGCGGCGAGGCAGGCCCACTCGGCGGCGAGCTTGGCGTGACCGTAGGCCTCCACCGGAGATGGCACCGTCGACGGCAGCACCGGGTTGTGCTCCGGCACCCCGAACACCGCGCTCGACGACGTGTGCACCACCTTGCCGACGCCCTCGCCCGCGCAGGCGCGCAGCAGCACCTCGGTGCCGTCGACGTTGACGCTGCGGAACAGCCGCGCGTCGCGCGCCAACGGCACCTGGGCGACGTTGTGGAACACCACGTCCACGCCGCGGACCGCCTCGGCGACGGCCGGCGGATCGCGGATGTCGGCGCGCACGAACGCCACCCCGGTCGGCCGGTCATCGGCGTCGTCGAGGTCGAGGACGCGCACGACGTGCCCGGCCGCGACGAGGTGGCGCACGAGCAGCGCCCCGAAGTAGCCGCTGCCGCCGGTGACGAGGCTCGTCGTCACAGTTCGATCCCGGCCTCGACGCACCAGCGGATGCTGCGCCGCATCCCTTCGTGCAGCTCGACGGCCGGCGCGTAGCCGAGGTCCACTCGCGACCTGCTGATGTCGCAGGCGATCGTCTTGTCCATCTCGCCGAGCACGTGCAGCTGCTGCACGTAGCGGCCGCTCGCCTGGATCATCCGGTCGGCGACCTCGGCGACGCGGCCGACGATCGCCGGCAACGGCCGCCCAGGTGGCTTCACCGCGAAGCCCTCCTCCGTGAGGGCGCGCCCGACGGTGGCGACGATCTCGTTGACGGTGTACGGCCTGGCGTCGGCGATCCAGTAGCCACGGCCGGCCAGCCCGAGCGCCAGCTCGGCGGCGAGCACCCCGTCGACGAGGTTCTCGACGAAGACCATCGACCTGCGCTGCTCGCCGTCGCCGATCACGGGGAAGCGCCCGGCGCGCACGAGCTTGAAGAACGTCGTCTGGCGCGGCGGCTGGAACGGACCGTAGAACCACGGCGGCCGGACGATCACCGCGTCCAGACCACGATCGACGGCGGTGGCCACCTCCAGCTCGGCGAGCATCTTCGAGCGGCCGTAGCCGTAGTACGGGTGGTACGGCTCGTCGGCGCGGAACACGTCGGTGGGGTGCGCGTTCGTCCCGAACGGGCTGTTCGAGGAGACGTGCACGAACCGTCGCACGTCTGCGGCACGCGCTGCGTTGAGGAGGTGCCGTGTGCCGTGGGTGTTCGCCTCGTACAGGTCGCGCACGACACGGGGATGGATCAGCCCGGCCGTGTGGATCACGTCGCACGGGGCGGTGACGCGGTGCAGCAGGCGTGCGGCGGTCTGCGACCTGGCGAGGTCGCCGATCACCACCTCGACGTCGCCGAGGGCGCGCAGCGTGGCTGCTTGCGCGGTGTCGTGGGCGAGCAGCCGCAGACCGGGCCGTCCCTCCGCGAGCAGGCGGTGGACGAGCGCCGTGCCCAGCCAACCCGCCGCGCCGGTGACGACGGTCGCCGCAGGGGCCTCGAACCGTCGGCCGTCAGCCACCGGCGCCTCTCGTCGCGACGAACCGGCGGGCGTTGCGGATCGCGATCGCCATCACCGTCGCCTGCGGGTTCACGCCGGGCGCGCTGGGCAGCAGCGAGGCGTCGTTGACCCAGACGTTGCGCGTGCCGTGCACCCGCCCGAACGAGTCGGCGCCGGTGATCCCGGGGGCCTCGCCCATCGGGACGGTGCTGCACAGGTGCACGGTCATCACGCTCGCCCGCGCCGCGACGAACCGCTCCTGCATCGTCGCCAGATCGGCGCGGTTGCGCACCACCGGCGCGTCGCGAAACGACGGGTAGACCGCGTCGGCACCCGCCTCGAGCATCAGCAGCGCGAGGCGGGCGAGCCCGCTGCGCAGCACCTCGCGGTCGCGACGGGTGAGCCGGTAGGTGACCAGCGGGTCGCGCATCCCGCGCACCGCGCGCACGTTGCCGCGTCCCTCGCTCGTGATCGCCGCGTAGTACACGCTGATCCGCTGCCAGTCCGCCATCGCGGCGCGGAACGCCGACCAGTGGTCGCTGAGCGCGAGGGCGACGAGGCCCGGCTGGCTCGCAGAACCGCCGAACGACAGGTCGGGGGCGAACTCCTTGCCCTGGTGGACGGGAACGTCGTCGGGGCTGATGACGCACCCGGCGAAGCGCGCCGCGAGCTTCACCGTCGGGTGCACGGCGAGGCTCCTGCCGATGAAGCCGCGCACCCCGGAGCGTTG
>JBBQTN010000135.1:0-14171 GCA_038213195.1 Acidimicrobiales bacterium | reverse complement strand
CTTCGCGCCCACTTGTTGGGGTTGGTCTGCGGGTGGGCGTGTTGGGTGCAAGGCCGTGGCACACATCGCGCCCACCCAGCTAATGTGTCCGTGGTTCTATTCGGCCCGGCGCCGGGCTCGTCCTCCGCCGCGGGCCGCGGGCGGCTCGCGACCGCTGGCGGGGTCGGCGGATCGTCAGGCGTCGGGTGCAGCGGGCGGGGGGAGCACCTGGGCCGGCGATGCGGACGGGGACGCGGGCGGGGCCGGGGAGGCGGACGGGGTCGGATCGGCGTCCTGCCAGCCGACGGGCGACCGGGCACGTCGCGGCGGACGTTCCTCCGGACCTGACGGGTCCGCGGACGAACCGGACCGCATCGGCGTCGACGCGGTCATCGCGTCGGGCGAGAGCATCACCTCGCCCGCCGGCGCGCTCGTCGACACCGGCGCCAGGTGCGGTCTCGGCGGGGCCGACGGCGTCGCGCCTCCCGACGATGCAGCCGGAACACCGGATCGGCGCTCGGGATCCGTCCTGGCCGAGGGACCGTCTCGGGGGGTGAGGAGGTCGGCTGCACCGGCGGCGGCGGCGGTCGGGGTCGGGTCGTCGGCGGCGTCCATCTCGTCGGTCGGATCGTCGGCCCCGTCGGGGACCTCAGTGGCCCTCGTCCTGCGCGCGAACCGGGCGGCGAAGTCGAGCGCGCTCTCGCCGTGCGCGTCTTGTTCGGCGGCGAGATCGCGCAGGCGCTTCAGCCGTTCACGGCGGTGGATGCTCCACGGTCCGACGCGCAGGCTGAGGTACATCACCCCGCCGAGGAGGATCGGGAAGAAGAACTGGGCGAGGCGGTAGGTGCCGACGCCGAGGACGGCGGTCGCGCGGGTGACACCGAAGCCGACCAGGGCGATCGGCAGCCCGAGGTCGATCGTGCCGAGACCGCCGGGCAGGATCGGGACCACCGCGGCGACGTTGACGAGGCCGAAGGCAACGAGCAAGGCGTCGACGTCGGGCGCGGTGCCGAACGCGCGCAGGAACACCCACAACGCCGCCGCGTCCAGCAGCCAGTTCGCCGCCGCCCAGCCGATCACCCGCCCGAGCAGCTGCCGGTCCGAGGCGAGGTCCTCGAGCCGTCCGCCGATGTGGCGGATCGCGGCCGCGGCGCGATCCTCGTCGACGTGCAGCTTTCGCGCGCCCCATCGGAACACCCGCTCGGAGCGGCTCTGACCCTCGAGCAGCCCGTAGATCAGCGCGCCGACCGCGCCCATGAGGATGATCCCGGCGACCGCTGATGCGGCGTATCCGGCGCTGACCCCGCGGATCGGGATCGACACCACCAGCGCCAGCCAGAACAGCAGGTTGAGCACGACCGCCGAGCCGAGTCCTGCGGTGGCGAGGGCGAAGCCGGCGTCTGGCCCGGGAACGCCCGACATCGTCATCAGCCGGTAGCCGAGCGCCGAGCTCGCCGCGCTGCCTCCCGGCACGATGCTCGACAAGGCCTTCGTGCTCATCTGCACGCGGAACAACCGCCCGGTCGACATCAGCACCCCCGATTCGCCGAGCGCCGCGCGGGTCAACAGCGAGTACGCATACAGCGCAGTGATCTCCAGCCCGAAGCCGAGCCCGATCAGGATCGGGTTGACGCTGCTCAGCTCCCGGGTCGACTTGCGCACACCCGGGATCACCAGGGTGGCGCCGAAGTACACGACGAGCACCGCGAGCGCGACCTTCAGGGTGATCCGCGCCGGCCGGAACCTCCGCGGACGCGGGGGGCCGCCGGTGTCGTCGGGCCGCACCACGGGCAGCTCCCCGGTGGGGAGGTGGTCCGGCCTGGCTTCCACCCCACATTGATAGTCGAACGGTCCAGGTCGCAGGAGCCACAGTGGCTCCTTCACCCGTCGCGCACACGCCGCAACCCACATGGTCCGCCGAACGGCGCGACGGCACGCAGTCCCTCAGCGGAGCTGGAAACCGAGCCCGATCTCATCGCGCGGGTCGAGCGTGAACTCGTGGCTCCCGGTGCGATGGGCGCGCCCGCCGACCTGCGTCACGACCGCCGGGTGCCCGGCCGGACCGGCGACGACGCCCAGCACCCTGGCGTTGAAGGCTGTGCGCACGATGCCCTCGTGGCGGAGCAGCTCGCCGGTGCCCAGCAGGCCGTGGTGGTGGAGGAGTGCGAGACGCGCCGACGTGCCGCTGCCGCACGGCGAGCGGTCGACCTCGCCGTCGGCGAACACCGTCACATTGCGCTGGCGGACACGCTCCTGCGCGTCCGACCCGGGCAGCTCGTCCTCCCACCAGATCGTCCCGTAACAGCCCGACAACCGCTCGTCGTCGGGGTGACGGACGGCGCGGTGCTTGTCCAGCGCCCGCCTGATCGCCCGGCCGACTGCGGTCAGCTCGTCGAGGTCGCCGGCCGTCACGGCCATCCCCCCGTCGGCCGCCCGCGCACTGGCGTAGAACGCCCCGCCGAAGCTGACGTCCACCGTCCACCACCGCCCGACGACGTCGACGTGGATGCCCGTCGCCGCGACCCAGGACGGCACGTTCGTGAACCGGACCTCGCCGACGCGTCCTGCGCCGTCGATGTCGGCCTCGATGGCGAGCCGTCCGGAGGGCACGTCGATGTGCAGGCGCGTCATCGGCGCGACGGTCGGGACGAGCCCGGTCTCCAACGCCCACGTGACGGCGGCGATCGCACCGTGGCCGCAGGCAGTCGAGAACCCGTCCTTGTGGAAGAAGACCAGTCCGAACGCCGCGCCGTCGTCGTCGGCGGGCGTCACGAAGCAGCCGTACATGTCCGCGTGACCGCGTGGCTCGTTGATCAGGAACGCGCGCACGTCGTCGAGCTCTGCCATCGCGGTCGCGCGGCGGTCGAGCATCGTCGTCCCGTCGGGTGGTTCGACGCCGCCCGTGACGATGCGGAACGGCTCGCCGGCGGTGTGGTAGTCGACCGTCGTGATCGGTCCGGTGATCGCGGACGTTGCGCCGTGGCCTGCAGCGCTCACGGGCGCGTCACCGGGAACGCGACGATCAGCGCGCGGAGCGCTGCGAGCAGCGGAGCGCGTCGTTCGACCGGGCTCTTGCCGAGGTGGACGACGACGAGCTCCCTGTCCGGGACGACCACCGTGTACTGCCCTTCGTAGCCGTGGCAGGCGACAGCGCCCGGCAGGTCCGGCCACAACCACCAGTGGCGCCCGTAGTCGAACTCACCGTCGGGGTCGTGGGCGACGAACGTGCGCGCATGGTCGAGCCAGCCGGCGGGAAGCACCCGCGTGCCGCCGGCGGCGACACCGTCGTTGCGGTACAGCTCGCCGAAGCGGGCGAAGTCGCGGGCGCAGGCGTCCACGTACGACGAGCCGACGAAGGTTCCGGCAGCGTCGAACGTCGGCTGCGCCGAGGCCATGCCCACCGGCGCGAACAGTCGGTCGTGCAGGAACGCAGACATCCGTTCGTGTCCGGCGCCTGCGGTGTCGCCGAGCGCGTCGCCGATGATGCGGCAGATGATGTTGGTCGTGCCGCTCGAGTAGTTCCACACGGTGCCGGGTTCGTGCACCAGCGGCAGCGCTGCGGCGTACGCGGCGACGTCACTGCGGCCCGCGCCGAACAGCATCTCGAGGCAGTGGCTGACCGCATCGTCGACGTAATCCTCGACGAACTCCAGCCCGGACCGCATCTCGAGCAGGTCTTCGAGCGTGATCCGCTGCTTGTCCGTCCCTGGCCACCGGGCGACGGGCGCGGGCGCGTCGAGGTGCAACCGCCCGTCGCCGACGAGGATGCCGACGCACGCGTGGACGATGCTCTTGGCCATGCTCCACGAGATCAACCTCGTGGCCGCGTCGACAGGACCGCCCGGCCCGAACGGGGTGGCCGGCTGGAGCCCGTAGCGCTCGAACACCACCGCCCCGCGCCGCATCACCACCAGTGCCAGCGAGACGCCGTGCGCCGCGTTCGCGTCGAACAGCACGTCGCCAATCTGCTCGAGGTCGTGCTCGACCGCCCCGCGGGCGGCGGCGACCCGTCCATCGTGCGCAGTCGTCATCACCGCCGAACCTAGTGCAGGCCGCGGGAGCTGATCCCTGGCCGCGCCGACACGCCGCCGCGCCAACCCGCTCGCGCGCCCCGCCCACAAGATGTCGGCGTGAGATCTCGGCCTCTTGACGGGCTCTTAGCGCCGAGCCTCGACGTCTTGACGGAATCTGATGAGCGCCCGCCACATCCGCAGCGGCACCCGGACTTGAATCGCAAGGTGCTCGACGTTCGACCATCTGTGCAGCCGACCAAGACCCCGTCGACGCCGGCGTCTCCGCCTGGGCCGGGGCCTCGCACGCTGAGCGGCAGCCCTGCAGCACCCGTGCTGGCCGAGCCCCTCGGCTACCGGATGAAGCGCAAGCTGCTCGGCGCGCCGCTGCACAGCGAACGGCTGCAACACGAGACGCTCGGCCGCCCGACGGCGCTCGCGGTCTTCGCCTCCGACAACCTCTCGTCGTGCGCGTACGCCACCGAAGAGATCCTCCGGGTGCTCGTGGTCGGCGGGCTCGGTGTGGCCGCCGTGTTCGCGCTCGTCACGCCGATCACCGTGGCGCTGCTCGTTGTGCTCGGTTTCCTGATCCTCTCCTATCGCCAGACGATCAAGGCGTACCCGTCGGCGGGTGGCGCGTACATCGTGACGCGCGACAACTTCGGGCTGCTGCCCGCCCAGGTCGCGGGCGTCGCCCTCCTCACCGACTACGTCCTCACGGTCGCCGTGTCGGTGGCCGCCGGCAGTGACGCGCTGGCGTCGGCGATCCCGGCGATCGCGGGGGTCAAGCACTGGATCGCGATCGGGTTCGTCGTGATCATCGCCTACGGCAACCTGCGCGGCACGAAGGAGTCGGGGCGGATCTTCGCAGTGCCGACCTACTTCTTCATCGTCAACATGGTGCTGCTGATCGGCGTCGGCGCGTACCGCACGATCTTCTCCCACCTGCCGAAATCGCCGACCAACCTCACCGGGATGGAGCACCTCGGCAACAAGAGCGGCACCGGCCTGCTGATGGGTGCGACGCTGTTCCTGATCCTCAAGGCGTTCGGCTCCGGCGGTGCCGCGGTGACGGGGGTCGAGGCGATCTCGAACGGTGTGCCGGCGTTCCGCCCGCCGGCGTGGAAGAACGCGCGCAGCACCCTCGTGATCATGGGCTCGTTGCTCGGCGTGATGTTCCTCGGGCTGTCGATCCTGGCCGCCAAGACGCACGCGATGCCGTACCACGGCGGCACCCCGACGGTGATCTCCCAGGTCGGCAAGTTCGTCTACGGCGAGTCCGCGGTCGGCCACCTGCTCTTCTACTTCCTCCAGGCGGGCACGATGCTGATCCTCGTGCTGGCCGCGAACACCAGCTTCGCCGACTTCCCGCGCCTCGCCTCGTTCCACGCGGGCGACAACTTCATGCCCCGTCAGTTCATGGTGCGCGGCCACCGGCTGGTGTTCTCGAACGGGATCGTGTTCCTCGCCGGAGCCGCGATCGTCACCCTGCTGGCCACCGGCGGACAGGTCAGCAGGCTGATCCCGCTCTACGCGATCGGTGTGTTCACGAGCTTCACGCTCTCCTAGGCGGGGATGACCAAGCACCACCTGCGGCTGCGTGAGGAGGGTTGGAAGATCGGGATGGTGATCAACGCGGTCGGCGCGGTGCTGTCGCTGCTCGTGCTGGCGATCGTTGCGACCGTCAAGTTCACCGAGGGCGCGTGGGTGGTGATGCTCCTCGTGCCGATCATGGTGTTCGGGTTGGTGCGGCTGAACAGGGCCTACGAACGTGAGGACGTCGAGCTGCGCCAGGACGTGCAGAAGGTCGCCAACGCCGCGCAGGCGCCGACGCGCACGCGGCACGCGGTCGTGGTGCTCGTCGACGAGCTGGACGCGGCTGCCGCACGGGCGATGCAGTACGCGCGCGCGCTGCTGCCCAACGACCTGCGCGCCGTCCACTTCGACCTCGACGGCTGGAAGACCGATCAGCTGATCGAGGCATGGCAGCAGCTCGGCCTGTCGCGGTTCCCGCTCGACATCATCGAGTGCCCTGACCGGCGCATCCCACGGGCCACCCTGGAGATGGCCGCCGAGCTCGCCGCCGACGGGCGCACCGAGGTGTCGGTGCTGATCCCCCGCCGCGAGTACACCAAGCGCTGGCACCGCCTGCTGCACGATCGGTCGTCGGGTCCGATCGCAGCAGCGCTCGCCCACCTGCCGCAGTGCTCGGTGACGATCGTGCCCTACCACCTCGGCGACGACACCGTCGTCGTGGAGCCGGAGCAGCCTGCAGCGCCGCCGCCCGCAGCGGAGAACGGCGCACGCCACCGCCCGGCGGGACGCGACGTCGACGTCAGCATCCTCCCGTCGACGCGCACCGCGATCCACGACCTGCGGCCACGGGTGCGCGCCACGGTCGCCGGGCGGGTCAAGGCCGTGCGCGTCCAGGCGTGGAGCGGGTCGCCGAGCCTCGAGTGCACGCTCGCCGACGAGACCGGCGCGATCACGGTCGTGTTCTACGGCCGGCGCAGCGTCGCCGGCGTCCGCACCGGCGCGGTGATGAGCGTCGAGGGCACGGCCGGTGTCCACCACGGGATCCTGGCGATCCTCAACCCGGTGTACACCCTGCTCGTCGAAACGCCGGTGCCACAGGCGCCACACCACTGAGCCTCGATACGGGACGACGCATCGAGCCGCGATGTGGAGGCGGTCGGTAAGACTGTGCAGATGGCCCGCGGCACCCTCCGCATCTACCTCGGAGCGGCGCCGGGTGTCGGCAAGACCTACGCGATGCTCAACGAGGGTCAGCGACGAGCCGAACGTGGCGGCGACATCGTCGTCGGCTTCGTCGAGACCCACGGGCGCGAGAACACCCTGGCGCAGATCGGCGACCTCGAACTGGTGCCGCGCCGCACCGTCTCCTACCGCGGCACGGAGATCGAGGACATGGACCTCGACGCCGTGCTGACGCGTTCTCCGGAGCTCGTGCTGGTCGACGAGCTCGCCCACACCAACGCCCCCGGTCTGCGCCACGCCAAGCGCTGGCAGGACGTGGACGAGCTGCTCGCGCGCGGCATCGACGTGATCAGCACGGTCAACGTCTAGCACCTCGAGTCGCTCAACGACGTGGTCGAGAAGATCACCGGCGTCGTCCAGCGCGAGACCGTGCCGGACGCGTTCGTGCGCGCCGCCGACCAGATCGAGCTGGTCGACATGACACCTGAGGCGCTGCGCCGGCGGCTCGCCCACGGCAACGTCTACGCGCCCGATCGGGTCGACGCCGCGCTGGCGAACTACTTCCGCCCCGGCAACCTCGGTGCGCTGCGCGAGTTGGCGCTGCTGTGGGTGGCCGACCGCGTCGAGGAGAACCTGCAGAGCTACCTCTCCGACCACGCGATCACCGCCACGTGGGAGACCCGCGAGCGCGTCGTCGTCGCGCTCACCGGTGCCCCCGGCGGAGAGGTGCTGATCCGCCGCGCCGCACGCATCGCCAGCGGACGTCACGGCGAGGTGGTGGGCGTGCACGTCGCCCGCGCCGACGGCCTGACGCAGCGGTCCGCAGGCGACCTGGAGCGGCAGCGGGCGTTGCTCGTCGAGCTCGGCGGGGTGTACCGCGAGGTGGTGGCCGACGACGTCGCCGGCGCGCTGGCGACGTTCGCCGCCGCGGAGCAAGCCACCCAGATCGTGCTCGGCGCGTCGCGGCGGAGCAGGTGGGAGGACGCGCTCCACGGTTCGCTGCTGTCGGCGCTCGGCCGCAGCGCCCACGGCGTCGACCTGCACGTGATCGCCACCGCCCGAGCCGACGACGCCGAGCCGTTGCAGCTGCCACGCATCGCCCGCGGCGGCGCCGTGCCCCACGACCGCGAGCGCGCCGCGTGGGTCGTGTGCGTGGTCGGCCTGCCGACCCTGTGCTGGGTGCTCGTGCTCACCCACGAGCACCTCAACCTGTCCACCGCGCTGCTGTTGAACCTCGCACTGGTCATCGCGGTCGCCGCCACCGGCGGGATCCGTCCCGGCCTCGTCGCCTCGGTGTTCTCTGTCGGCCTGACCAACTGGTTCCTCACCCCGCCGGTGCACACGCTGCACATCAGCAACGGCGACGACATCGTCGCGCTGGTGATCTTCGTGGCGATCACGATCGTCGTCAGCGTGCTCGTCGACCGCTCGGCGCGGCGCGCCAGGGAGGCCGGCCGCGCCCGCGCCGAGGCGAAGGCGCTGGCCCGCAACGCCGGTTCGATCGTCTCCTCGGCGGATCCGCTGCCCGATCTGCTCGACCAGCTGCGCGCTCTGTTCGACCTGACCACGGCGATGGTCCTCGATCGTGGCGAGTCGGGCTGGACGATCACAAGCCTCGCCGGTCAGCCCGCCGAGCCAGACCCGACGATCGGGATGGCCCGGCCGCTCGACGAGCCGGGCGATCAGGTGCTCGTGCTCGTCGGCGGCGACCTCACCAGCGACGATCACAACGTGCTCGACGCGTTCATCGATCAGCTCGCCCTCGGCCTCGAGGCCCGCCGGCTCCGCCACGAGTCGGCCACGGTCGACGCGTTGGAGCAGGCCAACGAGCTGCGCACCGCCCTGCTTCGCGCGGTCTCCCACGACCTACGCACGCCGCTGGCGTCGATCAAGGCCTCGGTCAGCGGGCTGCTCGAGGCGCGGGTCTCGTTCTCCGACGACGACCGCGACACGCTGCTCGCGAACATCGACGATGCCGCAGACCGGCTCGACCGGGTGATCCGCAACCTGCTCGACATGAGCCGCCTGCAGGCCGGGGCGATGCAGATCGATCGCCGCGCGACGGCGCTCGAGGACGTCGTCTCGGCCGCGCTCGACCACCTCGATGCGCCGGCGAACCGCGTCTCGCTCGACGTCTCCGAGACGGTCCCGCTCGTGCTCACCGACGCAGCGCTGCTGGAACGCGCTGTCGGCAACGTCGTCTCCAACGCACTGGCGTGGTCGCCGGCCGACAGGTCGGTGCGGATCGAGGCGGCGGTCGTCAACGACCACGTCGAGCTGCGCGTCGTCGATCGCGGGCCTGGTGTCGACCGCGCGCAGCGCGAGCTGGTGTTCGAACCGTTCCAGCGGCTCGGCGACCGGTCCACCGACGTCGGTGCGGGGCTCGGCCTCGCGATCGCCCGCGGGTTCGTCGAGGCGACCGGTGCGAAGCTGGAGCTGGACGACACGCCCGGTGGTGGTACGACGATCACGTTCATCCTGCCGATCGCGGAGGGCACCGCATGACACGCATCCTCGTCGTGGACGACGAACCGCAGATCCGCAAGGCGCTGAGCGTCAACCTCGTCGCCCGCGGGTACGACGTCGACCTCGCCGGCTCCGGCGAGGAGGCGCTCGCGCTGGCCGCCTCGCACCGCCCCGACCTCGTGCTGCTCGACATCGGGCTGCCCGGCATCGACGGCGTCGAGGTGGTGCGCGGGCTGCGCGGCTGGAGCACGGTGCCGATCATCATGCTCTCGGTGCGCGACGCCGAGAGCGACAAGGTCCGCGCCCTCGACGCCGGCGCGGACGACTACGTCTCCAAGCCGTTCGGGATGGACGAGGTGCTGGCGCGGATGCGCGCCGCGCTGCGCCGCCACCAGCCGGTTCCCGAGCAGGCGATCGTCACCACCCACCACTTCGTGCTCGATCTGGGCGACAAGACGGTGGCACGCACCGACCGCGAACCGTCGCCCCACCTCACCCCGACGGAGTGGGCGATCGTCGAGGCGCTGGCCCGGCATCCCGGCCGGCTCGTCACCCAGCGCCAGCTGCTCCAGACCGTGTGGGGACCGCAGTACGAGCGCGAGACCAACTACCTGCGGGTCCACCTCGCGGCGATCCGCAAGAAGCTCGAGCCGGAACCCGGTCGCCCGCGGTACTTCATCACGGAGCCGGGGATCGGCTACCGCTTCTACCCGGACGGGCCCAACCCCTGACCGACGTCAGGCGTCGCGGTCGTCGTCGAACTGCTTGACGAGCGCCTTCGGGGCCATGCACCGCCACGCATCGGTGAGCAGCTCTGCGAGCTCGTCGTCGTCGATCTCGGCCAGGCGCACGAGCACGGCGGGATAGCCGTTGTAGTGCGCCTCGGTGAAGTAGACGGCGGGGTTCGCGCCGATCAGCGTCTCCTTCTCCCCAACGTCGGCGACGCGCACGGCGAGGACCGAGTCGTTGACCACCCGCGCCTTCTTCGGATCGATCCGCTCCATCCACGACCAGGCGATGCCCTTCTGCTTGCCGCGGTTGGCGACCGAGACGCCGAAACGCCCAGAGTCGACGCTCGTGTCCGGCAGGGTCGCCGCGATCCGGCGCACATCGTCGTGATCCGCCATCTCGACCTCCTCTCGACCGCAGTCAGTCCCCGGCCTCGCCGTGCGTCGACACCGCGTCGCGCGAGATCCCCGGTGCGGGCGTTGCGTCGCGGTCGATCCACTTGTGCCCGACGTCGGGCACCGGCGCCGTCGCCATTGCGATCGCCTCATCGGCGCTGTGCGCGTGCTGGGCGAGCATCCGGTGCGAGCTCCGGACGAAGCCGGCGGCGACGGCACGCTCCATCCAGTCGAACATCGGCGCCCAGAACCCGTCGACGTCGACCAGCACCACCGGCTTGGCCATGATCCCCAGCTGGTTCCATGTCAACGCCTCGGCGAACTCGTCGAGGGTCCCGAACCCACCGGGCAGCACCAGGAAACCGTCGGCCAGCTCGCTGAGACGGGCCTTGCGGGCGTGCATCGTGCTGGTCACCTCGAGGCGGGTGAGCCCGGGGTGGGCGATCTCGGCACCGACCAGCTGCTCGGTGATCACCCCGACCACCTCCCCGCCGGCGGCGAGCGCCGCGTCGGCGACGATGCCCATCAGCCCGACGTGCCCGCCGCCGTAGACGAGGCCGATGCCGCGGTGGGCAAGGGCCGAGCCGAGCTGCTGGGCGAGGGCCGCGAACGACGGCGACGTGCCCGCGTTGGAGCCGCAGTACACGCAGAGTCGAGCCGTCGGTTCGCCAGGCATCGTGTCAGCCTGCCACACCGGAAACGGGGCCGTCGTCGAACCCGCAGCGCTCGCCGGCACGCGGCACGGATGACCGGGCGCCGACCGAAGCCTCGGTAGCGTGAGCCGCATGACCAGCACGCAAGCCCCCGAGACGGCCTTGCCAGCACCCGACCTGAGCGCTGCGGCGAACGTGATCGACCTGGCCCACGACGTCGTCGCGGCCGCAGTCCGCCAGCTCGCCGCGACGGGCGGTCCGGACGTGCAGCAGGTCCTCGCCTACGACCTCGCCCACGCCTCGGCGCAGGTCGAGACGGCCCGGGCGCTGCTCGACTACGGCGCGAAGGGCGAGCTGGAGGGCCGTCTGGCGTGTGCGTTCACGGCGGAGATGGTCCACGACCTGATCACCCGGCTGTGCGGCAGGGAGGAGCTGTGGGGGCTGGAACCGGCGCCGATGCGCGCCGCTCACCCGTTCCTGGCGACCTTCCGAACGCCCGAGGTGATCGCCTCGTTCGCCGACCGGCCCGGCCCGCGGCACCTCGACAGCGACTTCGAGATGGTCCAGGACTCGTTCCGGTCCTTCGCCGACAAGGAGATCAAGCCGGTCGCCGAGCACGTCCACCGGCACAACACCGACGTCCCCGAGGAGCTGATCTCCGGGCTCGCCGCGATGGGCGCGTTCGGGCTCAGCGTGCCCGCCGAGTACGACGGCTTCAGCGAGGGCGGCGACGGCGAGTACATGGGGATGGTCGTCGCCACCGAGGAGCTCAGCCGCGGCTCGCTCGGCATCGGCGGCTCGCTGATCACCCGCCCGGAGATCCTCACCCGCGCCCTCGTCAAGGGCGGCACCGAAGAGCAGAAGCAACGCTGGCTGCCGAAGCTGGCCAGCGCGGAGGTGATGGCCGCGGTCGCGGTCACAGAACCCGACTTCGGCAGCGACGTCGCCGGGATCAAGGTCACCGCCACCGAGGCGGAGGGCCCCGGCGGCGAGGCCGGTTTCGTGATCAACGGGGTCAAGACGTGGTGCACGTTCGGTGCACGCGCCGACGTGCTGATGCTGCTCGCGCGCAGCGAGCCGGCCGAGAAGGGTCACCGTGGCCTGAGCCTGTTCATCGTCCCCAAGCCACGCGGCGAAGGTCACGGCTTCGAGTTCACCCAGGACCCGCTGCCCGGTGGCACGACCGGGAAGATGGAGGGTCGCGCGATCGACACCATCGGCTACCGCGGGATGCACAGCTACGAGGTCGCGCTGGACAACTGGTGGGTGTCGGCGACGAACCTGATCGGTGGCGACAACGGACGCGGCAAGGGCTTCTACTACCAGATGGAGGGCTTCGAGAACGGACGGTTGCAGACCGCGGCGCGCGCCATCGGGGTGATGCAGGCGGCGTACGAGGCCGCGTTGGACTACGCCCAGAACCGGGTGGTGTTCGCCACCCCGGTCGCCGACTACCAGTTGACCAGGGTCAAGCTCGGGCGGATGGCGATCCTCATCCAGGCGGGCCGGCAGTTCGCCTACACCGTCGCCAAGCTGATGGCGAAGGGCGAGGGGGCGGTCGAGGCGAGCATGGTCAAGGCCTACGTCTGCAAGGCCGCCGAGTGGGTGACGCGTGAGGCGATGCAGATTCACGGTGGCTTCGGCTACGCCGAGGAGTACTCCGTCAGCCGGCTGTTCGTCGACGCCCGCGTGCTCAGCATCTTCGAGGGCGCCGACGAGACCCTGTGCCTGAAGGTGATCGCCCGCCGCCTCGACGGACGCTGACCGCACCGCCGGTTGCGCTGGCAGCCTTCACCCGAGCTGACGCTTGTACGGGATCTGCCCATCTGTGAGCAGCTTCCGTACCAGCGTCAGCTGACCAGCTCGAGCAGCGACCTGATCCGGCGGAAGTCGGCGTCGGGGTGATCGTCGTACGGGTCGAGCAGGATCGGCAAGAGACCGGCTGCCCGCGCTCCGCCGACGTCCATCGTCACAGAATCGCCGACGTAACCGATCCGGCCGCGTTCGATCCCGTCGAACATGTGCAGGGCGTGGTCGAAGATCGCCGGGTCGGGCTTGGCCACCCCGACCACGTGGCTGTCGATGATCACCCGCACCGGCGTGTGGTCGCCGGGACCGACCTGGCACACACCGCTCCTGCGCAGCACCTCGGCGATCTGCCCGCTGGCGTTGCTGACCACCCCGATCGGCACGCCCCGGGCGTGCAGTACGCGCAATGCAGCGACGCTGTCGGGGATCGGCCAGCGCCACAGCAGCGCACTGCGCGTCCGGCCCAGCGCGACCGCCGCGTGCTCGACCTCCCCGTCGGCGACGCCGATGCTGCGCACGTACGCGCAGTCGTAGTCGACCCACGACGTCTCCGCGCTCCCCGCCGCGCTCTTCGCAGCCATGCCCCTGTAGTGGGCGCGCACGTGGGCGTCGAGCGACGGGTCGCCGCCGTAGTAGGCGAGCAGCGGGCCGAGCACCGTCGGGTCGGGGAGCACGAACACACCACCGGCGTCGAAGAGGAGCGCGTCGAGATCGGCCACGACGATCATCTTGGCTGGTCGCGGCGACCGGTCGTAGCCTCAGGCCTCGTGCGCAGCCCGAAAGACTTCTTCAAGCCACTGGCCGTCGGTGCCCCCGAACCGCTCCGCGAGATCCCGGTCCGTCCGAGCCGGGTCGTCCACTTCTTCCCGCCGCAGAACGACAAGATGGTCGCCAAGCTGCCGGAGATCGTGCCGACCGTCGACATCATCCTCGGCAACCTCGAAGACGCGATCCCGATGGCCGACAAGGAGGCTGCGCGCGCCGGCCTGGTGAAGGTCGCCAACTCGGTCGACTTCGGCGACACCCAGCTGTGGACCAGGGTCAACAGCCTCGACTCGCCGTGGGGCCTCGACGATCTCACCACGCTCGTCACCGAGATCGGCGACCGCCTCGACGTGATCATGATCCCCAAGGTCGAGGGGCCGGAGGACATCCACTACGTCGACCGCCTGCTCGCCCAGCTGGAGGCGAAGGCCAAGCTGACCAAGCCGTTGATGATCCACGCAATCCTCGAGACGGCCCGCGGCGTCGCCAACGTCGAGGAGATCTGCGCCGCCTCGCCGCGGATGCAAGGGCTGTGCCTCGGTCCCGCCGACCTCGCCGCCAACCGGCGGATGAAGACCACCCGTGTCGGCGGCGGCCACCCGGACTACCTCGTGCGCCAAGACCCGGACCCGTCGAACCCCGATGCG
>JBBQTN010000134.1:0-14299 GCA_038213195.1 Acidimicrobiales bacterium | reverse complement strand
CTGCGCCCGGGCGGCCGGCCGCAGCGTCAGCCCAAGCTGCGCCGTCCAAGCGCACGGCGGCAAGGCCGGGGAGTCCGGCGAGTCGGGGGACTTCGGCGAGGCCAGGAAGTCCGGCGAGCCGGGGGACCTCGGCGAGGCCAGGAAGTCCGGCCGGCCCGACCTCCAAGCGCACCGCGGCGAGGCCGGGAAGTCCGGCCGGCCCGACGGCCAAGCGCACCGCGGTGAGGCCGGGAAGTCTGGCCGGCCCGACGTCCACGCGCACGGCGGCGAGGCCGGCCGGCCCGACGTCCAAGCGGCCCCCACGGGTGACGACGGCGAGATCGGCCGCGACGGTGTCGTCCGGAGTTCGCCCACTGGCGACCACCCGGCGGCCGGCCGCGCCCGCCGACTGAGCCGATGTCTCGCCGGCTCCGCCTGGACGCGGAGCTCGTCCGTCGCACCCTGGTGCCCAGCCGCACCGAGGCGGCGCGGGCGATCGACGATCTGCGCGTCCTCGTCAACGGCGCTGTCGCCGACAAGCCGGCGCGGCTGGTGCACGCCGGCGACGCGATCGCGCTCAGCGGTCCGCCGCCTCGGTTCGTCAGCCGCGGCGGCGACAAGCTCGACGCCGCACTCGACCAGTTCGGTCTCGACGTCCGCGGCTGGTCGGTGCTCGACGCCGGCGCCTCGACCGGCGGCTTCACCGACTGCCTGCTGCAGCGCGGGGCGGCGCGCGTCGTCGCCCTCGACGTCGGCCACGGTCAGCTCCACCCGCGGATCCGCGGGGACGCACGGGTGCACGTGATCGAGCGCTTCCACGTCCGTGACGCGACCCCCGCCGCGATCGGTGGTCGCGTCGACGCCGTGGTCGCCGACCTCTCGTTCATCTCGATCACCCAGGTCCTCGCGCCGCTGATCGACAGCTGCTCACCGGGTGGTCCGCTGCTGCTGCTCGTCAAGCCGCAGTTCGAGGCCGGGCGGGCGGAAGTCGGTCGCGGCCGGGGGGTGATCACCGATCCCGACGTGCACGAGCGGGTGCGCGTCGCTGTGCACGCCGCGCTCGAGGCGGCAGGCTGCACGGTGGTGGAGTGGATGGTCTCACCACTGCTCGGCGGTCGCGGCAACCTCGAGCTGCTTGTGCACGCGCGCACCCCTCCGTCAGGATGCCGGTCATGACCGACGTGCTGCTCGTCGCCCACCACGAACGGCGCGAGGCGGCAGCACTCGCCCAATCGGCGGCCGGCTGGCTCGCAGATCACGGCCATCGGGCGTGGATCACTGCTGCCGACGCCGAAGCTCTCGGTCTGCCCGAGTTGCTCGCAGAGCGTCCGCCCGCCACCGCCGGCCTGGCGATCAGCCTCGGCGGCGACGGCACGATGCTGCGCACCGTCAAGCTGCTCGACGGCGCCGAGGTGCCGATCATCGGGGTCAACGTCGGGCTGCTCGGGTACCTCACCGAGCTCGAGCCGCCGGCGCTCACCTCCGCGCTCGAACGGTGGTTCGCCGGGGCCGAGGTGGGCGAGTGGGAGATCGAGGAGCGGATGATGCTGGCGGTCAGCGTGCGGTCCGGCCCGCCCGGCGCCCCGCCGAAGGGCGACTGGACGGCGCTCAACGAGGCCGTCGTCGAGAAGCGCGAGTCCGGTCACACCGTGCGCCTGCTGGTGCGCATCGACGGCGCCGTGTTCACGTCCTACGCGGCAGACGGGTTGATCGTCGCCACCCCGACCGGCTCCACCGCCTACTCCCTCTCCGCGCGCGGGCCCGTGGTCTCGCCGCAACACCGTGCGTTGCTGCTCACGCCGGTCTCCCCGCACATGTTGTTCGATCGCAGCCTCGTGCTCGACCCCGACGAGCTCGTCGAGATCGAGGTGCTCGGCGGCCGTCCGGCGATCCTCTCGATCGATGGCCAGTACGCCGCCTCGCTGGCCCAGGGCGACGTCGTCGTGGTCACACCTGCGGCGCACGACGCGCGCTTCGTCCGCTTCGGCCGCCGGCGCTTCCACCAGATCCTCAAGTCGAAGTTCGGGCTGGCCGACCGATGACCGGCCGGTACGCCTGGCGGACGTCGCCGTGCTGACCGAGCTGCGCATCGACGGGATGGGCGTGATCGAGTCCACGGCCGTGGTGCTCGGGCCGGGTCTGACCGCCCTGACGGGCGAGACGGGTGCCGGCAAGACGATGCTCGTCGAGGCGATCAGCCTCCTCGTCGGCGGCCGGGCCGACCCGACGATCGTGCGCACCGGGCACCCGGAGGCGCGTGTCGAGGGACGCTTCGTCCTCGCCGACGACGAGTACGTCGTCACGAGGGTCATCCCCGCCGACGGCCGGTCCCGTGGCTACATCGACGGTCGTCTGGCGACGGCGGGTCAACTCGCCGAACTGGCCGCACGGGCGGTGGACCTGCACGGCCAGCATGCGCAGCAGAGCCTGCTCAGTGCCGCACATCAGCGCGCCGCGCTCGACCGCGCTGCGGGGACCGACCTCGGCCCGTTGCGCGAGGCCCGTGGCCGCCTGACCGAGATCGACGCCGCCCTCGCCGCCCTCGGCGGCGACGCCCGCACCCGGCTGCGTGAGGTCGACCTGCTGCGATTCCAGCTCGCCGAGCTGGATGCAGCGGCACTGGACGATCCCGACGAGGATGCCGCGCTGGAGCGGCTGCAGGACAGGCTCGCCGACGCAGTCGAACATCGCGACGCGGGTCTGCGCGCCGCAGCCCTGCTCGCCGACGACGACGCCGCCGCCGATCTCGTCGCTGCGGCGATCCACGCGATCGGCGGTCGTCGCCCGTACGCCGACCTCGAGCCACGCCTGCGTGTCGTGTCGGCGGAGCTCGCCGATCTGGCCGCCGAGGCACGTCGCGTCGCCGAGGGCATCGACGAGGACCCGCAGCGCCTCGGCGAGATCGGCGAGCGCCGTCAGCTGCTGCGCGAGCTGCGCCGCAAGTACGCCGACTCGCTGACGGAAGTGATCGCCTACCGCGACGAGACCAGGCAGCGGCTCGCCGAGCTGGAGAGCTACGACCGCCGAGTGACCGAACTGGAGGTCGAGCGGACAGCGGCTGACCAGGCCGAACGGCGCGCTGCGGCGGCCGCGGGGGCCCAGCGTCGCGCCGGCGCCGGCCGTCTGGCCGCCGCAGTGCAGCGCCATCTGCGCACGTTGGCGATGCCCCATGCGACGCTGGTGGTCACCGTCGGCGACGACGACCCCGGCGACGACGTCGCCTTCCTGCTCGCCGCCAACCCTGGCACGCCGCCATTGCCGCTGGCGCGGGTGGCCAGCGGAGGCGAGCTCGCGCGCACGATGCTGGCGTTGCGGCTGGTGCTCACCGAGGCGCCGGACACCCTTGTCTTCGACGAGGTCGACGCCGGGATCGGGGGCGCCGCGGCGATGGCCGTCGGGGACGCACTGGCCGCGCTCGGTGGTCGCCATCAGGTGCTCGTCGTCACCCACCTCGCCCAGGTCGCAGCGCGCGCCGACCAACAGATCGTGGTCAGCAAGCAGGTCGTACGCGGCGCGACCGTCACGACGGCACGCCCGGTGGACGACGACGAGCGGGTGGAGGAGGTGGCGCGGATGCTCTCGGGCGCGGAGGCCGGCGAGTCAGCCCGTCGACACGCCGCCGAGCTCCTCGGCGGGCGCCCCCGCCAGCACAGCTGAGTCGGCCGGAGCCGCACCCGCCGTGGTCGTCCTGCGTCGGGCCAGCCACTGCTCGAACCCACGCTGGATGAACACCGCCGAGACGAGGATCACTGCGCCGCCGGCCGCGTCGAGGAAGTAGTGGTTGGCCGTGACGACGATCGCCGTCAGGGTGAGGAACGGGTAGATCACGACCATCGCCCGGGTGAACCGGTGCGTGGTCAGCGTGTAGAACACGATCCCGCACCACAGCGCCCACCCGAAGTGCAGGCTCGGCATCGCCGCGAAGGGGTTGGCGACCGCCTTGGCGACCGGGGAGTTGTACGACCACAACCCGCCGATGGTGTCCAGGGTGTCGACGAAGTGGTCCCACTTCAACAACCGCGGCGGGGCGAGCGGGAAGGCCCAGTAACCGACCAGCGCCAGCGCGGTGGTCGTGCCGAGCAGGTTGCGCATCCGCCGGTAGGCCTCGTTGCGGTAGTGGTAGACCCACACCAGCAGCCCTGCGGTGATCACGAAGTGCAGCGTGCCGTAGTACACGTTGAGGAACCTGACGAGCCACTCGGCCGGCAGGAAGAACTGCTGGATCCGCTGCTCGCCGTAGATGTGCAGGTGCTTCTCCAGCGACACGAGCCGATTGGCGTTGGCGAACGCCCGCGGCGAGACGTTGCCGCTGTTCGCGAAGCTGCGGATCGTCTGGTACACGTAGTAGAAGGCGAGCACCAACGCGCCTTCACGCACCCAGCCGAGGTGTCTCGGGCGCTGGTGGGCTGGCGCGACGACGGCTGCGGCAGGCTCTTCGGACGGGCCGGTCTCGACCGGCTCGTCGACGCGCATGGAGGTCGCCACGGACGTATTCTAGGCGTGAGGACCCGCCGCGACCCGGCGATTCGGTCCCGTTCGGGCAGATCAGCCGGGGTTGCGGCGGTAGATGGTGACACCGTCGACGACACCGACCTCGGAGTACCCGGAGGAGACGACGTCGGCAATCGCCGGCACGACCGAGAGCGGGTAGTCGCGGTAGCCGAGGTGCGGCGCGGTCGAGGTGTCGAGCACGAGCGTCGGCGGGTGGCTGCGCAGCGATCGGAGCACGATGTCGAGCGCGCCCGGCGTCGCGTCGGCGATGGTGGTCGCCGGCTCGTCGCGACCTCCGCTGCGCCCCGTCACGAAGTCCATGTGCACGAGCCCGCCTGCGGGAAGTCGATCGGCGCGCACGAGCACCTCCGGATAGGAGCCCCAGACGAAGACCCGCTGCGCGGGCGACGTCAGCGCATCGACTTCGGCGGCGAGGCGGGTCGGGTCCGGGCGGTGGTGGAACGAGCCCGGTACGAACAGCAACGCGAACGCGGCCAGCCCGGGCACGATCAGCCCGCCGATCGCCCACCGCCGCCAGTGCCGGCCGAGATCGGCCGCGACCGGCGCGGCGAGCACCGCCACGGCGGGCACGACCTGCAGCCAGTAGTGACCGAAGAACCGCAGCCCGGCGGCCACCGCGCCGAGTCCGACCAGCAGCCACAACCACAGGTCGCGGTCGTCGCGGCCGGCGGCGCGCAGTGGCGAGCGGCGGCGCCAGGCGAGCACGAGGCACACGACCGCGGTGACGTGGAAGGCGACGAACGCGCCGAGCGACGCTGCGCCGCGCCCGAGGGAGACGCCGAAGCCCGCGGGAGCGAAGACGAAGCCGGGGCTGTTGGCGAACGTCCACTCCCAGAACCCGGACAACGGCGCATCGAGGCCGGTGATCAGGACGGTCAGCAGGGCACTGGCGGTGAGCAGGCCGACCTGTCGCCAGCGCCCGGCCCGGAACGTGGCGTAGACCGCCGGCACCACGCCGAGCAGCCAGCTCTGCCGGCAGAGCACAGCGAGGCCGAGCGCGACGCCGGCACCGATCGCCCATCCCCAGCCACGCCGGCGCGACCACACCATCGCTGCGGCGCCGGGGAGCAGCGCGAAGTGGGCGAAGTTCGCGCCTCCGGCGTCGGCCGGGAACAGTGCCATCGCCCCGGCGATCATCAGTGCGCCGGCCCAGCACGCCGCGCCGTGGCCATGCCGGCGGTTGGCGTCCAGCGCGACGATGACGGCCGCTCCGAACAGGCACAACGTCACGACGACGCGCAGCGGGCGGATGTCGGTCGAGCCGGTGATCCCGAACGACGCTGCGTACGCGAGCGGCGGCAACGGCGGCTTGCGGTCGAAGATGTCCCTGTACAGGGTTCCACCGGAGCGCACGACCATCCCCTGCACCCCGATCGCCGCCTCGTCGGGGTCGAACAGGCGGGTGATGAACGTCGGCCACCGCAGGGCGAACGTGAATGCGACGAGCGCGGCCACGAGCCGCACCTCGAACTTCGACAGAGCCGCCCGCACCGGCCGGACGCTAGTGGTCACGGCATCGCGGCCGGCGGCCACCGCCGACCGCGGAGCTCGGCTCCCGCCCCACCACGATCGCCGGCACGGCGTGGCCTACGGTGAGCGTCGATGGGGTCGCGGCGGATCCGTGGGGTGCTGTTCGACTTCGGCAACACGCTGTTCGCCCACGCCCCGCTGGCGGCGACCATCGTCGGCGCCGCCGGGCAGCTCGGCCGCCCGATCGATCCGTCGGACGCCGCCGGGTTGGCGGGCAAGATCGACGCGCTGGCCGCCGGATCCGTCGAGCTCGCCCTCGGGCGCGATCTCGACGCAGCCGTCTGGGCGGCGCGCTGGGCGGCGATCTACGCCGCGTTCGACGCCGACCATCCGGGGCTGGGGGCGGCGATCTTCGCCTCGATGCACGATCCCCGGCAGTGGGTCCCGTACGCCGGAGCCGAAGCGGCGTTGCGCGACGCTCGCGCGCTCGGTGCACGCGTCGGCGTGATCTCCAACACCGGCTGGGACGTGCGCCGACCGTTCGCGGTCCGTGGCATCGACGGCGCTGCGGATGCGTTCACGCTGTCGTGCGAGGTCGGGGCGGCGAAGCCGGACCCGGCGATCTTCGCCGCAGCGTGCGACGCGCTCGGCGTCGATCCGGCCGAGGTGCTGATGGTCGGCGACGACCCATGCGCGGATGCCGGCGGGTCGGTCCTCGGGATCCGCACGCTGCTGCTGCCACCGCAACCCCCGGGCGCCGACACGGGCCTCGGCGCGGTGGCGAGGCTCGTCCGGGCATCCGCCCAAGTCGGCGCGCCGACGTTGTAGGCTGCAATCCCGTTATCAGTTCACCTGGAACGGAGGCCCCCCGCCATGCCGAAGCACATCTTCGTGACCGGTGGCGTTGCCAGCTCACTCGGCAAGGGCCTCACCGCCTCCTCGCTCGGTCGGCTGCTCAAGCTGCGTGGACTGCGGGTGACGATGCAGAAGCTCGACCCGTACATCAACGTCGATCCAGGGACGATGAACCCGTTCGAGCACGGGGAGGTGTTCGTCACCGATGACGGCGGGGAGACGGACCTCGACCTCGGCCACTACGAGCGGTTCATCGACGAGGGCCTGACCCGCAACTCCAACGCGACAACGGGGAGCATCTACCAGGCGGTGCTCGCCGCCGAGCGCAGGGGCGACTACCTCGGGCGGACGGTGCAGGTGATCCCGCACATCACCGACGAGATCAAGCGGAGGATCAAGCGCCTCGCCACCGACGACGTCGACGTGGTGATCACCGAGGTCGGCGGCACGGTCGGCGACATCGAGATCCTCCCGTTCCTCGAGGCCATCCGCCAGTTCCGCAAGGAGGTCGGCCGGGACAACGTCTGCTACGTCCACGTCACGCTGGTCCCGTACATCGGCCCGTCAGGCGAGCAGAAGACCAAGCCGACCCAGCACTCGGTCACCGAGCTGCGCTCGCGCGGCATCCTCCCCGACGTCATCGTGTGCCGCAGCGAGGAGCCGTTGAGCGACAACCTCAAGCGCAAGATCTCCAACCTCTGCGATGTCGACGAGGCGGCCGTGGTCAACGCTGCGGACGCCGCCAACATCTACGAGCTGCCACTGATCCTCCACGACGAAGGTCTCGACCGGACCGTGTGCGAGGTGCTCCGCTTGGACGCGCCGGTCGATCTGCGCCCGTGGGAGCAGCTCGTCGACAAGATCGAGGCGGCCACGACCCCGGTGCGGATCGGGCTGGTCGGCAAGTACGTGCAGCTGCAGGACGCGTACCTGTCGGTGGTCGAGAGCCTCAAGCACGCCGGCTTCCACCACGGCGCGAAGGTCGAGATCGATTGGATCCAGGCCGAGGACGTCGAGGGTCTGCTCGCCGCCGGTCGCCTCGGCGACCTCGACGGCATCGTCATCCCCGGCGGGTTCGGCGAGCGCGGCTTCGAAGGCAAGATCGCCGCCGCCGGATACGCCCGCGAGCACGGCATCCCCTGCCTCGGGTTGTGCCTCGGGCTGCAGGCGATGACGATCGAGTTCGCCCGCGACGTGCTCGGCCTGGCCGGCGCCAACTCGACCGAGATGGATCCGAGCACCGCGCACCCGGTGATCGACCTGATGCACGACCAACGCGACGTCACCGACAAGGGCGGCACCCAGCGCCTCGGGGCGTTCTACGCGATCCTCGAGGGCGACAGCCGGGTCGCCAGGGCCTACGGCGAGGCGGTCGTGTCCGAGCGGCACCGCCACCGCTACGAGCTGAGCGCGCAGTGGAAGCCGCGGCTCGAGGCGGCCGGGCTGCGCTGCAGCGGGCTGTCGCCCGACCGCCGGCTGGTCGAGTTCATCGAGCTCGTCGACCACCCGTTCTGGGTCGGCACGCAGGCCCACCCCGAGTTCAAGAGCAGGCCCGACCGCCCACACCCGTTGTTCCGTGAGCTGGTCGGCGCCGCGCTGGCGATCCGCGCCGCGCGTTCCGCGGCGAACGCAACGCCCGCCGACTTCGACACCCCCCGACAGTCCGTGGCGTGAGCCACGATCAGGCCGGCGCCGCGTGAGCCACGATCCGACGAGTGCCGGCGAGGGAGGCTTCCGGCATGTCGGCGACCGGCTCGTCCACCAGGGCCACATCTGGCACGTCGTAGTCGGCACGTACGCGTCGCCGAGCGGCGAGATGTTCACGCGCGACATCGTGCGCTCACCCGGCGCGGTCGCCGCGGTGCCCTTGCTGTTCGACGCAGAAGGCACACCGTCGGTGGTCCTGGTGCGCCAGTACCGTCCGGCGTACGACGACCACGTGATCGAGATCCCGGCAGGGATGCGTGATGTCGAAGGCGAGCCGATCGCCGACACCATCGCCCGCGAGTTGGTCGAAGAGGTCGGCCTGCGCGCCGGGAAGCTCGAGCCGCTGCTCGAGCTCTACCCCTCAGCAGGGATGACCGACTCCGTGCTGCACCTCTACCTGGCGACGCGGCTGGTCGCCACGGCGCGTGACACGCACGGGCCGGAGGAGGAGGACATGGAGGTCATCCACCTCCCCCTCGCCGACGCCGTCGAGATGGTGCTGCGCGGGGAGATCCATGACGCCAAGACGATCGTCGGGCTGCTGCTCGTCGAGCGCCGGCTGCGCGAGGGCGACCAGCAGTGACGGTCCTGCGTGCGCCGCGTCCGTTGCGTATCGAGCTGCCGCTGGAGGTCGAGGAGTTCCTGACCTGGATGGCGACGGAGCGCGGGCGCGCCGCGAACACCCTCAGCGCCTACCGCAGGGACCTCGAGGGCTACGCCGGCTGGCTGCGCGCCCATGGAGCGTCGATCGACGATGTCGCCCGCGCCGACGTCGACCAGTTCGTCGGCGAGCGGCGAGCCACCGGCGCCGCGCCGGCGAGCGTCGCCCGGCAGCTCGCCGCGATCCGGATGTTGCACCGCTACCTCGCCGAGGAGCAGATCCGCCGCGACGACCCGACCGTCGACGTCGAAGGGGTCAGGGTCCCCGCCGGGATCCCCAAACCGCTGAGCGAGGCGGAGGTCGTCAGCCTGCTCGCCGCACCGGTCGGCGACGACCCGGTGGCGCGACGCGACCGCGCCCTGCTCGAGTTGCTCTACGCCACGGGAGCACGCATCTCCGAGGCCGTCGGGCTGGCTCTCGACGACCTCGATCCCGACGGCTGCCTGGTGCGGCTGTACGGCAAGGGCTCCAAGGAGCGGATCGTCCCCTACGGCCGGTTCGCCGCGGCGGCGATGGCGGAGTGGCTCGCGCCGGGCGGTCGGGCGCGGCTCGAACCCGACCGCTGGGCGCGACGCGGCGACAGCGAGGCGGTGTTCCTCAACCTGCGCGGCGCGCGGTTGACCCGCCAGGCCGGCTGGGCGATCGTCGACAAGCACGGGGCGCGGGCCGGCATCCCCACGAGCAGGCTGTCGCCGCACGTGTTGCGGCACTCGTGTGCGACGCACCTGCTCGACCACGGCGCCGACCTGCGCGTCGTGCAGGAGCTGCTCGGGCATGCGTCGATCTCGACGACCCAGGTGTACACGAAGGTCAGCCAGGAGCGGCTGTGGGAGGTGTACCGGGCGGCCCACCCGCGGGCTCGACGGCCGGCGTGAACGAGCGGCTGCGTCATGCCGGCCATCTCGCTCGGCGTCTCGGCGGCTCGCTGTCGCGGCGGCCGCCGGCGTCGCAGCGCGAGGCCTGGGCGAGGTCGCTGCTGCTGCCGGGTGAGCTCGCGCTGTGGGAGCGGATGGGCAACCAGGACCGTCGCCACTCGGTCGAGGTGGCGCGCAGGTTCCGGCGTTTGGTGGAGACGCCGACGCGCGACGAGCTCGCCGCCGCGCTCCTCCACGACGTCGGCAAGATCGAATCCGGGCTCGGGACGGCAGCGCGCGTCGTCGCCACCGTGGCCGGTCCGCGCACTGCGAAGTTCCGCCGCTACCACGACCACGAACGGCTCGGCGTCGAGCTGCTCGTGGCGGCGGGCTCGACCACCGAGACGCTCGCCCTGGCTCGTGGCATGCACCCCCACACCGCGCAGCTGCGCGCCGCGGACGACGTCTGAACGCCGCGCCGGCGGGAGCCGGGTCAGGCAGGCAGCAGGCCGATCGCGTCGAACGCCCGGGCGAGCGTGACGGAGGCGACCGCCCGCGCCTTGCCTGCGCCGGCGCGCAACAGGTCCGTCAGCTCGGCGCGATCGGAGATCAGCTCGGTGTAGCGGGCCTGGACCGGGCGCAGCAGCTCGACCACCGCCTCACCGGTGTCGGTCTTGAGCGGGCCGTACCTGTCGTACTTCGCAGCGAGCGTCTCCGGGTCCTCGCCCGTGCACGCGGCGAGGATGTCGAGCAGGTTGCTGACGCCCGGCTTCGTTGCCGGGGCGTAACGCACCTCGCTGTCGCTGTCGGTGACGGCGCGCTTGAACTTGCGCACGATGGTGCGTGCATCGTCCATCACGTACACGAGGCCGGCGTCGGTGCTGGCCGTCTTGCTCATCTTCGACTGCGGGTCCTGGAGGTCCATCACCCGCGCCCCGGCGCGGGGCAGCACGGCCTTCGGTACCACGAACGTCTCGCCGAAGCGGTGGTTGAAGCGATTGGCGAGGTCGCGGGTGATCTCCACGTGCTGGCGCTGGTCCTCGCCGACGGGGACCTCGTTGGCGTCGTAGAGGAGGATGTCGGCCGCTTGCAGCGCCGGGTAGGCGAACAGCCCGGCGGAGACGAAGTCGGCCTCGCGCTTTGCGGCCTTGTCCTTGAACTGCACCATCCGGCTCAGCTCGCCGTAGCTCGCCGTGCACTCCATCACCCATGCCAGTTGGGCGTGCTCGGTGACGTGGCTCTGCACGAAGACGGTGGCGACGTCGGGGTCGAGCCCGATCGCGAACAGCATCGCCGCAAGCGCGACCGTCGACTCACCGACGATGCCCGGCGCCTCGGTGACCGTGAGGGCGTGGAGGTCGACGATGCCGTGGAACACGTCCGCCTCGTGCTGGCCGAACACCCACGGACGCAGCGCACCGAGGTAGTTGCCGAGATGGACGGCGCCGGTGGGTTGGATGCACGACAGCACGCGGGTCACGCTGCACGAGGCTACTGCCGGGTCGGGGCGCGGTCCCGGTGGGTTTGCCTTGGTATGCCATGAGCGGCGAGGGCCTGCTCACTAGGGTGAGAACGCATGACCATCGAGGTGACCACCCCCGTCTTCGAGGGCCCGTTCGACCTGCTCCTGCACCTGATCCTGCGTGAGCAGGTGGACATCTACGACGTCTCGCTGAGCCTGATCGTCGACCGCTACCTGACCGAGATCGAGCGCCTGCAGTCGGTCGACCTGAACCTCGCCACGGAGTTCCTGCTGATCGCCGCGACGCTCGTCGAGCTCAAGGCCAGGCGGTTGCTGCCGGGCCGCGACAGCATCGACCTCGACGACGAGCTCGCCCTGTGGGAGGAGCGCGACCTGCTGCTGGCCCGCCTCGTCGAGTGCAAGACGTTCAAAGACGTCGCCGCCGTGTTCAGCCACCTCGCCGACGAGGCCGACCACTGCTTCGCCCGCGCCGTCGGCCCCGACGAGCGCTTCGTCGACCTGCTCCCCGACCTGCTCGACGGCGTCTCGCCGAAACGGATCCGCAACGCCTACCTGCGCGCGATCACCCCGCGGGAGGTGCTGCGCATCGACCTGTTCCACGTTGCGCCGGTGCGCGCCAGCGTGGCCGATGCCGTAGCCGAACTGCTCGACGAGCTGCCCCGGGTGGGGCGGGTGTCGTTCCGCCGGATGACCGACGGTCTCGTCGATCGTCTCGAGGTGATCGTCCGCTTCCTGGCGCTGCTGGAGCTGTTCAAGCAGGGCCTCGTCGAGCTCGACCAGCCGGAGCGCTTCGGCGACATCGAGGTGCTGTGGAGCGGCGGGCGAGATCCGGTCACCGTCGGCGCAGAGATGTTCGACGAGTACGCCGGATGAGCGAGCGCAGCGAGCGAACCATCGGGTGGGTTGCTTCGCGGCGCGGCGCCGAGTTGCTGATCTGCACACCGCCGACGGCGGTCCCGGGAGGAGCGATCCGGCGCGCGGCGATCCGCTGCCGCTCGACGGCGAGCGGCGACCGCCGGGCACGCCCGACGCCGACACGGTGCGGGCGATCGAGGCGATCGTGATTGTGGCGGTCGAGCCGGTGCCGGCGGAGCTGCTCGCCCAGCTGCTCGAGCAGCCGACCGTGGTCGTCGAGCGGCTGTGCAGCGAGCTGACCGCCGCCTACGCCGAGGCCGGGCACGGCTTCGTGCTCGCCAAGGTCGCCGGCGGCTACCGCTATCAGACCCACCCCGACTTCGCCCCGTACGTCGAGCGGTTCCTGCTCGACGGTCAGCGGTCGCGGATGAGCGGTGCCGCGCTGGAGACGCTGGCGATCGTCGCCTACAAGCAGCCGCTGTCGCGGGCCCAGATCGCCTCGATCCGCGGGGTCGACCCCGACGGCGTGCTGCGCACCCTGCAGTCCCGCGGTTACGTCGCCGAGGTCTCCCGCGACAACGGACCCGGGCAGGCGATCCTCTACGGCACCACGCCGGCGTTCCTCGACAAGCTCGGGCTGGCCTCGCTGTCCGACCTGCCGCCGATCGGCGAGTTCGTGCCAGATGCGGATGTGGTCGAGGCGCTCGAGCACGGACTGCGCGTCGAGCCACCGCATGCCGGACCGTGAGCAATCGGGCGAACGCAGCGAGCCCGACGAGCCGGCCCGACACGAACGGCCGCTGTGGGAGCAGTGGGAGGTCGAACGGGCGACGTCGGCCGGGGTGCCGCGACTGCAGAAGGTGCTCGCCGAGCGTGGCTGGGGGAGCCGTCGGGTCTGCGACGAGCTGATCGCCGACGGCCGGGTGACGGTCAACGGCGAGGTCGCTGTGCTCGGGCGCCGCGTCGACCCCGCCCACGACGTGGTCGAGGTCGACGGCGTCGCGATCGGCGTCCGACCCGGCCTCGTCCACTACCTGCTCAACAAGCCGGCCGGCGTGGTCACCACCGCCAGTGACCCCCAGGGCCGCCCGACCGTCGTGCAACTGGTCCCCGACGACCCGCGGGTCTTCCCGGTCGGGCGGCTCGACGTCGACACGGAGGGCCTGCTGCTGCTGACCAACGATGGCGACCTGGCCAACCGGCTGACCCACCCGAGCCACGGCGTCGAGAAGGAGTACGTGGCCGAGGTGCGCGGCACCGTCGGTCCCGGCGCGCTGCGCCGCCTGCGCGAGGGCATCGGGCTCGACGATGGGATGACCGCACCGGCCAGGGTCTCCCAGCCTGCGCCGGGAGTGCTGCGGATCACGATCCACGAGGGTCGCAACCGTCAGGTGCGCCGGATGTGCGAGGCGATCGGGCATCCGTTGCACCGCCTGGTGCGGGTGCGCATCGGCCCGATCCGTGATCCACACCTCGCCCCGGGGCAGTGGCGGGTGCTGACGCTCGACGAGGTGCGCAGGCTGAACCAACCGGCGCGCGGCGGACGCCAGCGCTAGCCTCGCTCGACGTGACGGAGAGCCCTGCCCCCGCGCCTGTCCGACGCGCCAACGTCGCAGGATTGGGCCTGATCGGTGGCTCGCTCGGGCTGGCCCTGCGCGAGCGCGGCTGGCACGTCACCGGCGACGACCTCGACCCCGACGTGGTGCGCCGGGCGCTGCAGGCAGGAGTGATCGACGCAGAAGGCATCGACCAGGCGGCATCGATCACGTTCGTCGCCACGCCGGTGCTGGCCGTTGCCGATCAGGCGAAGCGGGCCCTCGCCGAGACGGAGGGGCTGGTCACCGACGTTGGCAGCGTCAAGGGCGGGATCGCTGCGGCGATCGATGATCCGCGTTTCGTCGGCGGGCATCCGATGGCGGGCAG
>JBBQTN010000133.1:0-14307 GCA_038213195.1 Acidimicrobiales bacterium | reverse complement strand
TGGTTCTCCGCGACCAGCGCGACGCCGTCGGCGAAGCGCACCGCGACCGCGGCGCGGCCCCTGGCGATGCCCTTGCGCGCGTAGTCGGCGCGGTCCTTCATCACCTGTTCCGGGGCGACGTAGAACGGCATGCTCATCGGGCGACCGCCTTCGGCGTCCGCTCGATGAGCCGAGCTCGCCGTACCTGACTGATGAGCCGAGCTCGCCGTACCTGACTGATTCGCTCGCTGCGCTCACTCATCGGGCGACCGCCTTCGGCGTCCGCTCGATGAGCCGAGCTCGCCGTACCTGACTGATTCGCTCGCTGCGCTCACTCATCGGGCGCGCACCTCGCTGGCGATCGACTCGAACACGCCGGCCAGCTCGTCGTCGGCGACGCGCGACCAGCCCTGTGCGGTGATCGTCGCGACCACCGGGTAGATCCCACGCAACGGGTCGGGCATCCCTGTGGCGGAGTCCGCGTCGGCTGCCTCCCACAGTGCCCGGCAGGCGAGGGCGATGCCCTCGGCGCGATCGAGACCCTCGCGGAACGCGACCTTCACCACCGTGCCGGCGTGGAGCATCCCGGAACCCGTGGCGACGTAGTCGTGCTCCTCGTAGCGACCGCCGGTGACGTCGTAGGTCCACAGCCGGCCGTCGTGTCGGCGTAGGTCGTAGCCGGCGAAGATCGGCACGACCACCATCCCCTGCATCGCCGCCGGCAGGTTGCCGCGAACCATCATCGACAGCTGGTTGGCCTTGCCCTCGAGGCTCAGTGACGAGCCCTCGACCTTCTCGTAGTGCTCGAGCTGGAGCTGGAACAGCTTGATCATGTCCATCGCCGGTCCGGCTGCCCCGGCGATCGCGACTCCGCTGAAGCGGTCGGCCTGGACGACCTTCTCCATCCCGCGGTGGCTGATCAGGTTGCCACTGGTGGCCCGCCGGTCGCCCGCCATGATCACCCCGTCGGCGAAGCGCAAGGCGATGCACGTCGTGGCGTGCGGCACCACCAAGTCGTGGTCACCTGACGCGGGCGCCGGGCCCGAGCCGAGACGACGCAGCAGCTCGGGGAAGCTCGAGCCGGGGTCGTCGCCCGGCCGGAAGATCGGCATCGACATGGCGACTACTGGCCGCCCTTTTGCACGTAGGACTTGACGAAGTCCTCGGCGTTGGTCTCGAGGACGTCGTCGATCTCGTCGAGCAGATCGTCCATCTCCGCCTTCAGCTTGTCGCCCGAGGCTGCGGTGGCCGGAGCCTCCTCGATCGTCTCCTCGGTGCGACTCGGCGCCGGCTTCTGTCTCTGCGTTCGCTCAGCCATGGGGGTACCTCGCCCTCGAACTAACCGCCCAGCCGAGCAAGGAGCTCGAGTGGGGTGTCACTGTCGTCGATCAACCTAGCGACCACCTCGGCGGTGCCGCGCAATGGTTCCATCATCGGGACTCGTCGCAGTGGTTCGCGCCCGACGTCGAAGACCAGGCTGTCCCAGTTGGCGGCGACGATCTGGTCGGGCCACTTCGCCAGGCAACGGCCGCGGAAGTAGGCGCGGGTGGTGGTCGGCGGTTCGGTCATCGCGCTGCGCACATCGGCCTCGGAGATCAGCTCGCGCAGGCCGGCCCTGCGCGCCAGGCAGCGCTCCGGCCGCATGTCGTGGTACTGGAGATCGATGGCCTTCAGCCGCGGGTCGCCGGGGCGCACGCTGTGGCGCTCGGTGTACCCGTCGACGAGGCGCTGCTTGGCGACCCAGTCGACGACGTCGGCGACGCTCGCCGGGTCGTGCTCGAGACCGGTGAGGATCGCCTCCCAGTGGGCCAGCACCTCGATGCCGACGTCCTCGCCCACTGCGGCGAGACCGTGCGACTGCTCGTACTTGCGGGCCCGCTCGACCAGCGCCCACTGGATCTCCAGCGCCGTCGCCCGGCGCCCGCTGCGCAGCAGGATCGTGCGGGTCAGCGTCGGATCGTGGCTGACCTGGCGGATCGCCGCCACCGGGTTGGCGAGGACAAGCTCGTCGCCGAGCACGTCGTCTTCGATCATCGCCAGCACGAGCGCGGTCGCCCCGACCTTGACGAACGTCGCGACCTCGCTCATGTTCGCGTCGCCGACGATGACGTGCAGCCGCCGGTACTTGCTCGCATCGCAGTGTGGCTCGTCGCGGGTGTTGACGATCGGGCGCTTGAGGGTGGTCTCCAACCCGACCTCCTCCTCGAAGAAGTCGGCGCGCTGGGAGAGCTGGTACGGCACGTCGCCGGCCGGCACGCCGGACAGCTCGCAGCCGACCTTGCCGGCACCGATCACGACCTGGCGGGTGACGAAGTGCGGGGTGATCTGGCTGACGATCCGCCCGAACGGGACCTCGCGCGCCATCAGGTAGTTCTCGTGGCAGCCGTAGCTGTTGCCCTTGCCGTCGGAGTTGTTCTTGTGGCAGAGGATCTCGGCGCCCGGGGCGAGGTACGCGGTTGCTGCGGCCATGCTCGCCCGCACGATCTCCTCTGCGGCACGATCGAAGCGAACGACCTCCCGCGCGGTGAGGCACTCGGGGGTGCTCACCTCCGGGTGGGCGTGGTCGACGTAGTAGCGCGCCCCGTTGGTCAGCACCGCGTTGACGAGGTGGGTCTCCACCTCCGGGGCGAGCAGGTCGTCGACGCTGAAGCCGCGGGCGTCGTTGCCCGGCCGCTCGTCCTCGAAGTCCCAGGTGACCTTGCGGTGCGTCGAGCTGAGGTAGGCGTTGATCAGCAGCGAGGACGCGCTGACCGGGTTGCTGTCCGAGCCGCGCACGAGGATGCCGTACTCGGTCTCGATCCCGCAGACCTTGGCGATGGACATCTACAGGTACTGCCCCGTGGCCACCCGCTCGATCGCCCGGCCACCCTCGCGGTCACCCTCCGTCCTGCCCTTGACGAGCGTGCGGATGTAGACGATCCGCTCGCCCTTCTTGCCGCTGATCTTCGCCCAGTCGTCGGGGTTGGTCGTGTTCGGGAGGTCTTCGTGCTCCTTGTACTCCTGCTTGATCGAATCGACGAGGTCCTGCGTCGACACGCCGCGGGCACCACCGGCGATGACCCGCTTGATCGCCAGCTTCTTGGCCCTGCGGACGATGTTCTCGATCATGGCCCCCGAGGAGAAGTCCTTGAAGTAGAGGATCTCCTTGTCGCCGTTCTGGTAGGTGACCTCGAGGAACTGGTTGTCCTCGTCGTCGCGGTACATCTCCGACACGGTCCGCTCGATCATCTCCGGCACGCTCGCCTCCGGCGCGATCGGGATCTCGTCGGTGAGGTAACGGGCGAAGATCTGCCGGGCCGCGTCTGCGGTCGGCCGTTCGATCTTGATCTTCACGTCGAGGCGGCCCGGACGCAGGATCGCCGGGTCGATCAGGTCCTCGCGGTTGGTCGCGCCGATCACGATCACGTTGCGCAGGCCCTCGACGCCATCGATCTCGGCAAGGAGCTGCGGCACGATCGTCGACTCCATGTCGCTGCTGATCCCCGAGCCACGGGTGCGGAACATCGAGTCCATCTCGTCGAAGAAGACGATGACCGGCCAGCCCTCCTCACTCTTCTCCCTGGCGCGCTGGAACACGAGGCGGATCTGCCGCTCGGTCTCGCCGACGTACTTGTTGAGCAGCTCGGGGCCCTTGATGTTGATGAAGTAGCTGCGGCCCTTCTCACCGCCCGTCTTCTCGGCGACCTTCTTGGCCAGCGAGTTGGCGACGGCCTTGGCGATCAGCGTCTTGCCGCAGCCGGGCGGCCCGTAGAGGAGGATCCCCTTCGGCGCCGGGAGCTGGTGCTCGGCGAACAGGTCGGCGTACAGGAACGGGAGCTCGACGGCGTCGGCGATCTGCTCGATCTGCGAGTCGAGGCCACCGATGTCGTCGTAGGAGATGTCCGGCACCTCCTCGAGCAACAGATCCTCGACCTCTGGCCGGGGCAGCTTCTCGAGCAGCATGTTGGTGCGCGAATCGAGGCGCATCGAGTCGCCGCTGCGCAGGTGCACGCCGCGCAGCGCGTCGGCCAGCTCGCACACCCGCTCCTCGTCGGCACGCCCGACGATCAGGGCGCGCACGCCGTCCTCGAGGATCTCCTTGATGGTCACGACTTCGCCGGTGATCTCCGGTGTGCGCGCCAGCACGACGTTGAAGCTGTCGTTGAGCACGACCTCTGCGCCGCGTGGCAACCCGTCGTGGTCGATCTCCGGGTGCAGCCCGACGCGCATCTTGCGTCCGCTGGTGAGCACGTCGACGGTGCCGTCGTCGTTCTTGCCGACGATCACCCCGTACGCCGACGGCGGCTGGGTGAGCTTGTCGACCTCCTCGCGGAGCGCGGCGATGTGCTCGCACGCCTCCCGCAGCGTGTAGCTCAGCTTCTCGTTCTGCGAGACGGCGTGTGCCAGCTGACCCTTGGTCTCGAGCAGTCGCTCCTCCAACGCACGCTGGCGCTTGGGGGCGTCGGCGAGCCGCCTGCGGAGGTGGGCGACCTCCTCGTCGAGCACCATCACCTGGGCCCGCAGCATCGAGTCCGTGTCGTCGCCGTGCTCCGTCTCGTCCGATCCATCTCCCGGCTCGCGGGGTCCGTTCGGCACATGACCTTGCTCGTCGGCCGTCATGTGCCGAACCTACACGGCGCGCGGCCGGGCGCCGCAGCATCGTTTCCCCGCCGTGTCAAGGCGACGTTCGTCAGCTCGCTTGGTCGGCCGCGTGCGACCGACGGCGGGTGATCGTGATCAGCCCGAGGCCGGACATCAGCACGACCAACGCCAGTCCGAGTTGGAGGCCGGTGTCGTTGCCGGTGGCCGGCAGTGCGCTGCCAACCGGTGCCTCGACGACGACAGCGGCTGGCGGCACGGGCGCCTCGCTGGCGACGGCGACCGTGGTCGTCGGGGCAGGCACCGGCGCTTCGCTGGCGACCGCGGTGGTCGTCGTCGATGCCGGCGGCACGGGTGCTTCACTCGCCACCGACGTGGTGGTCGACGCCGGCGCCGTGGTCGTCGTCGACGCCCGAACCGTGCTCGTGGTCGACGTCGCGGGCACCGTCGACGTGGTCGAGCTCGGGGGCGGGGTCGTGCAATGGCGCTGGGTCCCGCTGAAGGAGGTGTCGTAGCGGGTCGGGTCGCCCGTCTGCAGGTTGGCATCGAGCACGACCAGCCAGGTGTGGTCGACAGACGAGCTCCACGGGATCGTCTTGCTCAGCGTTTCGCTGAACGGGATCACCTGCGTGACACCGTCGATCGTCACGGTGAGGTGGTTGTTGGTGGAAGGGCCCTCGTACTCCGTCAGACCGATGTTCAGCCCTGTGCACGTCTCGCTCACGACGGGGACGTGCGCCGAGGCGCTGGCCGCGGTGGCGGCGATCCCGACGCCTGTCAGACCGACTGAGATCACCGCGAGACGAATCGCCGAACGCCCCCGACGGCGTGCTGCGAACTGTTGTGCCATTCAATCCTCCGGCTCATGCGGCCCGTCGACGACGGGCCTGTTCGTTCACGGCGCGCGGCGTCGCGATTGCTCTCCGCACGACCCGGGGCGGTAGCTGCGTCGTGCGGAGCAACCAACCTCGGGCACAGTAAACACACTTTCGGGTGAACGAATCGTCAAGCTTTCTTGACAACCACGATCGGTCTGCGGGCACTCCAGGGCACCACGGTTGCCGCGAGGGCGCCATGTATGCTGATCGGCAACCCTTCCATCACAGGAGACAGCTCATATGAAGGTCTGGATCGACCAGGATCTGTGCACCGGCGACGGCCTCTGCGAGGAGATCGCCCCAGACGTGTTCACCTTGCTGGACGACGGCCTCGCCTATGTGAAAGAAGGCGACAAGGTCTACGCGACCGCGAAGGGCAACGCGCAGGGCGCGGAGGGGATGGCGAACATCCCCGACAACAAGCTCGACGCCGTCATCGAGTCCGCCGAGGAGTGCCCCGGCGAGTGCATCTTCATCGAACCCTGACGCGTCGTTCAGGCGCCGGACCAACCGGCAACATGCATCACGAGCGGCCCCCCGGCCGCTCGTCTCGCGTCGGATCGACGCGCGCGACATGGCGGGGAGTGACGCCGATGTGGCGTCTCAGCCCATCAGCCGCGCCGCGGTGAGGAAGCCGGTGTGGGCGACCATCCTGTGGTCGGGGCGCACCGCGGCACCCTCCACGTGCCATCCCCTGTGCAGCACCTCGAGCGTGCGTGTGCCCGACCACGCCTTGTCGGCGAGCGATTCGCGCAGCTGCGACACCTGGATGATCGAGGGGGTGTAGGCGACGAGGATGCCGCCGGGGCGCAGCGCCCCGCGGGCATGCGGCACGACCCGCCACGGCTCGGGGAGGTCGAGGACGACACGATCGACCTCGCGCTCGTCGATGCCGTCGTAGCAGTCGCGCAGCTCGACGCGGTAGTGCGCCATCGCGTCCTCGCCGAGGAAGCCGCGGACGTTGGTCCTGGCCCGGTTGGCGAAGTCCTCGCGCAGCTCGTAGCCGACGATCTCGGCGCCCCAGCGCAGCATCGTCGTGCTCAGCGCGCCGCTGCCGACACCGCTCTCCAGCACCCGCACCCCGGGACCGATGTCGGCGAGCATGCAGATCGGGGCGAGGTCCTTCGGGTAGATCACCTGCGCGCCGCGTGGCATCTCGACCACGAAGTCCTCCAGCGTCGGGCGCATCGCGGTGTACGTCGCGCCTCTCGTGCTGCGCAGGGCGAGACCCTCGCGATGGCCGATCAGGTCGGCATGGGGCACGAACCCGTTGTGGCTGTGGAACTCGCCGCCGTCGGCGAGGGTGATCATGTAACGGCGCTGCTTGCTGTCGAGCAGCAGCACCTTGTCGCCGGCGGCGAACGGGCGCGCGCCTGCGCCGTGGATCATCGTCGCCCCCGGCGCCCGACGACCAGCTCGACCGGCACCCGCTCGTGCGCGGCCGCCTTGTCGACGAGGCGGCAGAACGCGCAGACCTCACCGGTCGTCGGCGCACCGCAGTGCGCACACGTCCCCACCGCCTCGACGCTCGTGGCACGTGCGCCGGCGAGCAGCGGCGCCATCCGCTCGATGAAGTTGAGGTAGAACGAGGCCTTGCTCCCCGGCGCATCCGCCTCGATGGCGTTGAGCGCCGCCTTGTAGGCGAGGTGCTTGTTGCCCTCGGCCATCGGGCACTCCTCGACCAGGTAGTCGATGCCGCGCACGATGCACCACGCCGCGGTCTCGCGCTCGGTGAGCCGCACCCATGGCTTGACCTTGCGCGGGAAGCCTTCCCGGGCGGGCAGGACCGGCAGTTGGCGGGCGAGGTACTCGACCTCCCAGCGCAGCGTGTTGCCGAACAGCACGGCCGCCTCGTCGTCGAGGTTGTGCCCGGTGACGACCACGTCGTAACCGCCGTCGATCGCCGCTTTGTCGAACAGGTGGCGCTTGCTCAGGCCGCACGACGAGCACGGCACCCGGCGGGTCGCCCTCGCCGCAGTCGGGATGTCGTAGCCGTAGTCGTCGCGCAACGACACCTCGACGAGGTGCAGCCCGCGCGCCGCTGCGAAGTCGCGGGCATACACCGCCGAGGCCTCGCTGTAGTCACCGATGCCGAGCCCGAGGTACAGCCCGTCCGCCTGGTAGCCGAGCTCGATCAGCAGGTCCCACACCGCGAGGCTGTCCTTACCTCCGGAGACGGCGACCAGGATCCGGTCGTCCGGCTGGAACATCTCGAAGTGCTCGATCGCCTTCGTCACCTGTCGCCGGCACAGCTCGAGGAAGTGCTCGGCGCAGAAGTAGGCGTTGTGGCGCGGCAGGTCGATGATCGCCGGCTGCTTGCAGACCCGGCACCTCGAGCCGGACGCGACCATCACCCGCCTCCGGAGATGACGGGGCGGATCTCGATCGTGTCATCGTCGGCGATGTCCGCATCGCCCGGGACGAGGGTGCCATTGCGGATCACGAGGTGGGACTCGCGGTTCAGCTCGAGCTCGTCGAGCAGCGAGTTCACTCGGCGGTGGCCGGTGACGTCCAGCTCGCGTCGCGGGTTGCGCAGCAGCACCTTCATCGGCGCCATCGTGCCACGCAGTCGGCGCGACCGGGCACGTGCCCGCCGTCAACGCCTCCGGCCATCCGCGTCCGCCCGCACACGGCACGTGCGCTCAGCGCGAGGACGCGGACTCGCTGCGCGCTACTTGGTGCGCGTGAACCGCTCGCGGTCGGCCTTCGTGCGCTGGGGCAGCGCGGTGATCAGGATCGAGGCGCCAGGGCCCAGCTTCTCGGTGGCGACGACCTCCTCGTTCTTGCCGAGCATGCGCTTCAGCACGCGCGGCGCCCACACGACCGCCCCGATGACGAGCCACGCCCGGTTGCCGCCGAGCACGCCTTTGTAGAGCGCGTTGTGGCGCGCCAGGTTGAGCGGGTTGAGCGAGCTCTTGGCCTTCTTGGAGCGAGCCACGGCGGTGCGGTCACACCCGCCGGATCTCGACGAGCGTGGTCTTCTTCTTGCCGCTGCGCTTGCCGAGCAGGAACACCACGAGCACGAGCGCCACGGCAGCGACGGCGCCGATCGTGACGAGCGTCTTCTTCTTGTCGTTGACCCGCTCCTGCGCGTCTCCCTGCAGTCGACGGATGCCCGCCTCGAGGTCGTCGCGGGTGATCTTCGTGCCCGCCTTGGTCCCGGCCATCTCAGTGCTCCTTCTGCAACGACTTCTTGCCGATACGTGTGACGGCCAACCCGATCACGGCGAGCGCGACCGCAACGGCGACGACGTAGGGGATGATCGCCGTCCACTGCCCGCGGAAGGACTTGTGGAACTCGGTCTGCAACAGCCGCAGGACGCCGAGCACCAGCAGCGCCGTGGCGAAACCGAGCAGGACGGCACCGATCGCACCGAGCGCGAGCCACTTGCCGGCGCCGCGGAGGGGACCGAGCGTCTCCTGCTTGGCGTAGTCCTTGACGAGTTGGACCACAGAGCCGATCGAGCTCGGATCGTCGGGCGCCTCGATCTTCGTGCCGGGCGTGACGGCGGGCAACTTGCTCGTGCTGATTGTCGCTTGCTCCTTGGCCACGGGCTCAATGTGTAGCACGCTGGGCGTGACCCGCCTGGACCTCACCCGATCGGGCAACGCCGGTCCGAAGCGCCACCGGGTGGCGCGGCTCAGCCGCCGTCGTCGAGGCGGTCCGAGGCGTGATCGTCCGTCGCGAGGCGGAACCGCTGTGCGGCATCGACGTCGTCGAGGCGCCGGTCGAGCATCTCCAGCCGGCTGCGCGGACCGGGCGCGCAGAGGAGGTCGTAGCCGTCCGCCCCACCGAGCGGAGCGAGCACCGCGAGCTGGTAGCTGCCGACGAGCGGATCGTCGCTGATGTCGGCGACCGCCAATCCAGCCATGTCACCGAGCTCCACCGCGAGCGCCGCAGTGCGCCGGACGCGGGCGGCGACGCGGCGGAACACGGTGTCCAGGTCATCGGTCGCTGAGCCGCCGGAGTCGTTGTCGTGCTCGTCGTGCGTGTCGTGCTCGTCGTGCTCGTCCTGCCAGTCCTCCACCTCGGCGACCGGGAACGGATCGTCGGGCAGCCACCGTGTGACCCGGATCCGACGGGTGCCGACGGCGACGACGGCGTACCGGCCGCCCTCGAGCTCGGCCACCTGCACCATCCTCGCCACCGTGCCGACGGGGCGGCGCACGTCCCCGCCGCCGACCTCGTGGCCGCGGTCGATGAGGACGACCCCGAACTCGTGGTCGTCGGCCGCCAGGCAGTGCTGCACGAGTGCCCGGTAGCGCGGCTCGAAGACGTGCAACGGCAGCACGGCGCCCGGCAGCAGCACGGAGCCGAGCGGGAACATCGGGAGCACGGCCATCGCAACCTCTACTTCGGCGCCAGGTCCACGGCGGACGGCCCGGCAGGGTAGGTCTCCATCGCCGCCACCAGATCGTTCCAGATCGGGCGGTACTCCCGCTGGTCGGCGATGCCGGTCCCATTGAGCAGCAGCGCGAACTCGACCGCGCCGCCGCCGGCGAGGGGGAGGTACCCGCTGAGCGTCTTCACCCCGACCTGGCCGGGGATCCCGTCGGCACCGAGCGTGCCCGTCTTGGCGCGCAGCACGCCGGCGGCGGGTGTGTCGGCGAAGATCCCGGCGAGCGTGCCGCCGTCACGATCAGCGATCGGCAAGCCCGCGCCGACGGCGTCGTCCGGGGAGCCGTGGACGAGCACGCCGAGGAGCGCGGCGCACGTGAGCCGGTCGTCGTCGGACAGGCCGGAACCGTCGACGAGCGTGACGCCGTCGAGCGGCACGCCCCAGGCGGTGAGGCGCTGCCCGACCGCTGCGATCCCCGCCTCACGGGTGCCGGCGCCGGACGCTTTCAGGCCGATCTCCTTGAGCAGCAGCTCGGCGGTGTTGTTGTCGCTCGTCGTCAACATCTCGGCGAGGATCGCGGGCAGCGGCTGCGACTCGACCGAGGCGACGACGGGCACGTCCGGGGCGGTGCCGGCGCTCGGTGCACCAGCGACCTGGACACCACGGGCGCGCAGCAGCTCGGTGAGGACCGTCGCCGCGCCGACCACCGGGTCGTTGGAGCTTCGGTCGATCGCCTCGCGCGAGTCGTTGACGAGCAACGCCGAGATCGGGCCGCCCTCGACGAACTTGACGCTGTCGGACCACGACGGCGCGTAGTACTCGCTGTCGAAGCGCGACGCGTCGCCGACGACGGAGCCGCTGACGGCGGTGACGCCGGCTGCGACGATCGAGTCCGCGAAGCCGTCGAGCGACGTCGAGCCGGTCTGCGGGTAGGCCGCGGTCGGGCCGTGCCACCACGAGTCGGCGAGCACGGGATCGCCTCCGCCGACGAACCACAGGTTCCCCTGCACCACTCCACCCGCACCGACGATCCCTCTCACCGCTGTGGTGAAACGGTGATCCGCGCCGAGGACATCGAGCGCGACGGCGGCGGTGACGACCTTCACGTTGCTCGCCGGACGGAGCGCGAGCGCCTCGTGCTCGGCGACGACAGGTTTGCCGTCCACGTCCAACGCGAGGCACGAGCTGTCGTTGAGATGGCCGAGCACCGGCCGCAGCGCTGACTGCAGCGCGGCGATCGAGCCGTCGCGCGCCAGCGTCGCCGGGGCACGGCGCAGCGACAGCAACGGCGTCGTCAACGCGCCGGCGCCGCCGCCGGGCGCGCTCGTCGCCGACGACGCGGGGGCAGATGCGACCGCGGGCGCCGGGTCGTCGCCACGCGCTGCCGCGAAGCGCCAGACGGCAGCGAGCACCAGCGCGGGGATGACCGCGACGATCACCAACGCAGGGACCGGGTTGCGCGCCCTTCGAGCCATCGCCGGGTCAGGCCACGCCGCACGGCCGGCGGATCTGGGCGTCGCGCCGCAGCGACGTCGACGCGGTGCTCGTGGGGCGCGTCACGGGGTGCTGCATGGTTCGCTCGCTGCCGGCGCTCATCGACGGGCCACCGTAGCGAACGGGGCCGCGCCGCCGCCGGACGCCCGCGGGCAGCGATCTGCGGGTCAGGGCAGCGAGACGTTGAACGTCAGCAACGCCCTGGCGACGATCCTGTCGGTGGTCGCGGCGCGGGCTTCGGATTCGCAGAACACGATCGTCCGTCCGCGTCGCACGATCCAGCCCTCGGCGACGAGGTCGTCGCGGACCAACGCCGACATGTACTGGACGTGCATGTCGACGGTCGACAGGCGCGCGTCGGCTCCGTAGGCGCCGCCGACGGCGGGCACGACGACGCTGTCGAGCAGGCTGGCGATCGCGCCGCCGTGGACGACGCCCGCCGGCTGTTCCAGCACGTCCCGGAATGGCAGTCGCATGCGGCAGTAGTCGGTGCGCACCTCCTCGATGCGCATCCCGATCAGCGACGGGAAGTACAACCGCTCCCAGTCCCCGTACTTCGACCACCGCTGGACGATCTCGTCGCTCGCCGCAGCGAAGCCATCCGCACGCCTGGTGGCGGTCATCCGGCGGCAGCCTTGTGCGGTGTGTGGATGATCAACTCGGCGCCCCGCGCCGAACCGACCTGCTCGACGGTTCGTTCGCCGCGCTCCCTCATTCGGTGAGGTGCTCGACCAGCAGCTTGGCCACCTCGCCGGCGAGCTCCTGGATCACGATGTGTCCAGCGGGGAGCACCGCGAGACGAGAGCCGGCGACGCGGTTGGCGAGGTCCTGGCTGTGGACCACGTCGACCCAGCGATCCTCCTGCGCGCCGATGATCAGCGTCGGCGCGACGATCCGGCCGAGCATCGCCGAGATGTCCACCGCTGCGTCGAGGTCGAGTTGCGCGGCCGAGCCCGGCGCGAGCGCTGTCGCGCCCATCGCGATCACGTCCTCGAGCATCGGCTCGAGACCGGCGACCGCTCCGGCGGTGAAGCCGTCGGCGACGGCGTAGCGCATGAACAGCGCGGGGTCGGTGGCGATCAACCGCTTCCACAGGTCGAACGTGAACTTCATCCGTGCGTCGGTCGTCGCCCACCCGCACAGCGCCGTGGCGCTGGCGACGTGCTCGGGGTCGCGGGCGGCGACGCCGAGCGCGATCACCGCGCCGAGCGAGTAACCGGCGACGTGGTAGCGCGCGTGCCCGAGGTGGTCCATCACCTCGGCGGCCTGGTCGGCGATGCCCTCGACGGTCAGCGGCGCGTCCGGCAGCGACGACTCGCCGGAACCCGGCAGTTCGACGGTGACGTAGCGCAACCCGGCGCCGGCGGGGATCTCCGCTTTGACCATGTCCCACGCGGTGCGGTCCATCGTCGTGCCGGGGAGCAGCAGCACCGGCGGCCGCCTGCTCTCGAGATCACCATCTTCGACGTAGCCGACGTCGTCGGTCCCGATCTGCAGCGTGGCCATGCCGGGCGAACGTACCGGCTCGCGACGCTACGCGGCCCAATCGGGCACGAGCGCGCCGCGGAAGAAGGAGATGATGTGCTCGCGGCGGCGGACCAGCATCGCCGGCGACAGCGCCGGCTCGTCGAGCAGCCCGTCGAGGAACGGGGCGTCGGAGAAGTAGCTGAGCAGGGCTCCGTAGCCGGTGAGCAGCAACTGCTGCACGTCGTGCGGGCGGAACATGCCGGCGGCGATCTCGCGGGTGAAGTAGGCGACCGCCCGGTCGAACATCGGGCGCAGGCTCGCGGCGAGGTCGATGCCGAGGTGCGCGCCGCCGTCGAGCGCCTCGCGGCGCAACAGGCGGACGACGTCCGGGTTCTCGGCGAAGAAGTCGAAGCTCGCCCCGATCACCAGCTCGACCTTCGACCAGCCGACGCCGGCAGCGCCAACGCTGACCTCCAGACGCTCGACCCAGTCGCTCAACAACCGCTCGAAGACCTCGCCGTACAGCGCGTCCTTCGACGGGAAGTGGTGCAGCAGGCTCGGCCGGCGGATGCCGACACCGGCGGCGATGTCATTGAGCGAGGTGCCGTCGTATCCGGCCTCGCCGAAGCAGTGCAGGGCCTCGCCGAGGATCAGGTTGCGCGTCGATACATGATCCACAGCATGATCGGCCATGACGCCCGACTCTACTTGGCGAGGACCCCTACCGACCGGTAGGTAGGCGATGTTACGGTGGCTGCTGTGCTGCACACCCTGCTCTCCGGCGTGCTCGCCGGCGTCGCGGTCACCCTGGTGGCGAACGCCTGCGAAACCGTCTACCTCCATCGCACCCTCTCGCACCGCGCCCTCACCGTTCGGCGACCCGTGCACGACGTGTGCCGGTTCTTCATGTGGATCAGCACAGGGATCCGTCCGCGCCAATGGGTCGCGGTGCATCGCAAGCACCACGCGTTCACCGACGTGGAGGGCGACCCCCACTCCCCCGTGCTGCTCGGGTGGATGACGGTCCAACGGCTCAACGTGGCGCTCTACCGGCGTGAGGCGCGCAACCCCGAGACCATCGCCAGGTATGCGAAGGACATCCCCCGGACCCGCGCCGACCGCTGGTTCTACGACCACGCCCTGCTCGGGTTGACCATCGGCTTGGCGATCGTGATCGCGGTGCTCGGGCCGGTCGCCGGTCTGATCGCCGCGTTCGTCCACCTCAACCTGTTCCTCGGATCGAACGCCGCCGTCAACGCGATCGGCCACCACTTCGGACGCAGGCCGTACCCCAACGGGGCCGGCAACCTGCAGTGGTTGGCGTTCATCACCGCTGGCGAGGGACTGCACAACAACCACCACGCCGCGCCGACGTCGGCGCGGCTGTCGCACCGGTGGTACGAGATCGACCCGGGCTGGTGGGTGATCCGCTGGCTGACGCTCACCGGCCTCGCGAAGGTGCGCCTGTCCGAGCTGCGCTTCACCCACGCAGCGGCCGGCGCAGCTGCGAAGGCCGCCCACGCGGCGAGCACCGCCGCCCACGCCGCCGGAACCGCGGCGAGCAACGCAGC
>JBBQTN010000132.1:0-14366 GCA_038213195.1 Acidimicrobiales bacterium | reverse complement strand
GCGACGTGATCCTCCACCACTGCGACCTGTGGCACGCCGCCGCACGTGCCAGCGAGGACCCGCCAGGCGGGGTGCGCCGGCACATGCGCGGCTCGTGGAACGCCGGTCGCCAGCCCGCTCCCGGCGAGGAGATCGAGCCGTTCAACAAGAACGCGGCGCGCTGAACGACGACGGCGTTGCCGGCCGCGTCAGCGGAACATGTCGCGGGTCTGGTCGCGCAGGACGGGGGCGATGGTCGCCGTCTCGTCGTGCTCCCACGAGTAGCCACGGATCACCCCGACCGGGACGCGCGAGACGTTGCCCTTGACCAGTTCTGCGGCCCCGGCGAGCTCGTCGACCGTGCACACCGCCTGCACCCGGAACTCGTGGCCGTGCGGATCGACCTGGCCGATGTAGCTGTAGATCGCGGCCATCCCGGCGACGCCGATGGCGATGTCGGTCTGCCCTTCGCGCCACGCCCGCCCGAACGTGTCGGAGATGATCACGGCTGCGTCGATGCCGAGCTCGGCGAAGCCGGCTCTGATCCGTCGCGCCGAGGCGTCGGAGTCGAGCGGCAGCAGCACCAGCCGCCCGTGGGCGCCGCTCGACGACTGGTCGACGCCGCTGTTCGCGCACACGAAGCCGTGATGGGTCTCGGTGATCAGCACGGGGCCGAGCTGGCGCACGACACGCTTCGCCTCGCGCAGCACGACCTCGGTGACCACCGGGTCCTTGTCCCACGTCGCCGACCACTCGCGGGCGAACGCGGACGGCTCGATGCCGGCCATCTCGACGGTGCGACCCTCTGACTTGGAGACGATCTTGGAGGTCACGACGACGACGTCCTCGTCGGCCAACGGCGTGCCCGCCGCCTCGGCCGCGGCGGCGATCGCCGGGGCGAGCTCTGTCCCCGGCTCGATCTCGGGCAGGCCGGGGACGCCGAAGATGCTGAGGCCGGGCACGTGGCGAACGTAGCAGCAGGTGTCGGGCGCGTGGCAGGGTCGACCATGATTGCCGGATGACGAGCGAGCAGGTGTCTGGGATCTTCGACCCCGCGAGGTGGCGGGAGGTCCCCGGTTTCGATTTCGACGACATCACCTACCACCGCTCCGTCGAGCACGGCACGGTGCGCATCGCCTTCGACCGGCCGGAGGTGCGCAACGCCTTCCGCCCGAAGACCGTCGACCAGCTGTACGCCGCGCTCGACCACGCCCGGATGAGCACCGACGTCGGCTGCGTGCTGCTCACCGGCAACGGCCCGTCACAGAAGGACGGCGGGTGGGCGTTCTGCAGCGGCGGCGACCAGCGGATCCGCGGCCGCGACGGCTACAAGTACGCGGAGGGCGACACCGCCGACACGATCGAGCCGGGACGCGCCGGGCGGCTGCACATCCTCGAGGTGCAGCGGTTGATCCGGTTCATGCCGAAGGTGGTGATCTGCGTCGTGCCCGGATGGGCGGCGGGTGGGGGCCACAGCCTGCACGCCGTCGCCGACCTGACCCTCGCCAGCGCCGAGCACGCCCGCTTCAAGCAGACCGATGCCGACGTGGCCAGCTTCGACGGTGGCTTCGGCAGCGCCTACCTCGCCCGCCAGGTCGGCCAGAAGTTCGCGCGGGAGATCTTCTTCCTCGGCCGGGAGTACACGGCAGCCGACGGCTACCGCATGGGGATGGTCAACGCCGTCGTCCCCCACGGTCAGCTGGAGGCCACCGCCTTGCAGTGGGCGAAGGAGATCAACGACAAGAGCCCGACCGCCCAGCGGATGCTGAAGTTCTCGTTCAACCTCATCGACGACGGCCTCGTCGGCCAGCAGGTGTTCGCCGGCGAGGCGACCCGCCTCGCCTACGGGACCGACGAAGCCGAGGAGGGTCGCAGCGCGTTCGTCGACAAGCGCGACCCCGAGTGGGGCAAGTACCCCTGGATGTACTGACCCGGCCACACGCGCGCCCGAGGTCGTGGTCTACGGTCGACGCGGGGTGTCCGCGATGACACCTGCGCCCATCCGGGTGCCGTCAACAACGGAGGAAGTGCCATGGGAGTCGAGCTGACCAAGGATTCGATCGATCTCGGGATCGTGATCCGCGACCCGGAGGCATCGTTGAAGTTCTACCGCGACACGCTCGGGTTCAAGGCCGCCGGCGAGGGGCCGATGCCCGGCGGCGGGACGATGTACCGGCTGATGTGCGGCACGTCGATGATCAAACTGGTCCACTCCGAGAAGGAGCCACCGGCGGCGCCGGCTCGCGGCGGGATCACCGGCGCGTTCGGCTACCGCTACTGGACGATCTCGGTCAGCAACCTCGATGAGATCACCGACGCGGCATCATCGGCCGGTTACAAGGTCGTCGTCACGCCTCGCGAGATCCGGCCGGGCACGAGCATCTCGATCGTCGAGGATCCCGATGGCAACTGGGTGGAGTTCCTCAAGACCAGTTGACCGCCCGAGCCGGCGTCAGCGCGGCCTGCTCGACGAGATCGGCAAGCCGGTGTCGTTGCGCATGTGCTCCGCCGACGGTCGAAAGTAGGCCATCAGCGTCTCAGCCACCTCCGCCGTCGGAGCAGTCGCAGCGACCGCCGCCCCCATGTGGACCAGCCATCGGTCGCGTTGCAGCGGGCCGACGGTGAACGGCATGTGCCGCATCCGCAGCTTCGGGTGGCCGCGCTCGTCGCTGTAGGTCATCGGCCCACCCCAGTACTGGGCGAGGAACAGCGTCAGGCGATGCCGCGCACCCGTCAGGTCCGGCGCCTCCGGGTACAACGGCAGCAACACCTCGTCGGTGGCGACGCCTGCGTAGAACGCGTCCACCAGGCGTTCGAAGAAGTTCATCCCGCCGACGGCGTCGTACAGCGAAGCCGGCTCGCTCATGGCCAGCAACCTATCGAAGCGGCGCCGAGGCCCGCCGGGGACAGACCCTCAGCCCGCTTGACCGCTGTACACCCGCGACCCGAGCAGGTCGCTCGGCCGCACCACGAACGGCGTTCGGCCGTCGCACGCGTCGAGGATCACCGCCTCGTCCGAGGCCAGCAGCACCAACGCCGACACCACCTCGTCGTCGACCTCGACCTCGACCACATCGCCCGTGCACACCCTGTGTTCCACCGCACTCAACATCGCATCCGTCCTTTGGGATCGTGGCGGACAACCTCTGCGGTCCACCTCGGCTTCCCGGTCCCTACGTTGCGTCGGTCACATCGGTTCGCGATCGGTTCGCCGTCGGTGGACGGTCAGGAAAAGACGCGCTCTTCGTAGTCGGGGAAGATGTCGGGCAGGTCGGTGCTGACCTTCAGCGGGAACACAGCGGGCCGCTTCTCGAGGAAGCTGACGACGCCCTCGCGCGAGTCCGCGCTGCGGCCGCGCTCGAGGATGCCGCGGGAGTCGACGCGATGGGCCTCCATCGGATGATCGGCGCCGAGCATCCGCCACAGCATCTGGCGGGTCAGCGCGACGCTCACCGGCGAGGCGTTGTCGGCGATCTCCGCGGCCAGCGCCCGGGCCGCGGGGAGCAGCTCGTCGGGCGCATGCAGGCTGCGCACGAGGCCTCCGGCCAATGCCTCGGCGGCCGGGAACACCCGCCCCGTGAAGCACCACTCCGCCGCCTGGCTGATCCCGACGACCCGCGGCAGGAAGTACGACGAGCACGCCTCGGGGACGATCCCGCGCCGTGCGAAGACCAGCCCGAACCGCGCCGACTCGCTGGCCATGCGGACGTCCATCGGCAGGGTCATCGTCACCCCGACGCCGACCGCCGGCCCGTTGATCGCTCCGATGACCGGCTTCTTGCACTCGAAGATCCGCAGCGACACCAGCCCGCCGCCGTCGCGCGGCACGCCGGCGTCGGTCTGCACGTCGCTGCCACCGCGGCTGAAGGTCTCGCCGCCGCTCGACAGATCGGCTCCGGCACAGAAGCCGCGGCCTGCGCCGGTGACGATCACCGCGCGCACGTCGTCGTCGGCGTCGAGCCGATCGAACGCGTCGATCATCTCGTTCATCATCGTCCCGGTGAACGCGTTGAGCACCTCCGGGCGGTTCAACGTGATGGTGGCGGCATGGTCGGCGACGTCGTAGAGGATCTGCGTGTAGTCCATCTCGCCGACCGTACCGATCCCGCCCACCCGGCCTCCCCATCGGCGCGTGCCGGCGCCGGCGAGCAGGTTCCGCGCCGGGCTCCGGGCGATCTGCGTCCTCCCACAGAACGCACGTGCCGTCTGTGGGAGGACGCAGAAGCCCGAGCGGACGCCGTGCACGGCAGCGAGGGAAGCGCCAGCGACGAGCCGCACGGAGGGAGCAGCGAAAGCGAGCCCTGGCGAGCCCTGGCGAGCGGACGCCAGTCCGACATTCGAGAACGCCTTACACGTCGAGGAAACGGGTGGCCGCGGTGCCGGAACCGACCGCGCCGACGATCGCGCCGAGCAGGAGCATGTAGATCACGATCGTCCACGGGTACGAGCCGAGGACGACGAACGCCTGCAGTCCAGAGTCGCCTGGCAGCCCGCGCACGCCGCGGGTCCAGTCGGAGTTGAGGAACAGCAGGCCGCACGAGGCGAGGGCCCCACCGAACATGCCCTGCAGCAGCCCTTCGAGCATGAAGGGCAATCGGATGAACCAGTTCGTCGCGCCGACCAGCTTCATCACCTCGATCTCCCGGCGCCGGGCGAACATCGCGGTGCGGATCGTGTTCCAGATCAACAGCGCGGCTGCGCCGAGCAACACGACGGCCATGATCAGCGTGCGTGGGCCGAAGAAGCTACGCAGACTCCGCAGGGTGTCGATCTGTTGGCCGGGGAAGGCCACGCTCTGCACCTTCGGCAGCCCCTTGATGCTCGTCGACAGCTGGTCGAGCACGGCGGTGTTCTGGGTGTCCTTGGGGACGATCTTGAAGAACGACGGGATCTTGTCGGGGCCGAGCTGCGACAGCGTCGCGGTGTCGCCGCCGAACAGCCGCTTGGCGTTGTCGACCGAGCAGGCGATCGGGCAGTACGTGACCTTGGAGATCAACGTCGACTGCTGAAGTTGTGTCTGGACGAGCGTGATCTGGTCGGTCGAGGCGTCGTTGCTGACGTAGACGATCATCTCCACGCCGCCGCTCCACTGGTCGAGCTGGTTGTCGAAGCCGCGCTGCAGCAGCAGGGTCAGCCCGAACAACAGCAGCGAGATCATCGAGGTGATCACGGTCGCCACTGTGAGCGTGAGGTTCCTGCTCAGGCTGGCCCACATCTCCCGGAACGTGTACCGGAGGCGTGAGAGCATTACTCGTACACCCCTCTGGCCTGATCACGCACGATCAGGCCGCGGTCGAGCTGGATGACCCGCTTGCGCATCATGTTCACGATCCGCTGGTCGTGGGTGCACATCAGCACGGTCGTGCCGGTCTTGTTGATCCGGTCGAGGAGGCGCATGATCCCCTCACCGGTCGCCGGGTCGAGGTTGCCGGTCGGCTCGTCGGCGAGCAGGATCAGCGGCCGATTGACGAACGCCCTGGCGATCGAGACGCGCTGCTGCTCGCCGCCGGAGAGCTGGTCGGGGAACCGCTCCTCCTTGCCCTGCAGCCCGACGAGGTCGAGCACCGCGGGGACCTGCTGGCGGATGACGTGGCGCGGACGCCCGATCACCTCGAGCGCGAAGGCGACGTTCTCGAACACGGTCTTGCCGGAGAGCAGCTTGTAGTCCTGGAAGATGTTGCCGATGTTGCGGCGCAGGTGCGGCACCTTGCTGTCGGGCATGTCGTTGATGTTCCGACCGGCCACCCAGACCTCACCACGCTCCGGTCGTTCCTGGCGGTTGAGCAGGCGCAACAGGGTGCTCTTGCCCGACCCGGACGGACCGACGAGGAACACGAACTCGGCCTTGGCGACCTCGAAGCTGGCGTCGCGCAGCGCGGTGACGTCGGACGAGTAGTTCTTGGTGACGTTCGAGAGCGTGATCATGGTCCAGGGGCGACCGCCCGAGCGCGCCGCTCGGACGGAGCGGGGCGTGGCGGCAACGGCGCACGAGAGTACCCGGGTTACTCCGCCTCCCGGCGTCGCCACCGGAGGTAGCCGACCATGAACTCGTCGAGGTCGCCGTCGAGGACGCCGGAGATGTTGCTCGATTCGACCTCGGTGCGCAGGTCCTTGACCATCTGGTACGGCTGCACCACGTAGGAGCGGATCTGGCTGCCCCACCCGACCTGGGCCTGGCGCCCTGCGATCTGGTCGAGCTCCGTCTGGCGCTCCTCCTCCACCTTCGCGGCGATCATCGTCCGCAGCCGGCTCATCGCCTTCTCGCGGTTCTGGAGCTGGCTGCGCTCCTCCTGCGACGACGCGATCAAACCGGTCGGCTCGTGGATCAGCCGGACGGCGGAGGACGTCTTGTTGACGTGCTGACCGCCGGCGCCGCTGGCGCGGAAGACCTCCATCCGGATGTCGGCATCGTTGACCTCGACGTCGGGGTTGTCGATCACGGGCCACACCTGCACCCCGGCGAAGCTCGTCTGTCGCCGGCCCTGGTTGTCGAACGGGCTGATCCGCACGAGCCGGTGGGTGCCCCGCTCGCCGGTCATCAACCCGTATGCGTAGCGGCCCTTGATCGTGAACTCGGCGGAGAGGATGCCGGCCTCTGTGCCTTCGCTGATTGCGTCGACCTCGAAGCCGAAGCCGCGCCGCTCGGCCCAGCGGCCGTACATCCGCAGCAGGATCTCGCTCCAGTCCTGGGCGTCGACGCCGCCGTCCTTGGCGTTGATCTGGACGATGCAGTCGAGCTCGTCGTGCTCGCCGGTGAACAGGCTGCGCAGGTCCAACTGATCGAGCCGGGCGGTGATCGTGGCGATCGCCGCGTCGATGTCGGACTCCTGTGAGGCGTCGTCGACCTCGCGCGCCATCTCGTGCAGGACCTCGGTGTCGTCGAGCTCCTGGGCGAGGCCGTCGTAGGTGGCGAGGTCGTCGCGGATCGCCACGTACTCGGCATTGGTCCGCTTCGCCAGCTCCGGGTCGTCCCACAGGTCCGGCCGGCCGACCTCCAGCTCCAGCTCGCTCAGCCGCGCCCTGTTCGGTTCGATCTTGAGGTAGCCCTCTGCCTCGCCGAGGCGGCGGCGCAGCTCGCGCAGATCGTCTGTGTAGTCACGCATGAAGGTGCTTCAGGCCGCGGCGAGGGGAGCGCCAGCGACGAGCCGCACGGAGGGAGCAGCCGAAGCACAGCGGAGGCCAGTCCCGACCATCAGATCGGCGAGGGGAGCGCCAGCGACGAGCCGCACGGAGGGAGCAGCCGAAGCACAGCGGAGGCCAGTCCCGACCATCAGTTCGTCTTGCCGTGGCACATCTTGAACTTCTTGCCGCTGCCGCACGGGCATGGTGCGTTGCGCGAGGTCTTCGACCACTCGTCCTTGACGATGGTCTGCTGCTTCGTGGCGGTCTGCGCCGGGGCGGCCGACGCCGCCGCCTCCTGGGTGATCTCGCCGGCCGCCGCGGCCGCCGACGCTGCGGTCGCGAAGCCGCTCCCCGTCGGCTCGTCCTCGCTCGAGGTCTGCTGCACGTTCTGCACCGGCGCCACCGGCGCATCCTGGCGGATGACCTGGACGTGCATCACGTAGCGGACGAAGTCCTGGGCGATCCCCTTCATCATCGCCCCGAACATGTCGAAGCCTTCGCGTTGCCATTCGGTGAGCGGGTCGACCTGGCCCATCGCGCGCAGGTTGATGCCCTCCTGCAGGTAGTCCATCTCCTCGAGGTGCTCGCGCCAGCGCTGGTCGATGATCCGCAGCATCACCTGGCGTTCGACGTCCCGCATCACCTCGGAGCCGAGCTCGGCCTCGCGCTTCTCGTAGTAGCTCGACGAATCGGCCATGACGAGGTCGTACATCTTGTCGGTGTTGCCGGCATCGTCGAGCTGGTCGACCGAGATCTCGTTCGGCCAGAACGTCTTCAGCTCCTTGACGAGGCCCTCGAGATCCCACTCGTCGTCGGCGACGCTCTGGCAGTGCGCCTCGAGCAGCGAGTTGACCGCGTCGGCGAGGTACTCCATCGCTGCCGACTTGAGGTCGGCACCCTCGAGGATCTGGTCGCGGCGCTGGTAGATCACCTTGCGCTGCTCGTTCATCACCTCGTCGTACTTGAGCACGTTCTTGCGGACCTCGCCGTTGCGCTGCTCGACGGTGGTCTGGGCCCGCTCGATGGCCATGGTGAGCATCTTCGCCTCGATCGCCTCGTCGTCGGGCATGGCACGGCCCATCACCCAGCTCAGTCCGCCAGTCGCGAACAGGCGCATCAGCTCGTCGTCGAGGCTGAGGTAGAAGCGGCTCTCGCCGGGGTCGCCTTGACGGCCGGAGCGGCCGCGCAGCTGGTTGTCGATGCGACGGCTCTCGTGACGCTCGGTGCCGAGCACGTACAGGCCGCCCGCAGCGCGCACCTCGTCACCCTCGGTCTGGCACTGCACCTTGAACTCGGCGAGCAACTGGTCGTACCGGGCCAGGGCTGCGGCTCGGGCGTTGCGGAACTCCTCGGGCATCTCGGCGAGCGGGACGGGCATCGTGAAGTCGTCGACGAGCAGGTCGGGCGAGACACCCTCGTGGATCACGGCCTGCCGGGCGAGGCCTTCGGGGTCGCCACCGAGCTTGATGTCGACGCCGCGTCCGGCCATGTTGGTCGCAACCGTGACACCGTGGAGGCGCCCGGCCTGGGTGATGATCTGCGCCTCACGAGCGTGCTGCTTGGCGTTGAGCACCTCGTGAGGGATGCCGCGATTCGTCAGCAAGCGGGACAGGTGCTCGCTCTTCTCGACGCTGATCGTGCCGACCAGCACGGGCTGGCCGATCTCGTACTTCGCGGCGATGTCGTCGGCGACGGACTCGAACTTCGGGGTCTCGGCCTTGTAGATCAAGTCCGGCTGATCGGCGCGGATGACCCGCTCGTTCGTCGGGATCGGCACCACGGCGAGGCCGTACGTGTTCATCAGCTCGGCCGCTTCGGTCTGCGCGGTCCCGGTCATGCCGGCGAGTTTGTCGTACATCCGGAAGTAGTTCTGGAGGGTGATCGTGGCGAGGGTCTGGTTCTCCTCCTTGATCTTCACCCCCTCCTTGGCTTCGACGGCCTGGTGGATGCCCTCGCTCCAGCGGCGACCCTCGAGGATGCGGCCGGTGAACTCGTCGACGATCTTCACCTCGCCGTTCTGGATGATGTAGTCCTTGTCGCGCTTGTACAGCTCCTTGGCCTTCAGCGCGACGGACAGCTGGTGCACCAGGTTCTGCTGCACCTCGTCGTACATGTTCTCGATGTTCAGCGCCGCCTCGACCTTGTCGATGCCGTCCTCGAGCGGGACGACGACGCGCTTGTCCTCTTCGACCTCGTAGTCGATGTCGCGCCGCAACGACCGCACGATCGAGGCGAACTGGTAGTACAGCTTGGCGGCATCGGCCACCCTGCCGCTGATGATCAGCGGGGTGCGCGCCTCGTCGATGAGGATCGAGTCGACCTCGTCGACGATCGCGTAGTTGTGGCCGCGTTGGGTCTTCTCGGCGAGGGTCCCGGCCATGTTGTCGCGCAGGTAGTCGAACCCGAACTCGTTGTTGGTGCCGTAGGTGACGTCGGCGGCGTAGCTCAGCCGCTTCTCCGCCGGGCTCTCCTTGAAGCCCGGCACGATCAGCCCGACGTCGAGGCCCAGGAAGTTGTGGATCCGGCCCATCCACTCGGCGTGGAAGCGGGCCAGGTAGTCGTTGACCGTGATCAGGTGCACGCCCTTGCCGCCGAGCGCGTTGAGGTACACCGGCAGCGTGCTGACGAGCGTCTTGCCCTCGCCGGTCTTCATCTCGGCGACCCAGCCGAAGTGCAGCGCCGCGCCGCCCATCAACTGCACGTCGAAGTGGCGCTGCCCGATGACCCGCGTCGCCGCCTCACGCGTCACCGCGAACGCCTCGATCAACAGGTCGTCGAGGGTGGCGCCGTTGTCGAGCCGCTGGCGGAACTCGGCCGTCTTGGCCTGCAGCGCCGCATCAGTGAGCGAGCCGATCTCGACGCCGAGCGCGTTGATGTCAGGGACCAGACCTTCGAGGGCCTTGAGCTTCTTGCCCTCTCCGGCGCGGAGGATGCGATCGAGAATGCCCATGTGGGCATCGAGCCTATCGGCCTCGATTCTGGCCAAGACCGTCGCAGATCGCCAGACTGGTGGCGTGAGCGACCACTCCGCCGACCTCTCGGTGCATTCCCACTCGGCGCGACAAGGCGGGTCCGACGAGCACAGCGCGCGGCGCATCGATGCGGTGATCTTCGACCTCGGCGGCGTGCTGACCCGCAACGGCCGCCCGTCCGAGTTCGCCAAGCGCTTCCCTGACCACGACCCGGTGACGATCACCGAGCTGCTGGTGGGCGACTACGGCAGCGATGGCGACCACCCGTGGCACCGCCTCGAGCGCGGCGAGATCTCCCTCGAGGAGAACCGCCGGCTGAACCGCGAGGCGTTCGCGGCCCGCGGCATCGAGATCCCACCACAGCCCGAGGACAGCCGGTACGTGTTCGAGCCGAACGTCGAGGTGATCGCCCTGGTCCACGAGCTGCGTGCGGCGCAGCCCGTCATCAAGCTCGGCGTGTTGACCAACAACGTGCGCGAGTTCCGGGCGATGTGGTGGGAGCTGCTGCCGTTCGCCGAGCTGTTCGACGACGTCGTCGACAGCCACGAGGTCGGTCTGCGCAAACCGAACCCGGCGATCTACCGACTCTCGCTCGAACGTCTCGGCGTGGGCGCCGCCCGGGCGGCGTTCCTCGACGACGTGCAGACCAACGTCGCCGCCGCTGCTGCGATCGGCATCCACGGCGTGGTCGTCGACGAGGATCCGCGCCCGGCCGTCGCGACCGTGCGCGAGCTTGCCGGGCTCGCGCCTGCGGCCGACGACGCCTGAGGTCCGCGGCCTGGGTCGGAGCCACGCAGCGTCTCCGACGAGCGTCAGCCGCACCGTGCCCGCTTGTTCGACAAGAAGCCGCTCTGCCACAGGTCGCCGTGTCACGCGCTCCGCCCCGGCCGTCTGCTGCCGGCATCAGGCGCTGTCCGCGATGTCTCGCAGCACCGGGCCGACGACGGGACGGGCGATCTGGGCGCCGGCGTACGCGGCAGCCATCATCGAGGCGAACTGGTACACCGCGTCCTCGTTCTCGGCGAACACGCCGGGCACGAACTGCGGCGAGTCGAGCCCGCGCTGCACCGACTCGACAGCAGCCCAGTCCTGGCGGTTGGTGACGTCCCAGAACTCCACGGCGTACGTCGGGTCGAAGCCGGATGCGCCGACGGTCGAGGGCTCGAACATCCACTGGCACTCGATCCGCGAGGTCGTCGCGGTCAGCGGCTCGATGCGGTGGCTGAGCACGTAGTCGGGATGCAGGCTGACGAGCAGGTTCGGGAACAACTGCACGTAGAGCACCTGCCTGCGCTGCTCGTCGTCAAGGCCCGGAAGCGGGTGGACGGGCGATCTGCCGTCGAGGCTCATCGTCGTCGCTGAATCGGCGAGGCGCATCGCGCCGCCCACGAACGCGCCCGGCAGGTCGTCGACGTTGACGGCGCTGTCGGCGGTCGAGACCCGGCACAGCTCGGGATGGATCAGCGGGCAATGGGAGCACTCGTGGTAGTTCTCGACCACCACCTTCCAGTTCGCGGCGATCTCGTAGCTGTGGGTGGCGGCGACCCGCAGCCGCTCCGGCGCCCACGGCGCGACGAGGCCGGCGAGACCACCGACGTGCTCGTCGAACGGTGGGGCACAGCCGTCGACATTGACGAACAACCATCCGGCCCACATCGCCAACGGCATCCGCCGCAGCCCGAGCTCGTCGGGCACGACATTCGGCATCGCGTCGGCGTGGGGCGCAACTCGCAACGCACCGTCGAGCTCGTACGACCACGCGTGGTACGGGCACTGGACGACACCACGCCGGGTCGTCGTTGCGCAGGCGAGCAGCTCGTGGCCACGGTGGCGACAGATGTTGACGAACGCATGCACCGCGCCGGACGCATCGCACGTGAGCAGAACGCTCGTCGCGCCGACGCGCACGGCGGCCTGCTCACCTGCGCGGCGCGTGAGCTCGGTGGCGCGACCGACGCAGACCCAGCCGCCGTCGAACAGGTGACGCCGCTCCCACGCCAGCACGTCGGGATCGACATACGCCGCGCGGGGCAGCATCCGTGCCCATCCGAATGGTCGCCTGGTGGCGTCGAGCCCGTCGATGTCGAGCGGGGCGGGCGGGCGAGAGCTCGATCCGGCCACCGATCAACAGTACCAGTCGCCCCCGTCATGCCCGTGGGGAGGCGATCCCTGGTCCGCCGCCGATCGCCGCTGCTTCGGCGACCCTGTCCGGCGAGTCGTCGTGCGGGAGCACAATGCAGGTCTTGCGAACGGACGTTCGATCCGACACACTGGAGCCATGGTCGCCGCCAACGTGCTGGACGCCTCCGGAGCGGCATGGCAGACGTCGTTGTTCGGCGGGGACGAGCCCTCCGTCGACGCATCGCTCGGCTCGCTCGCGCGCACCTGGCTCGATGCCGAGTCGTGGGTCGATCATGCGCCGCGCTGGTTGCGTGGTGGCGACGCGGTGCTGCTCGAGCTGGCAGCGGCGCTGCCGTGGCGCCAGCGCGAGGTGACGATGTACCACCGGCGCCTGCCCGAACCGCGTCTGACGGCCTGGTGGAGCGAGGCGAGCCCCGAGCCGGAACCGCTCCCGGTGCTGGCCGAGGCCCGCGCCCTGCTCGCCGAGCACTACGCCAGACCATTCGATTCGATCGGCTTCAACCTCTACCGGCATGGTTGCGACTCGGTGGCCTGGCACAGCGACAGGGAGCGCTTCGACCACGAGGACCCGGTGGTGGTGATCCTCAGCACGGGAGCGGCGCGGCCGTTCCGCGTTCGGCCGATCGGCGGCGGCAGTTCGCGGGCGTGGTCGCTCGGCGACGGCGACCTGCTGGTGATGGGCGGAGCCTGCCAGCACGGTTGGCAGCACTGCGTCCCGAAGATGGCCCACGTCGAAGGACCACGGCTGTCGATCATGTTCCGCCACCACCTCGCCGACGTAGACCGACCCTCCGCCTGGCGGTCGCCGTGGGAACCGTGAGCCGGCATGGCGCGTGGACGGACAGGCATCGCCGCCACGGCACGGCGGCACGGCAGTGGCGCCCGGCTGGCCGGCGCTGGCGGCACGGCAGTGGGCGCTGGCCGGCGCTGGCGGCAGGGCAAAGGCGCCCGGCTGGCCGGCGCTGGCGGCGCTTCACTGGCGCTGGACTGGCCGCCCTTGGCGGCGCCGGCGCCCGCCTCTCGAGCCACGGCCGCTCAGCTCGCCAGCGCCAGGCGGCGATGGTCACCGAGCGCGCCGACCGACGGCGTCGCCGCCGCGGCGATGCATCTGACGTCTGCGATCCCGGCGGCGAGCAGTGACTGGCGGGCAGCCGCGAGCGTGGCGCCGGTCGTGACGACATCGTCGACCAGCAGCACCCGCATCCCCTGACGTGGGGCGCGAGCCCGGAACGACGGACCACCGAGCCGGGCGAGACGATCATGCCCGGCTTGCGGCTCGCCGTGAGCGCGGTACAGCAGGCCCCGGCAGGGGACGCCCAGCTCACGGGCGACCGCCCGCGCCAGCAGCTCAGCCTGGTCGAACCCACGCTCGGCGATCCGCGACGAACTGGTCGGCGCCCAGGTGACGAGGTCGACCGCCCGCGCCGCAGAACCCTGTGGGAGCAGCCGGCGAACCATCAATGCGCCGAGCTGACGGGCGACGCCGCGACGGTTGCGGAACTTCAGGCCGAGCACCGCGTGACGGGCGACCCCGTCGAACGGCATCGCCGCGCGCACTCCGGCGGCGGTCGTGACCGGCGCAGTGGCGACCAGGGAGAACCGGCAGCGCCGGCAGAGGACGTCGCCGGGCTCGTTGCAGCCGGCGCAGGTGCTGATGAACATCATGGTGCAGTCGTACCAGGGGGGTGCGCGAGGGTTCCCGAGCAGGTTTCGGTGCGGCTGTCGGCAGCGGCCCTCGACACGCTCCGATGCCGAAGAGGTCAGAGCTCTGCCCGCACCCCGCTCTGTGTCCTCCTCCAGTCGGTACGTACCGGGCGGGCTGTGGGCGGACACGGACGAGCAGGCGGAAGCCCCCGACCGGAAGCGAAGCCGATGCCAGTTCCCGACCGTCAGGCACGGCGGCGAGGGAAGCGCCAGCGACGAGCCGCACGAGGCGACCGGCGAAAGCGAGCGCCAGCGAGCGGACGCTGGTCCCCGACCCTCAAGGACGGCGGCGAGGGCAGCGCCAGCGACGAGCTGCACGAGGCGACCGGCGAAAGCGAGCGCCAGCGAGCGGACGCCGGTCCCCGACCCTCAAGCACGGACGCCGGTCCCCGACCGATCAGTAGCGGTAGTGGTCGGACTTGAACGGGCCGCTGGGCTCGACTCCGA
>JBBQTN010000131.1:0-14422 GCA_038213195.1 Acidimicrobiales bacterium | reverse complement strand
CAGATGTCGGATCGGTTGGTGCTGGGCGCGTATCGCCGTTCGGGTCGTCAGGTGCGGCGGGCGAGCACACCACATCCGATCGCGCCGCCGGCTGCCGCCCCGAGCACACCCAGCCGCCCGAGCTTCGGACGCGATCGCCACCCCATGAGCGTCGTCAACGCATCGCCGGCATCCGACAGGGCGCATGCCTCCAGCCAACCACGGACGGGCGCCCGGTGCCGGCTGGCCTGCACGGTGCCGAGCCCGAGCGAGAGGTCGAGTGCACCCAGGGCTCGAGCCAGGGTCTGCGTGGATGTGCGCGCTGCGTCGGCCCCGACCCACGGCTTGGCGGGCACCGATGGGGCGACCAACGCCACCACACCCAGCCCGATCCGGGCCCACGCCAGCCCACGGACGGCCTGACCCTCCCACGACCCCGTGCTCGGCCGCACGACTGACATGACCGCTGACCTGACCCGTGACATGGCCGGTCCGTACCCGCCGACGTCGCGATCGATGCTGGACGAACCGGCGAGCTCTGGAACTGCGTGCGCAGCCAGCAGGACGCGTCACACCAGCCGGCCCGTCTAGCGTTGTCGGATGGCGGGTGAGTTCGACGTGCGCGAACGACGGCTGACGGTCGTGGGTGCCGTTCCGCTGAAGCCGGCCGCGATGGCGCAGTTCGCGTAGATGCTCGGTGACGCACGGGTGGTCGACATCCGCGAAACAGTCGACGTCGCCGACGTGGTGCTCACGCCGGTGTGCAGTCCGCAGACGTTACTGCGCTGAAGGAGGCGTACCCGAGCGCCGAGCTCGTCGTCGTGGAGCTCGAGGACTGGGACCGCGACATCGACCTGAGCGGTCCCGTCATCCGACTCCGCCGGGCCGGTGCGGACGCCTACCTCGCCGCCAACAGGCTCGAGGACCTCGCCCGACAGCTGCAGCCCACAGCGGCCGACGAGATCGCAGCAACGACGCACGAGGCGCTGCCGCGAGAGCTGCGCAGCACGAGCGTCGACCACATCGTGCTACACCTGCTGGACGAGCGGGCCGCAGTGCGCACCGCCGCACCGCCGCAGCGCAACACGGAACGCCGGGAGACGCCTGACGCCGACCGTCGACGGCCACCACGGAGTCGCCAGCAGCCGACTACCCTCGCGCAGGAACGGGATTCGAACCGATCCGAACGGACGGCTGGTCCTGCGGCCGCCTCGCCTCAGCGATGCGAGGCCGCGTGCCAGCGCCGCATCCTCCGGAGGTTGCCCGACGCGATGCGTATGCATCGGCTCTATGTAGCGCAACCGGCGTTGGTGGGCACCCTTCGCGGCGGAAGGGCGCACATCGTTCGGGGGCACGCCGCCAGCGTTGTGGGACGCGATCGAACCGGTCCGTGCTGGTCCTGATGACACGAGTCCGACCTGGTTGTAGGGTCGAACGATCGTCCAGTCGTGAGGAGCACCCATGGCGTATCTAATGAGCCATTTCTGGCCCGGCGGTACCGAGAGCCAGTACCAGCGGATGCGCGCCGCGGTGCACCCAGCGAACGGCCTACCCGACGGCCAGACGTACCATGCGGCCGGCCCGACCGAGGGCGGCTACCTGATCGCAGCAGTGTGGGATTCGAAGGACAGCGCCGACCGCTTCGTCAATGACGTGCTCCGGGCACGCATGCCTGTGGACGGTGGATTCGAGGGCGCCCCCGAGGAGCGTGTCGCCGACGCGTCCAATCTTCAGACGCAGCAGCGCCAATGCCTCTCGGCGACGACGATCCGAATCAGTCCACATCGAACGCGGCATCTGCTCGGTGACGTAGAGCGACCGATTGCGCCATCGAATCGCGTACCCGGTCGCTTCCCGTGCGTCACTCGTGCACCCGGGGTCTCGAGTTCGTCGACCTGCGAAATGGACCGCAGTGCATCGGGTACGGTAGCCCCTCGCGTCGGTGACGACGCTCGGCTGCAAGGAGCACTCGATGCCCAAGATGCTGATCACCCACGGAGTCGCTGATGTCGACAAGTGGCTCGGATTTACGACGGAGCGGGCGGAGGCGCTCGCAGGACTCGGTGGTTCGGATGTCGTCGATCACGCGGCACACGACGGCAGCAACATGGTTGCGGTGTCGGCCAACGTCGCCGATGTCGACCGGATGATGGCGGCGCTCGGTTCGCCACCTCCGGAGATCGCAGCGGTCATGGAGAAGCATGGAGTGCTCCCTCCCTTGACTGTCTACGTCCAGAGGTAGCCCGGCCGCACTGCGGGGTTGCCGGGCAGGATTGCGCCGGGATCGGCGCGTCCGCAAGGTGCCGGTGGGCATCACGTGCGCCGAACGACTAGGTGATCACTCAGCGTCACGAACGGAAGTAGGCGCCGCCCGCCGCCTTCCCGGCGGTTGGGGACGCGTTAGCGTTACAAGGGCGCAACGTTGTGGGGCGGCCGATCCGGGGCTGACTGCGGCGCGGCGGCCAGGCGGATCATCGTCCGTCGAGTTCGAGAGCGACCCAGCCGGGCGCTTCGCTTCGCACCGGTGCGTTGCCAACGAGCGCTGTGAGTTGTGCCTCGAGAGTATGTAGTTCGACTTCGCCGATTTCGAGCTTCCAGCTCTCGCGCAGCTCGTCGAAGATCGCCTCGCCCGTGCGCATCACCTCGAACCCCAGTGACGTGACCTCGATCCGCTTGCGGCGCCGATCGGCGGGGTCCTCGTCGCGTACGACGTAGCCGCGCTCGAGGAGGATCGCGATTGTCTTCGCCGCAGCCTGCTTCGACACAGACAGCCTGCGCCCAAGCTCGGAGGCGCTGTCGGCCCCCGCGGCGATGGCTCGCATGGCGAAGTCGTGCACAGGCCGTACGTCGTTGAAGCCGCGAGCCGTCAGCTCGAGAACCGCAGCGTCAACGAGCTTTCGGTAACTGCCGAGGAGCAGCAGGGCCAAGTTGGGTCCCGAACGCGGCACGCCCGCACGTTACGACACCCGGCTGGACAACGACAACCAAGTGGTCTATTATTGGACAACCAGGTTGTCGACGTGAGGAGAGACCATGGAAACAGCATCATCCAGCCCCGCGATCAGCGGGATCACCCACCACACCGCCTGCGTCAACGGCGCCGAGTTGCACTATGTCGCTGCGGGCACAACGGGATCCCCGGTCCTGCTCGTCCACGGATTCCCGGAGAGTTGGTGGGCCTTCCACAAGGTCATCCCACTGCTCGCTGCTCGCCACCGTGTCTTTGCAGTCGACTTGCGCGGCTTCGGTGACTCCACCACTGCCGACGCCGACTACGACAGCGCGACCGCCGCCGATGATCTGCATCATCTCATCGAACACCTCGACGTCGGCCCGGTTCACCTCACCGGGCAGGACATCAGCGGCGGCGCAATCTTCCGGCTCGCAACCATGCACCCTGACAACGTCCGCAGCTTCACCGCCATCGAGATGGGCCTCGCCGGCTTCGGTCTCGAAGCCTTCGCCGACGTCACCCGCGGCGGCTCCTGGCACATCGGCGTTCTCGCCGCTCCCGGCGTCCCCGAGATGCTCTTCGCCGGCCGCGAACGCGAACTCCTCGGCAACTGGGCGTTCCCATCGATGACCGCCGTTCCAGGATCGATCACCGACGCCGACGTCGCCGAGTTCGCCCGCACCTACGCCCGCGAGGACGGATGGCGCGGCGCCGCGGGCCTCTACCGGTCGATGCTGTCGGAGGGCGATGAGATTAAGGCACTTGCAAACGCCCGCCCCCTGACCATGCCCGTCCTCGCGGTCGGTGCGGGCGGCGGTCCGTTCACGTCACGGACCGTTTCCCAAGTCGCCGCCGGGGACGTCACATCGATACAGCTCGAAGGCGTAGGTCACTACGCAGCCATGGAGGCACCACAAGCACTCTCGACAGCGATCCTCGACTTCCTCGCGAATACGGGACCGGCCCGGACCACATGATGACGTTGCCCGACTGAGAAGGGGTACCGGATGCTTCAGGCGGCGTCCGCGGAACGCTCGCGTAGCCGGCGATCCGGGATGCGTGCGTCGCACAATCTGTTGCACGTTCTGGGATGTCGAGCGGCTGCCACCGTGCAGGACGTCATCACTGCCGTGTCGAGCAGTTCAACATTACCCTCACCCTTCGGTCGCACGATCTCACCTGCTCTGGATGCACGGGGGTCTGGGCTTTCGAGCCGGGGCGCTGGAGCCGTAGTCTTACAAGCAGTTCATTGCCTACCTCGCGGCCGAGGTGGTCCGTCTCGACGGCTTCGATCGGCCGCCGGCTGACCTTTGGTCTTTAACCACCAACTGTTACCATGGGAGATACACGAATGACTGCGAAGACACTAGAAGACGCGATTGCGCAGAATCACGCCGCGCTCGACGCGATGTTGAAGGGTGACAGCGCTGGCTATGTGGATCTGCTTTCCGATCGTGACGATGTGACCTGGGGCAATCCGTTCGGCCCGTTTGCACGCGGCCGCGAGAGCGTTGAGGCCGCTTTGGCCAGTGCCGCGACACGCATGCGGGGCGGCCAGGCGGCCGAGTTCGACCATATTGCGACCTACCTGACCGAAAGCCTTGCGGTTGTGGTCCAAGTGGAACACCGGGAAACGATGGCCGGCGTGGGCGCGGACACCCTGTCGCCAGCGGCCCTGCGTATCACCAGCGTCTATCGGTTGGAGGGCGACGCCTGGAAGCTTGTGCACAGGCATGCGGATCCGATAACAACGCCGCGCTAGTGCCTGCAGGCTGGTCCGTCAGCGAATCCGGTGTTGGTGACGGCTGCGCGACAGCGGCGGAATCGTTCGAGGATCTCCTCGGCGGCGTTGTGCCAGATGAATAGGCGCGGTCCGGTTTAACGCCTGGATCTGCGGTTCCTCATCGACCGGAACGCTGCGCATTGATCGGCGGGTTCATCCACCACTCGACGATGTCAGGGATCTAGTCGATCAACTGTGGGCCGGCGAGACCTTGAGCTCATCGATCTCCCACGGCTTCAGCCCGAACCCCCGCCAGATCTCCCACGTTTCGGCGGCTGGTCCGTGACGTTCGGCCATCGAGCGCGTGGACCGATGCGTGACGTTGCAATGTGTCGATCACGATCTGCTCGACCACGTCGTCGCCGAACGTGGGTGCCGCACCCGGGCCAGGTTCGTCGAAGAACCCCGTCGAGACGATGCTCAGCGACGCGAAGAGGCCACTTCGGCACCGTTGCCGGGTTGCAAACCACCGTGCTGGCGATCTGCGCGCCGGGGTTCGCGTCGGCACACAACAACGCGATCTTGCAGCGCATCGCCAGGTCCTGAGCGATGGAGTGTCGGCACCCCAACTCTGCAGCTGCCGGCTGCTGCCCCGCTAAGCGCGATCTCGACCGGTGACCTCCTGGTCTGGCCATGGCGTTGGCTTTCCACTGCTGGCAGTGACACCAGCCAGAACGCGAACGAACCCGACAACAACTATGCTCGGCGAAATAACTTGACGGACCACCCGGTCTGCCCGGCAGCCGAACGTCAGTGGGCGCTTTGTGCGGCCATCTCCACGGCGACGGGGGCCTGGACCCGAACGAGGCGGGTCGAGAGCAGGGTGACGCAGACGCCTGATGTCACGAGTAGCCACCAGACGTGGTGGAAGCCGTCGAGTGCGTTGGCGGCGGTGAGGCCTGTGGTGAACGCGACGACGAGGGCGACGCCGAACGTGGAACCGAGGTTACGGACTGCTTGGCCGACGGCCGATCCGGCGCCGAACTGGTCGGCGGGCAGTCCCTGGACCGCGGCCGACGACAGCTGGGGGAGGCACAGCGCGACACCGAGCCCGGTGCATACCACCGCGGGAAGGTAGACGCCGAGGTAGTCGGGCGAGGTCGACGCCCGGGCGAGGAGGTACACGCCACCGGCCGCCCAGATCAAACCGCCGGGCACCAGCAGTCTGCGTTGGCCGATCCGGCCGGCGAGCTTGCCGAACCGGGGGGCCGTGGCGGCGACGATCAGCGGTCCGACCGAGATGGCCAGCCCGGCGCGCAGGATCGAGTAGTGCCACACCCTGGTCAGGAAGAACACGTTGCCGAGGAACATCGCGTTGAACCCGATGGCGAAGATGATCATCGCCATGTTCGCCCAGCGGAAGTTGTTGATCTTGAACAGCCCGAGGTGGATGAGCGGGTTGGGCACCCGGTTGCAGCGGTAGACGAACGTCCCGAGCAGCACCGCCGCAGTGGCGAGGGTGGCGACGAAGCGGCCGCTCGCCCAGCCCCAGGTGTTGGTCTCGACGATCGCGTACGTCACGAGCGCGATGCCGCCGGCCAGGAGCACGACGCTCGGCGGGTCGGGGAGCCGGCCGGGGTTGGCTTCCTTGCCTTCGGGCAGTACCGCGCGGCCGAGGAAGTAGCTGATCAGGCCGACGGGGAGGTTGATGTAGAACGCCCACCGCCAGCTGAGGTTGCTGACGACGACGGCGCCCAGTGTCGGCCCGGCTGCGCCGGCGACCGCGCCGACCGCTCCCCAGATCGCGACGGCGACGGGGATCTTGGCGCGAGGGAAGGTCTGCAGCACGAGGGCCAGCGACGCTGGGACGAGAATCGCTGCCCCAACCGCTTCGAGCATCTCCGCTGCGATCAGGGCGCCGACGTTCGGTGCGAGCCCGCACAGCATCGACCCGCACGTGAACACGATGACGCCGATCAGGAACATCTTGCGCCGCCCGACCCGGTCGGCCAGCCGGCCGGCCGGGATCAACATCGCCGCGAAGACCAGCGTGTACGCGTTGAGTACCCACGACAGCGTCGACGGGCCGGAGGAACGGAACGTCGCGCTGATCGCCGGGAAGGCAACGAAGCCGATCGTGGTGTCGAGGAACACCGCGAACACTGCGAGGCTCGTCGAGGCGAGCACGATCCACGGGTTGCGCTCCTTCGGCTCGGTGACCGCGATCGTCTCAAACTCACCACGTTCGATCTCGCCGCCTGCCTCAAGAGCCGGGCCGCCGTGTGCGGCGGCTGCCTCTTCTGAGCCGCCGCCTGGATCGCCGCTGTCGATCATGCCGATGCATCTCTCCAAGCCGTCAGTAGATATCTAGTACTACACGTCCTCTGACGAAAATCAAAGCCTTCGGTGCGCCGACGCTTACCACCAACCCGCCACGCCCCTGTTCGACGCGGGTAGTAGTCGTCGCTGGTCGTGACGTCCGCGACGACTTGATCTCGGCGGAGCCCGGCGACAGGACGGATGGCGTCGTGCGTCAGCAACGCGGCGTCGTCGGGGGTGAGGTCACTCCTGCGCACCTCAACGAACTGTCCCCGGCTCCTCCAGGTGTGTGGGTTCTTCAGGGTCATGGCTCTCGCTGCGTCAATGCCGGAGGCCGGACCAGGTAGGCACCACACCGGGACACGTTCAGGCGGCTTGTCGCTCGGTCAGGTGGGTGCGGAAGAACCAGGTCGCATTGGCGACTGCGTTGTCGATCTGCGCCACCGAGTCGTAGGGGTCGCACTGGCTCCCGTGTTTCCGCACGAGCTCCTTCACACCCTGAACGCCGGCGCACAACTTCCCGCCTGGTCGGGGAAGGCGGACTCAACGGAACAGACAACGATCGTCGAAGTCGTGGTCCGACTGATCGGTTCGACTGAGCTGAGAGCCAGCCGTCCCACGAGGAGCGTCGAACTCGTCCTCGTACTGGGAACGTTGCGTCGCGACTGGTTCGCTTATTGTCGGGAGCGCCCTCGACCGGGATAGTTGGCGGGGTCTTGGTCGGTTTCGCCGAAGGCCTCGATGGAACGGACGCCCGGGGAAGGGCACCCCATCACCGCCGAGCAGACGGTGGCATATGGTGGAATCGGGCTGGAGAGGGGGCGGAGATGATCGGGCGGGGCTGCGCGCTGCGGTTCGGAGCTCACCGACATCAGGACCTCGCCAGCGCCGTCTCACGACGGTGATCCGAAGCCGACGAATTTGCCTCGATCCACGTGCGTCCAGCAGGTCGCGACCACGAGAGCGCGTGGTCCCGCATCGGGGGTCGGAGCGCCCTTGCAGCACCTCCCAGGCAGTCTCCTCGATGCGAATCCAAGTCACCGGCCGGTCGCGGCGGAGAGTCGTCTGGCCGCGTGGACGAGGTCGACCAGGTGGTTGCGTTCCGGGTCGTAGAGGTGAAGCGCTCGCGCAATGGCGTCGACGACGTCATCGGAGATGCCCAGAACGGTGCCGTGCTCGAGTTGGATGTAGTACTCGACCCCGATCCCGGCGAGCATCGCGACATCCTCGCGACGGGGCCGCTGCGCGCGTCCGCCACCGCCTCGGACGAGCAGGCCTGTCTGAGCGAAGGTGATCCGCCGCTCCCTTGTGACAACGACCGGGCTGTGACAACGACCGGGCGGGCGTCCTCCCGGTCTGAGCATCAACGCGATCGATGCCTTCCATCAGGAATCTCCGGGTTGATGGATGGTGGCCGATCGCAGATCCTGGTGGCGGGGGAGCGACGCCGCTCCGAGGCCAACGAGGTCGGGGAAGAAGACGATGACTGTGATTCCATTGGAGCAACGGCCGCGAATGGCTGAAGACGACATCAACGTGGCGACCGTCGCGGAGATGTTCCTACTGCTGCTCCGCTCGCGTGGCGTCGAGAACTTCTACGTCAACTCGGGTACCGACTTCGCGCCGCTTCTGGAGGCGTACGCAAGGCTGGGCGAGACTGCGCCGCTGCCGCGCCCGATCGTCGCCGCTCACGAGAACCTGGCGATGGGCATGGCTCATGGCGCCTACCTGATGAGCGGTTTGGCGCAGGCCGTCATGTTCCACGTCAGCGTGGGCACCGCGAACGCGGCGTGTGCCGCGCTCAACGCCGCCGCGGAGCGCGTCCCGATCCTGATCGCTGCGGGGCGGACGCCGATCTACGAGGCTGGGCGGCGCGGGTCGCGCAACACGCGTGTCGCTTGGGCGCAGGAGATGTTCGATCAGGCCGGCCTGGTTCGGGAGGCGGTGAAGTGGGACTACGAGCTGCGGGGTCCGGTTGGTGTCGATGACGTCGTCGATCGGGCGTTGACGCTGGCGATGACTGAGCCTCGCGGGCCTGTGTACCTGACCCTGCCACGCGAGGTGCTCGCCGGCGCCGCCGAGGTTTCGGCCCCACCCGAGAGCTGCGCGGTCCGCCCGGCGACGGCGCCGCACCCGGATCCGTCCGCTGTCGATCGGCTCGCGGATGCCCTGGTGGAGGCGCGGATGCCGGTCATCTCGTCGATGGCGAGCGGCGCGGAGCCGGACACGGTTGCGGTGCTGTCGGCGCTGTGCGATCGGTTCGCGATCGGCTACGTCGAAGAGCAGGCGCGTTACCTCAACCTGCCGTCGGACCACTCCCTGCATCTCGGTTACGCAATGGGGCACGTGCTGCGTGATGCGGACGTCTTGTGCTTTATCGACAGCGATGTCCCGTGGATCCCGGAGTTCGGTGGGCCATCACCGGGGGCGTTCGTCGCCCAGTGCGGCGCAGATGCGGACTTCTCGCGGTACCCGATTCGCAGCCACCGACGCGACCTCGCCATCACGGCCACGCCAACAGCGCTGCTCCGCGCCCTCGTCCCCGCTCTCGAGGCACGACGGGAACGAATCGACCCGGGCCGCTGGGCGCAACTGGCCGCCGCTGCTGCCAATGTGCGGGATTCGACCGAACTCCGGCGCCAGACCGAGCTGACGCGCCCGGGCCCGATCACGACGAGCTTCCTGAGCGCCGTGCTCGCCGACGTTCTCGACGACAGTTGCACCTTGTTCAACGAGTACTCGGTGCTGCGGGAGTACATCGCGCCGCACGCACCTCGCTCGTACTTCTACCTGCCGGCAACCGGCGGGCTCGGCTGGGCGCTGCCCGCGGCGATCGGCGCCAAAGTCGAGGCACCCGACCGGACCATGGTCGCCGTCATGGGCGACGGTACGTACCTGTTCTCCAACCCGGCTGCGTGCCACCACGCGAGCCGCAAGCACCGCCTGGCGGTGCTGACGGTGGTGTGTAACAACGCCCGCTGGAACGCCGTCGACGCCACCGCGAAGATGGTCTACCCGGACGGGTACCTGGCGCGCCGAGATCGCCATTCGCTCTCCGACTTGTCGCCGGCACCCGAGTTCGAGGCGTACGTCGCAGCGTCGGGCGGGCTCGGCGAGCGCGTCGCGGACCGTGCCGACCTCGAGCCCGCACTGCGCCGCGGCCTGCACGCGGTGAGGCAAGGCCGTCAAGCCGTCATCAACGTCATCTGTAGCTGACTCCCGAACACCAAGAAAAGGACACCACGACATGGCATCGCCCACGAAGTTCGCCCACATCGTCTACCGGACGCACCACCTCGACGAGATGGTTGACTGGTACACCAAGGTCCTGGAGTGCAAGGTGCAGCACCGCGACGACCGACTCGCCTTCCTCGCCTACGACGAGGAGCACCACCGCATCGCGTTCGTGAACCTCGGTCCCGCGCCCGACGATGAGACCGGTCGCGGAGGCCCCGAAAACGCTTCGCTGAACCGCACCGGGGCCGGCGTGCACCACGTGGCCTACACCTGGGACACCCTCGAGGACCTCATGGCGGTCTACGAGCGACTGAAGGATATGGGTGTCGTGCCGCTGGCACCGATCCGACACGGGTTGACGTTGTCGCTGTACTACGCCGATCCCGACGGCAACTCGATGGAGTTCCAAGTCGACGTCCTCGACGCCGAGGCGTCCAACGCGTTCATGGCCGGGCCGCAGTTCGCGGCCAACCCCGTCGGGGATCCATTCGACCCCGAGGAGCTGCTGGCTGCGATGAAGGCCGGCAAGCCGCTGCTCGAGCTCGTCCTCCGGTCCGATCAGACCGCGCCCGCAGCCGGCCTCGCGCTCGCCCTCGCCTGAACCCACAACTCAAGGACCCGGTCGTTGGCGACCGGGTCAGAAACGGAGAACATCCAGTGTCGCAAACACTCTCCCTCATCGATCGCGCCGCCGCTGACGACGACACCAGCTACAGCGATCGTTGCTATGCCGAAGGCCGCGCCCTGGTCGGCCGGATCGAAGCGTTGCTGCCAAGCATTGCCGCACGCGTCGAGGAAACCGAATCGCTGCAGCGTGTTGCCGAGGCGTCGTTGCGCGAGATGTCCGACGCCGGCCTGTTCAGATGCTTTGTCCCTCGACAGTTTGGTGGCCTGGAGATCGACCCGGCGTCGTTCTTCGAGTGCCTCATCCTGCTCGGATCAGCGTGCCCATCGTCGGCGTGGGTCGGCGGCTTCTACGGCGTCCACGCGTGGCAGATCGCCCTCATGGACAAGCGCGTGCAGGAAGAGATCTGGGGCGCCTCCACCGACCGGGGCATCGCCAGCTCCTATGCGCCGACCGGCAAGGTGACATCGGTCGATGGTGGCTTCGTGCTCAACGGCTCGTGGGCGTTCTGCAGCGGGATCGATGGCGCCGACTGGGTGATCCTCGGAGGTGTCGTCACCGACGGCGCCTACGGGACGGAGGCCCGCAGCTTCGTGGTGCCCAAGAGCGACTACTCGATCGACCCGGACAGCTGGAACGTCGTCGGGCTCACGGGGTCGGGAAGTCGCACGATCACGTTGGTGAACGCCGTCGTTCCGGATCACCGGACCCATCGCGTCATCGACGCCTTCCAGCGGACTGAACGCGGCTTCGAGATCAACGACCGCGCCCTCTACAAGTTGTCGTGGCTGTCGATGTTCTACAACACCATCGCCGCCGTCGCGACGGGTGCAGCGATCGGCGCAGTGGACGCGTTCATGAACACCACACGGTCCAGGGTGTCGGCCGTCTCGGGCATGGCCGCAGCGCAGAACCCGTACCTGCACCTCCGAGCGGCGAACGCGCTGAACTCGATCGACCTGCTGCGCGAGCGGCTGCCACGGCGGTGGCGCGAAGACTTCGATCGGGCGTGCGCAGGCGGCGAGTCCGACATCCGCTTCCGCAAGCGCGCCCGCTTCGAAGCTGCCGACACCACCGCAACAGCGTTCGACGCCGTCTCGGCGATCATCGAGATGGGAGGAGGGAACGTGATCGACCGCGACCGCCCAGTGCAGCGCTTCTTCCGGGATCTTCTCGCCATGCGGAACCACCCCACGGCGCAACGCGAGGCGTTCGCCGCCGTGTACGTCGAGGATCTGCTCGGGCTCCCCGCACCAGAGTTCTCACCCGCGGCGATGGGCTCGCTCCTCTACCACGGCTAGCGAGCTGCACCGATGGTGGCACGACCCACAGAACCACCCTCACAGAGCTGGCCACACGCCCTCCACATGCGTCTCCCTCATGCGTGACGAACGCAGTGAGCATCGCCTATGGGCGGCGCCGGCCATCGGCGCGAGCCCGTCCCTCGCACGAACTCGGCTCAGCGAATCGGACCGCCTGCGGTCTGATGGTGATTCGCTGTCGCTGCCTGTCCCCGTGCGCGCATTGCTCGCTGTGCTGTGGAGGAGCCGCAGCAAGAATGCCCGTTCACGAGCAGCTGGCCGCGCTCCTTTGCACGGCCCCGCGTCTCCGCCCCGCCATGGTTCGCGCTTCGTGAGGCAACCGGTGGTGGCATTCTGCCTCCAGCGAATCCGTGGGAAGCTCCGCCCGATGATCGTGCACTGGTCTCGTCGTTGAACGACACAGATCGCGGCAGGGTGCTCGGGCAGGCCTCGGAGCTGCGCGCGATCGACCTCAACCTCCTACCGGTCCTGCGCCAACTGCTCCGCACCAGCAGCGTGAGCAAGGCCGCCGCGCAACTCGGCATGAGCCAGTCCGCCACGAGCGACGCGCTCAAGCGGCTCCGCCGACTCCTCGGTGACGAGATCCTCGTTCGCGTCGGGCGCTCGATGACGCCGACCAACTACGCAAAATCGTTGGTCGACCCGCTCGAGAACGTGCTCGGACAGATCGAGGCGGTGCTCACGCCGTACGAACTCGACGTCCGTAACATCCGGCGACGGTTCGTGATCGCAACGGCCGACACCATCGTCCTCGCCCTCGCGCCCGGCTTGATGGCGCGCCTCGCCGAGCGCGCGCCGAAAGTGACCGTGCAGTTCGTCGACCTGCAGTGGATGGACATGCACTCGCTCGACTCCGGTCAACTCGACCTCGTGATCCTGCCCGACTTGGCCTTCCCCGGCGCCCACTGCAACAGCTTCACCGTCTACACCGAGGAATTCGTCTACATCGCTCGCGCCGGCGGACCTGCAACCGCCGAGCCACTGACTCGGCAGCGTCTATCCAGCCTGACCACCATCGCCTTCCGCGCCAACCCGCACAGCCCCCTCTCCACAACCGCGGGCGACAGGTCCGACGTCCTACGAATGCCGCAGTTCATCCCACAAGGCTTCCTTGTCGAACGCTCCGACGCCATTGCCTTGGTCCCGCGCCTGCTCGCCGAACGCCTCACAGAACTGCTGCACGTCGAGATCATCGAGCCACCGTTCGACTTCCCGACCGTCAATGTCAAGGCGTTCTGGGGCAGCTCCCAGGATGCCGATCCGACGCACCGCTGGTTCAGGAGCCTCATCCAGGAACTCCGTCAATGACCGTTTTCGACCGCCTGCGCACGACCGATCTCAACCTGCTGCCAATCCTACGAGAACTGCTGCGCAGAAGAACGGTCACGGGCACGGGTCAAGCGCTGCACATGAGTCAGCCCGCGATCAGCGAAGCACTCAAGCGGCTCCGGCTGCTGTTCGGCGACGACCTCCTCGTCAGATCCGGCCGCACCATGCAGCTGACACCGCTCGCACACCAGCTGGTGCCCACCATCGAACAGGCGCTCAACGACCTCGAATCCATCCTCACGCCGCCGCCGTTCGACCCCGCCGCCGTGAACCGCCAGTTCATCATCGCCACCGCGGACAGCATCGTCTTGACCATCGGCGGTGCACTTGTCCGCAGGCTCGCCGACGAGGCACCAGGCATGTCCGTCCAGTGCGTCGACCTCCAATGGGTCGATGAACGCGCCCTCCACAGCGGTGAGCTCGACTTCATCATCATGCCGCAGCCGACCGTCGACGCAGACGGACCCGCCAACCCCACCGACACCGCTGGCATGGACAGCTTTCTGGTCTACGAGGAAGAGTTTGTCTGCATCGCCCGCAAGGGACACCCTGCTACACGAAGCGGAGTCGCGCTGGAATACGACACGACCATTGCCTACCGAGCCCACCCCGGGAGTCGGCTCTTCGGACCACTACCCGGACGGAGACGAGCCGACCAGATATTGGTACCGCAGTTCAGCCTCTTAGGGTCCGTCCTTGATCTAGTCGCGCGGTCTATGCTTGGTGTGTGGAGTTGAGTGAGGAGGGCCTGGCCGGGTTCTTCTCGACGGCGTTTGCGTTGTTGGATGTGCGGCTGCGGCTTTTGGTGGCGGCGGCTTTGGTGGGGGTGCTGGGCCGGGGTGGGCAGGCTCGGGTGGCGGAGGCGGCGGGGATGTCGCGGAGCACGCTGATTGTCGGTGCCCGCGAGTTGGCCGGTGGGGCCGGGCCGTCGGAGC